>JAFZKK010000065.1 GCA_017551905.1 Salinivirgaceae bacterium
GATAACTCTGACGATGACTTTTTGTGTTTTCGGCTTTCTTTTTTCACTCTAATTTGCTATCTTTGAAATTCTTTGGGGAAAAACGATGACGATAACACTAACGAAAACTTAAACGAAAACACTAACACTGACACTGACGATAACTAAAACGATAACACTAACGATGACGATAACTAAAACGATGACGATAACACTAACGAAAACTTAAACGAAAACGATGACGCAGGCTCTGCGTCCCTACACATTAAACATTAATCATTAAACATTAATCATTAACTACTAAACCCTAATCATTTAACTTAAAACTTTAAACTTCAAAAACTTATAACCAAACACTTGCCTCTAAACTTTAAACCTCTTAACCTCTAAACTTTTATCTTTTTAAATACTTACCACTATGAACAAAATCAGACACCTAATGTTGGCAGTTGCAGCCGTTTTTGCAGCTACAATGACAATGGCCCAAAACGGGTTTAATTATCAGGCGGTTATTCGTGATGCCAACGGCAACCTTTTGGCCGAACAACAGATAGCTTTGCGTATAACGTTGACAACCGCCAATGGCAACGAAGTCTATTACAAGGAGATGCACAAACCTGTCTCCACCAACGCCTATGGTGTGGTTTCGATTGTTGTGGGCAACGGCACGGTTTTGTCAGGTTATTTCTCGAAAGTGCCTTGGAACAGCGGCGAAGTGTATATGAAAACGGAGTTTGACCCTACGGGCGTTGGCACCGACGATTTGCTGGTTACCATAGGCACCACCAAGCTGCAATCGGTTCCGGTGGCCGAGTACGCCAAAAAGACCGGTGAGGTTGAAAACCCGAAAAACATTAAGATTCAGGCTACAAACGAGACTGGTGACGAAGAGGCTCTGTTTGAGGTGAAGGATAACGACGGCAAGGTTGTGTTCGCCGTTTATAAAAACGGTGTTCGCGTTTATGTTGACGAGAACGATGCGAAGGCCGCAAAAAGCGGTTTTGCCGTGGCAGGCAAGAGCGGTAAAGACGGCACTGAGAGCCAATATTTCTCGGTAAACGCCAGCGGCACAAAGGTTTATGTTGACGATGATACCGTAACAACCGGCGGCAAAGCTGCCAAAGCCAAATTCGCCGTAGCCGGCAAGAGCGGCAAAGCCAACGCCAATACTGACTATTTTGCCGTAAACGGCTATGGCACACAGATTTACGTTGATGACACCGCCAGCGGTAAGGCTGCTAAAGCCAAATTCGCTGTGGCTGGCAAAAGTGGCAAAGGCGATGGCAATCTGTTGGTTGTGAACGAAGCTGGAACAAAAGTCTATGTTGACGATGGCGACACAAAAGCAGCAAAAGCCAAATTCGCAGTTGCAGGACGCTCGGGTAAGGCCGGCGGGAACTCCAACTTCTTTGCCATTGACGACAACGGAACACAAGTTTTTGTTGACGACACCGCCAGCGGAAAAGCCGCCAAGGCTAAATTTGCCGTAGCAGGAAAAAGTGGCAAAGCCGATGGCAATCTGTTGGTTGTGAACGAAGCTGGCACAAAAGTCTATGTTGACGACGGCGACACAAAAGCCGCTAAAGCAAAATTCGCTGTGGCTGGACGCTCGGGTAAGGCCGGCGGGAACGCCAATTTCTTTGCCATTGACGACAACGGAACACAAGTTTTTGTTGACGACACCGCCAGCGGAAAAGCAGCAAAAGCAAAATTTGCCGTAGCCGGCAAAAGTGGTAAAGCCGACGGCAATCTGTTGGTTGTGAACGAAGCGGGCACAAAAGTGTTTGTTGACGATGACGACACAAAAGCAGCAAAGGCCAAGTTTGCTGTGGCTGGAAAGAGCGGCGGCAAAGCCAACAACACCAACCCCAACTATCTGACTATTGACAACGAGAGCACACGTATCTATATTGATGATGCGCCAGCCGGCAGCAAGGCTGCCAAAAGCGGATTTGCCGTTGCCGGCAAAAGCGGCGGCAAGACCGGCTCAGGCGAACTTTTCAATATAGACCTCACAAAAAATGCCGAAGTAATCAACAATGAGAACCGCGTTTACTGGTACCCAAAAAAGAACTCTTTTTTAGCTGGAAATCTGAGAGTTGACAGTGCCGCACAGGTTGGCGAAAACTCGTTTAATGTTGGTTACCAGAACAAAGCCATTGGCAACTACTCGCAAGCGATGGGGTATATGTCAACGGCAAAAGGCAGGACATCTACAGCCATCGGTTCCGTTTCATTTGCAAATGGCGAAAACTCGGTTGCTATAGGTTCTGGTGCAACCGCCTATGGCGACAATTCCTTTTGCTTCGGCCAATATTCAAGTGCTTATGGACCGAATTCGATGGTAATTGGTCTTGCTTCAAGCACTGCCGACACTGCTATTAACTCTTTTGCATTAGGTTTATACACTGAAGCCGCCGGCAAAAACTCACAGGCTATTGGTTATTTTGCTAAAACCACGGGTGAAAATTCGTTTGCCTTAGGCTTTTTTGCAAAAGCCAAAAGCTGGGGGTCTGTGGCAATAGGTGAAAATTGCGAAACAGCCGACACGGCTTACAATGCTTATGCTATTGGTCAAGAAACATATGCTGCGGGTATGCGTAGCTATGCGATTGGCGGCTATGCAAAGGCAACAGGAGAAGGCAGTTTTGCTATAGGTAGTACTGGCGGCCATTATTGGGCACCAGAAGCAACTGGCGTTGCTGCGTATGCTATTGGACCAGAAGCCAAAGCATCAGGAAATGGAGCTATGGCCTTGGGGGTAGAAACAAGAGCTAAAGGCTATCAATCAATGGCTTTGGGTACATTCTCTTTTGCTGAAGGAGATAACTCGATGGCATTTGGCTATTTTTGTGGTGCAACCAATGCGTCGGCTATGGCTTTAGGACAAGAAGCAAGAGCTACTGGCTGGGCATCCACGGCATTGGGATATCAGACTCAAGCCAGCGGAACTATTTCCACAGCATTGGGATATAAGGCACAAGCCCATGGAGATTATTCCTTGGCTACGGGATATGGCACAAAAGCTCAGTCGGCATACGAATTTGTTGTAGGTACAGAAAACGACACAGTTGTTGCCGGCCAATTCAGTGAAGATATGTGGGGCAACACTGACAGATTATTTACCATCGGTAATGGATTATGGGGTTCAAGAAGCTCTGCAATGATTGTCTATAAGAATGGAAATACAGAATTTAGAGGAAATGTTTATCCAACAAACAGTGAACAAAATATTTGGACAGGAGCAACATTGTACGATTTAGGCACAGAGGATAATCGTTGGAATACGGTTTATACCAATGTAATTAATGCCACAAACGGCACAATCCAAACCTCCGACCAACGCCTGAAAACCAACATCAAACCGCTTGAAAAAGCATTGGATAAAGTGCTCACACTCAATGGTGTAACCTACGAGTGGCGCGTTAAGGAGTTCCCCAACAAGAATTTCGACAGCAACCGCCACGTGGGCGTTCTGGCGCAAGAGCTTGAGGCAGTTCTGCCCGAGGCTGACGAGACTGGCGCAGATGGTTATAAATCGGTCAATTACAGCAACATAACACCGCTGCTTATTGAGGCCGTGAAAGAGCTGAAAGCGGAGAAAGACGCATTGGAAGCAACCGTAGCCAACCAGCAGAAAGAGAACGAGGCCATGAAAAAAGAGATGGCGGAGATGAAGAAGATGCTGGAGGAATTGATGAAGAAACAATAATGCGTGTAGGGACGCAATGTTTGCGCCCAGCAATGCAAAATATTGGAAATGTGATTTTTGTAGAGACGCGCCATGGCACGTCTCTACGTTTTTTTGTGGTGTATCGCGTTTTTTTTGGGTTGCGCCCTGCGGGCGGAAATTGTTATAAAATTGATTCTAAAAATTATACAAAATTTTAAAAATCAATTTTTATAAATTTTCTATTGAATTTTGTTGAAATTTCTCGCAAAGCGATAAGCCCAAAACCAGCCCCAACGGGGCGGCATAACATAGGCAGGGGCGTAAGCCCCTGTTTTGTTGTTGCCACCCACCTAACCCGGAACGGGTGGCACAATAAAAATGTGTCACGCTTCGGAGTTCATTATTTGTGGCTGACGTCCAATCCGGGGTTCACACCCCGGCCTGTGATATGTCACGCCTTCGGCGTTGTTTTGGGTTATAAAAACGGTGCAAAATATATCGGCAAATATTCCACTGCGCCTTCTTTGTGATAATCTTTGGTGTATAGCAAAACTCTGTTGCCAATGCGAGAAGAGAATTTTTCGCAAAATGCGTCAAGCGACTTGTGCGACTTGTAGCCCGACGATTTTACTTCAACGGGCAGTAGCTTGTTGCCACGCGATAGAAGGAAATCCACTTCATAGTTGTTGCGGGTCGCGCTTGGGAACGTATAGTAGTATAATTCGTTGCCTGCGCATCGCAACATTTGGGCTACGACATTCTCATAGACGTAACCGAGGTTGGCGTCCAACTTGTCGGACAGGAGTTTCTGATATATGATGTTTTCAGTGAAGTCTTTGTCCCAAAAAGCCAACGTAACAAACAATCCTGTGTCTGAAAGATACATCTTGTACCGTTTGAAGTCGGCTGTGAGGCGAAAACCCACGTGCGGGTCGTTGCTGTGGTAGGCGATGTTGGCAATCATACTTTCGCGCATCTCGTCCAAGAGTTCCTGACGTTTTTCGGTTGACGTGTTGTCAACTACGACCGACATCTGAAAGCGGTTGGTGTTTTTGTACAATTCGGATGGAATAGCCCACAGCACGGAACGTAATTTACCTGTGTTGTCTATCTTGTGCATATCATCGGCGTACAAATTCAAAATTTGGCGTTTTACTTCGTCAACTTTTTGCATATTGTTGGTAGTCAAGTATTCGTTAACTGACTGCGGCATACCGCCCACCAACATATACAGACGGAAATCACGCATAAGATGCCTGTGCGTGGCATCGCCCAACGCCTCTTTGCTGTCGTATGCCTGACGGAGAAGTGTAACCGTGGCGGTGTCGCCCAATGCCCAACGAAATTCTTCGTAATCCATTGGGAACATTTGAATGCGGGTCTCTTCGCTTGGAATCACAATGTCCTTCACATTTTGGCGGATGCTGATGAGCGAACCCGTCTCGATATAGTGGTAGCGTCCATCTTTTACGAGATACTTAATTGCTTGACGTGCAAGAGGTTGCTTTTGTACTTCGTCGAAAATGATTACAGATTTATGCTCTACAAGCGTTACGCCATATATGAATTGCAGCCTCATAAAGAAATAGTTGAGGTTGTGTATATGATTTTCAATCAGGTTGTTAACTTCGGGGTTGACGTTTGCGAAATCTATCAGTATATACGATTGGTATTCATTTTGGGCAAATTGTTCCGCCAAGGTAGATTTGCCAATCCGCCTTGCGCCCTCTATCAGAATTGCTGTTTTGCCGTTGGATTCTTGCTTCCATTTCAGCAATTTTTCGTACGCTTTGCGCTTAAAAATTGTGACCTTCATTTGTATGTTCGTTTTGTTTGTGGCAAAAATACTGATAATTATTTATTTACAAAACAAAAACACACTGAGCGTAAAATTTATTCGCTCAAAAAACATACTGAGCGTAAAATTTTTTGAGTCAAAATTACTATTGAGCGTAAAATTTAACGTTCATATCATGTTCGATTTATAGTCATTCGTCCCCTAAATGTGATGCAAAACATTTCGCCGTTTATCAACCAACTATTTTTCTACCTTTGCACCTCTAATAAATAAAGGCAAGTTACTGAATTATGTACGAATACATCCAAGGGCGGATAGCTGAACTGACACCGGCCTATGTGGTTATCGATAACGGTGGCGTCGGCTATATGATTCTCATCTCGCTGAACACATACACATCGCTTTCGGGCAAGGAACAGGCCATTGTTTTCACCCACTACATTGTGCGCGAGGACGCCCAGCTGCTTTATGGTTTCGCATCGAAGACAGAGCGCGAGGTGTTCCGTCTGCTGCTCACGGTTTCGGGCGTGGGAGCCAACACTGCGCGAATGGTTCTTTCGTCGTTGAGTGCCAGCGAGTTACGCGACGCCGTACTCACAGGAAACGTGGCGATGATAAAAAGCATCAAAGGCGTTGGGCAGAAAACCGCCGAGCGCATTATTGTCGATTTGAAAGACAAAATCGGAAAAACCGAGGCCAATACAGATTTTTTGTTTGCTCAAAGCAATACAAACCGCGAAGAAGCGTTATCTGCTTTGGTGGCTTTGGGTTTTCAGAAAAACGTGGTGGAGAAACTGCTCGACAAGCTGCTTAAAGAAAACCCGACCATGCAGGTTGAGGAAATGGTCAAAAAAGCCTTAAAGTCGATATAATTTTTAATGAGGCGGAGGTTGAAAACAAAGCTGCGCATTGCTATTGCAGCCATTTTCATTATTGCTGCCGAGGGCGTGTTTGCGCAATCGGGCGGCGATACTACCGCTTTGCCTTTCCGCATAGCCAAACCAAAAGCAACTCCCTACGAGCCGTCAAGACCGGCATCGAACCTCAACCTGAAAGACCCGTCGAACTTCACCAACGAAGTTGAGTATGACGAGGCCACCGACCAGTACATCATCCACCAGAAAGTGGGCGGCGTCGACATCCGTCCGCCTTTCAACATGTCGCGCGAGGAGTACAACAGCTACGATGTCGACCGCTCGATGCGTAACTACTGGCGGCAGCGCTACCAAGGCGAGAATTTTGAGCGCCAAGGCTCATCGCTCACCAAAATCAATGTCAACAACGAGCTTTTTGAGACCATTTTCGGCAGCAATGTCATCGACATCAAGCCGCAGGGAACGGCGTCGCTCAAATTCGGTGTCAAGATAACCAACACGGCCAACCCTAACATTGCGCAGTCGCTGCGCCGGCAGACCATTTTCGATTTCGATGAGAAGATACAGATGAGCGTGGCCGGAAAAATCGGCGAGAATCTGGAGCTGAAAATCAGCTACGACACTGAGTCACAGTTCGATTTCGACAACACAGCCAACTTGAAATTCCAAGGCAAAGAGGATGACATCATCCAGAAGATTGAGGCCGGAAACGTGTCGCTGCCGCTGTCGACATCGCTCATCACGGGAAGCCAGAGTCTGTTCGGCGTGCTGACGGAGCTGAAATTCGGCAAACTCTACGTCTCGACTGTCATATCGCAGCAAAAAGGCGAGTCGAAAACCATTACCACGCAAGGCGGCGCGCAGACAAGCACCTTCGATGTGTCGGCTGTCGATTACGATAAGAACCGCCACTTCTTCCTGTCGCACTTCTTCCGCGCACAGTACGACAACGCCCTCAAACAGTTGCCGGTGATTGTGACAAGCGTGCAGATTACAAAAATCGAAGTTTGGGTAACGAACAATAAAAAATCGACCGAAAACGCGCATAACATTGTGGCGTTCATGGATTTGGGCGAGGAGCGCGAGGAGTACCCGATGTATAACCGCAAAGACCGCGCCGTGCTGAACTCCGATGTCAACTTCTACCGTTATGCGGCACCAGACAACGGCGCCAACAGTCTCTACGACGATGTGGTGTCGACCGAGGGCATCCGCAACATCGACCAGGTGACCAAGCTACTCGACGCCAAAGGCTACGCCAGCGCCCGCGACTACGAGAAAGTGGAATACGCCCGCAAGCTGAACAGCAACGAGTATTCGGTAAACACGCAGCTGGGCTACATAACGCTGAACTCCGCCCTCAACAGCGACGAGATTCTGGCCGTGGCCTTCGAGTTCACCTACAACGGACAGAGCTACAAGGTGGGTGAGTTCTCGAGCGACGGTATAAACAACCCCAATAACTTGGTTGTCAAACTGTTGAAAGGTAGCAACTTCACTCCCAAATATCCGAACTGGGACCTGATGATGAAAAACGTCTATTCGCTGGGCGCCTATCAGCTCAACCGCGACGATTTTGTGCTTGAGGTTGAGTATTACAACAACAAATCACGTGTTCGCAAGCTGTCGAACGCCTATCTGTCGAACGAGATAAAAAACACCAAGTTGCTCAACCTTATGGGCCTCGACAACCTCGACAGCAAAAACAACTACGTGAAAGGCGGCAACGGATTTTTCGACTTTGTGAACGGCATAACAGTCAACGCCACCAACGGACGCATCTATTTTCCTGTTGTTGAGCCATTTGGCGGCCACCTGCACGACACTTTGGGCGGCGATGCCCAATCGAAAGAGTTTGTGTTCCAGGAATTGTACGACTCCACCCAGTACAAGGCGATACAGATGACGGCCAAAAACAAATTCTACCTTAAAGGTTCGTATAAATCGGCCGGCGGCTCCGAGATTATCCTCAACTCATTCAACATTCCGCAAGGCTCGGTGACAGTAACGGCGGGCGGCATCACGCTTGTCGAGAATGTCGATTACACGGTCGATTACAGCATGGGGCGCGTCAAAATCATCAACGAGAGCTACCTTGTGTCGGGCACGCCGATAAAGGTGAACCTCGAAAGCAACTCCGACTTCAACTTGATGACCAAAACGCTGTTGGGCACCCACCTCGACTACCGCTTCAGCGACCGCTTCAACTTAGGCGGAACAGTGATGCGCCTGACCGAGAAACCTACAACCACCAAGGTGAACGTTGGCGAGGACCCGATTTCGAACACCATCTGGGGCTTGAATGGTTCGTATGAGGTTGAGTTGCCGCTTGTCACAAAAATCCTCGACTGGCTGCCGCTGTTAGAGACCAAAGAGCAGTCGTCGCTGTCGGTGCAGGGCGAGTTTGCGCAGCTTGTGCCGGGCCACAACAAAGCTGTGGGCAAGAGCGGCGAGGTCTTTATCGACGATTTTGAGAGCAGCGAGTCGAACTACGACATGACCAGCCGCGAAGCATGGCGCATAGCCAGCATTCCGCAAGACAACATCTTTAGCGAGGCGTCGCTCTACGGCGACCTGCGCTCGGGCTTCAACCGCGCCAAACTTGCGTGGTACAAGATTGACCCGCTGATGTTCCAGTCGAGCTCGCCGGTGTCGAAAGCCGAACAATCAAGGCTGAACGCCTACCGCGTGCCGGAGCTTAACATCTACCCTAACCGCGACCAGTCGTCGGGCGACGCCCTCTACCTCACCACCTTCGACCTTGCCTACGACCCGACATTGCGCGGCCCTTACAACTACAGTATCGACGACTACGACGAGACCGGCCATTTCATGAATCCGCAAGACAAATGGGCGGGCATCATGCGCGAGACAACCATAAAGAATTTCGAGACATCGAACATCGGTTATCTTGAGTTCTGGATGATGGACCCGTTTGTTGAGGAAGACTCGCTTAACCCGGGCGGACAGCTCTATTTCAACTTCGGTAACATATCGGAGGATGTGCTGAAAGACGGCCGCAAAAGCTACGAGAACGGCCTGCCGACAACCTATCCGCCCGACCCTGCCACCTACGATGTTACTACTTGGGGACGCGTGCCGGCAGTGCAGACAAGCACGCTCAGCTTTGTCAACGACGAGAACCAGCGCCGTTACCAAGATGTCGGCCTCGACGGATTGAGCGGTACGGCTTTCAGCGGCGGACTGTCGGACGAGCAGGTTTTCTTCTCATCGTATTTGGACGAACTGAAAAACGTGCTCAACGATGATGTCTATCGCAGTTTCTTCGACGACCCCTCGGGCGACGATTACCACTACTTCAAAGGCAGCGATTACGATGAAGCCGGCTACGGCATTGTCGACCGCTATATGAACTACAACGGCATGGAGGGCAACTCGCCCGTGAGCACCGGCGCCACCTCAACCTACTCAACATCGATGCCTGATGTCGAAGACCTGAACAGCGACTACACGCTGTGCGAGTCGGAGTCATATTTCCAATACCGCGTTGACCTGAGCCGCGAGAACATGGTTGTGGGCACCAACTACATTGTCGATGAACGCAACGTAACCAACACAATGCCCAACTCGGAACACAAATCGGTAAAATGGTATTTGTTCCGCATTCCGCTCAGCTCTAACGAGCGTCAGCAAATTGGTAACATTGAGGACTTTACGTCAATCCGGTTTATGCGTATGTTCCTGCACGGATGGAGCGAGAAAGTCGTGCTGCGCTTTGCCACTCTGAATCTTGTCAAGAGCGACTGGTTCACCTACGACTACGACCTGAAAGACGGCAGCGAGAGCCTTGTTACTACCGAGAACAACGACGATGCCGCCGCCGCGTTCAGCATGTCGACTATCAACATTGAGGAGAACGGCAGCCGCACGCCTGTCAACTATCTTCTGCCTCCGGGCGTGACACGCGAGCAAGACCCGTCGCAGACGCAGCTTGTGGAGCTGAACGAACAGAGTATGACGATGAAAGTTGTTGATTTGGCCGACGGCTATTCGAAATCGGTTTACAAGACAACGAACGTTGATATGCGCAACTATAAGAAACTGAAGATGTTCATCCACGCCGAAGCGGTTGACGACGAGACCTCGCTCGACGACGATGAGATAACATGCTTCATCCGCATCGGCCAAGATTATACTGAGAACTACTACGAATATGAGGTGCCGCTGAAACTGACACCGTGGTGGACATCGCGGCCTTACCCTGATAACAAACAGAACCGCGAGCTTGTTTGGCCCGAGGAGAACAACATGGAGATTATATTCCAGGAACTTGTCGATGCCAAACTTGAGCGCAACGCCGAGATTTCGGCCGGAAATCCGTCGGTTTCGCAGACACTGCCATACGTTGTGACAACCACATCGGGGCACTCAAAACGCCGGATAACCGTTGTGGGCAACCCTAACATTGCGCTTGTCAAATCGCTGATGATTGGTGTTCGCAACCCGCTGGCCAAAACCAATCCGTTCCGCTCGAACGACGACGGCCGCAGCAAATCGGTCGAGATTTGGATTAACGAGCTTCGCTTGACCGACTTCGACGAGAGCGGCGGCTGGGCCGTACAGGGCGCAATGAGCCTCAAATTAGCCGATTTTGGTAATGTCAACATGGCTGGAAGCACCACGCAGGCAGGATTTGGAAGTATTGAGCAATCGACATCGGAACGCTCGAAAGAACAGACCAAACAACTTGATGTTGCGGCTAACTTCGAGCTTGGCAAACTTCTGCCAAAGAACCTGAACGTGCGCCTGCCGATGTTTATGAGCTACTCGCGCACGGCTGTCAATCCGGAGTACAACCCATTCGACCCCGATGTCAAAATCAAAGAGGCCACAAAAAAGATGACGCCAAAGGAAAAGAAAGAATATCTGAAAGACATTCAGGAACTTACCGAGCGCAAGAGCATCAGCTTCACAAACGTAGGTTACGGCGGTCGCACCAAGAAAGCGGCTGTCAAGAAAGAACAGAAAGCCGACGACGGCGAACAGAAAAAGCCCGAAAAGAAAAAGAGCAACAAGACTCACTTCTACTCGCCGCAGAACTTCAGCGCAAGCTACGCCTACGTTGAGAAGAACTACAACGACTACAGCACCGCCTACGACAACACCAAGACGCACACAGGCTCGCTCAACTACACGTTCAACAACCAGCCCAAAGCCATTGAGCCGTTCAAGAACGTGAAAGTGCTGAAGAAGCCTTATCTGCGCATCATCGGCGACTTCAACTTCTATCTGGCTCCGGCGCAGATAGCTTGGCGCACAGGCGTTGAGCGCGAATACAACCAGACGCTGTTGCGCAACACCAACCTGAACGTTACATCGGACGGCGAGGAGTACACACCAACCTGCGACAAGCGGTTCGACTGGGAGCGCGAGTTCAGCATCAAATACAATCTGTCGAAAGGCATCAAATTCACCTGGCAGATGAACACCATGGCGCTGATTCAGGAGCCCGAAGGCCTGATTGACAAGACCAACCGCACTGAATACGAACAGTTTAAGAAGGAAGTCTGGGAGTCGATAATGGAAGGCGGCGTTCCCGACAAGCATAACCAGAAATTCACGGCGTCGTACACCGTGCCTATCAACAAGCTGCCCGGCTTTGCGTGGACATCGCTGACGGCGCGCTACGCCTCAACCTACGAGTGGGACCGCGGACCTGAGATGCGCGACACATCGCTTTTTGCAGGTAACAGCATCGGCAACACCAATCAGATAACCATAAACGCACAGGGCAATCTCGACAACTTGTATAAGAAGTACAAGCCGCTCGACGACCTGAACAAAAAATACCGCCAGACACGCGAAAAACGCCTGGCAACCCGCATGGAGACTGTGTCGGCACGCAAAGAGAACTTCACTGCCAAAGCCGGCGAGAGCAAGACCATAACTCACAACTTGCGCACCGAGGAAGATATTCAGGTGAAGGTTACACAAAGCGGAAAAACACTTAAATCATCGTTTGAGGTGGTTAATGGTAATCGCGTGAAAGTGAAAATGGAAGAAGACGCCGACAATGCCATTGTTACCATCAGTGGCAAGCGGTCAACCGAGGACTCGCCCGTCCGCCGCGTAATGGAAGGTGTGGTTCTGGGTGTTACGGGCTTCAAAAACGTGTCGTTCGCCTACACCGAGTCAAATGCCATGACACTTGAAGGATACACGCCAAAATACAGCTTCACCGAGTTGCGCACCAATCCTGGATTGCCGTTCATCTTCGGCTACCAAGACACCGCCTTTGCCGACCGCACAGCACGCAAAGGCTTGCTAATCAACAATCGCGACCTTGTGGAGCCGTTCCTGACAACCAATCAGAAGCGCGTCGACATAAAAGCCACTTACCAGCCGGTTAAGGCGCTTAAGATTGACTTTACCGGACAGCGCACCATTACAAAGAAAAGTAGCGAATACTACTATGTGGGCAATTGGAACGCCAAGCACGATGAGTACGATGTTTATCGCTCAACACGC
The DNA here is from genome assembly GCA_017551905.1 of Salinivirgaceae bacterium. GTDB lineage: Bacteria > Bacteroidota > Bacteroidia > Bacteroidales > SZUA-534 > RUG13583. The sequence continues at coordinate 12,815 of JAFZKK010000065.1, forward strand.
TTGGAGTCAGGCGCTTACAACATCAACGTCTGGTCGCTGAAAACAGCTTTCGACAAGCGGCCGACCGAGAAAAACACCTCGTCGGAAGCCTTTGGCGAGTATCGCAGCAATCTGCGCAAATTCGCCTGGCGGCAAGCCGATATGCGCCGCGGACACGCCCCGATGAACTTTGGCGAGTACAATCCGGTGTATGACGCCGACTCTATGCCCGACGGCTATTCGATATCAAACCCCGACATCGCCGTCCCGGCGTTCCTGTTGGCTTACACAGGCCTTGAGTCAGGATTGGATTTCACAAGCTGGAAGCATTTCCGCCCGGGTTGGCGCGTGAAGTACGACGGACTTGCCAACTACAAGTTATTCAAGAAGAAAATCAAGACCATCTCGCTGTCGCACAGCTACACAAGCACATTCTCCATAAGCTCGTATCGCAGCAACAGCTACTACAACTACGAACAGGCCAAACGCCCTGAATACGCCAATCTGTCGTGGGCCACAAGCTCGGTCAACGCCGGAATGTTTATCCCATACTACGACCTCACATCGTTCGCCATATCTGAATCGTTCGCTCCGTTGTTTGGTGTCGATGTTACATGGAAAAGTAGCATGAGCTCGAAATTGGAGTTCAAACGCAGCCGCACCATGACTATGAACCTGACCAACAACCAGATGCTTGAGGTTCACAAGCGCGAGTATGTGATTGGTTCCGGCTATCGGATTGAAGATTTTGTGCTGCCGTTCAAAACGCGCCAGGGACAACAGATTGTGAGCGACCTCAACCTACGCGCCGACTTCACTGTCAGCGACAACATCAGCGTCACCCGCGACCTTGTCTATCAAACCGACGAGATAACATCGGGACAGCTTGGTCTGGCGATGAGTTTGTCGGCCGAGTATGAGCTGAATGAGAAGGTAACACTCAAACTCTATTACGACTACGATTTGACAAACCCGAAGACATCAAACTCGTACCGCAACAGCACTACCGAATTCGGATTTGAACTGAAAATTGCTTTGGCAAAACTTTAAAAGATGATACCGCATCGGCATAACGGATTGACAGCGCTCGGCAGACATTTTTTGTTGGCAGCCGGCGTCATGTTGTTGTCCGTTACGGCTTGGGCGCAATCGGGCAAAAAGGTGTTTCAGTTTGTCGAGTTGCCGACATCGGCGCGCATTGGGGCTTTGGGCGGTGTTCCGCAAGCCATTGCCGAACCCGATTTGAATCTGGCCACCGCTAATCCGGCTTTTCTGTCGACTGAGACCGAAAACAAACTTGCCGTTAATTATGTCAACTATGTTGCCGGAATATCGGTAGCCGATGTGGCTTACAGCTTCCACACGCCGTATGCGCCTGGCACGCTTGCCGCCGGATTGCAGTATCTGAATAGCGGCAAAAACACGCGCTACGACGAGTTTGGCAACGCCGCCGGCAGCTTCTCGTCGAACGAGTGGGCTGTCCGCCTGTCATACTGCCAGCATTTCGATTCCTGTTTTTCGATAGGAGCCACCGTAAAACCTGTGTTTTCGAGCATTGGCGGTTATTTTTCAATAGGTTTGCTTGCCGATGTGTCGGCGGCCTACAATTTCCGCAACGGCAACACTGCGGCCTCGATTCTTCTTCGCAATTTTGGCGCGCAGATAGTCTCTTACGACGGCAACTATGCCGATACTCCGTTTGAGATTTTAGCCTCGATAAGTCATCAGCTTGAACACGCTCCGTTCCGTATGTCGTTGGTTTTACAACAAATGCAGAAATTCAACCTTAAACCGCAAAAAGACAACAAACCGGATGATGGTTCCGAGGTTGAGGACAACAGTAACAAATTGCCCGATTTTATCGACAACTGTCTGCGTCACTGCGTTTTAGGAGTTGAGTTGTTCCCTGACAAGGCTTTCAACGCCCGTGTGGGATTCAATTACAAACGTCGTCAGGAGCTGAAATTGAGCAACTCGCCCGGAATGGCCGGAGTGTCGCTTGGTTTCGGGTTGCGGCTCAAACGGTTCAGCATTGAATATGCCAATGCTTGCTACACACTTGGCGGCCGCTCAAACCACTTCTCACTATTAATCAATTTGCCGAAGTAACACGTTGTAACAGATTTTAAATCATACTAATATGAAAATCGCATTTTTTGATACACATTCATACGACAAACAGTCGTTCACTCTTGCAAATGAGAATTTCAAATACAAGATTGATTTTAAAGAGTACAAACTCAACGAAAACACTGCAATGACCGCCAAAGGTTATGATATAGTCTGTGTTTTTGTGAATGATGTTGTAAATGAACAGGTTATCGCCTCACTCAAGGAATGCGGAGTAAAGCTCATTGCCTTGCGTTGTGCGGGCTTTAACAATGTTGACATCAAGGCTGCCGCAGCTGCCGGAATAAAAATTGTTCGTGTTCCGGCATATTCTCCTTATGCTGTTGCCGAACATGGTGTTGCGCTTTTGATGTCGCTAACTCGTCATACACCTCAGGCTTATCTTAGAACAAAAACTGCCAACTTTAATATAGAAGGACTTACCGGACGCGACCTTCACGGACTTACTGCAGGAATTTTGGGTGCCGGAAAAATCGGTCGAATTATGGGAGATATCCTTAAAGGCTTTGGAATGAAAATTATCGCCTACGATTTGTATCCTAACAAGGAATGGGCGGAAAAAAATGATGTTGAATATGTAACGCTCGAAGAAATCTTTAAACAAAGTGATGTTTTGAGTCTGCACTGTCCTCTTACCGAAGAAACAAAGCATATTGTAAATCACGATTCAATGAAAATGATGAAGCATGATGCTGTAATCATCAATACAGGTCGTGGTGCGCTTATAGATTCAAAGGCTCTTGTTCACGCCCTCAAGCACGGTCACATTGGCGGAATTGGTATGGACGTTTACGAAGAAGAGAGTAAATATTTCTTCAGCGACTGGTCAACCGATATTATGACCGATGATGTTCTTGCACGGTTGCTTACGTTCCCGAATGTTATTATTACAAGTCACCAGGCCTTCTTAACAACCAATGCTCTTAAAAATCTTGCCGAAACAACGCTCGAAAATGTAAAGGCATTTAAAGCTGGCAAAGAGCTTGTGAACGAAGTAAAGTAGCGGACAATTTATGAAAACTCGTGTGCATCATGAATGCCATTGAAATTGGAAACTGAAGAACAACATATCGCCCGCCTGAAAGAATTGGTTGCCGTGCTGCCCGAGAGCCCCGGCGTTTATCAGTATTTGGATAAGAACGGGACAATCATCTACGTGGGCAAGGCGAAAAGGCTCAAGCGGCGCGTATCGTCGTACTTCAACAAATACCAGGAGCGGGCGAAAATCCGCGTTTTGGTCCGCAACATCAACGACATTAAGCATATTGTGGTTGATACCGAACAAGATGCATTGTTGCTCGAAAACAACCTGATAAAGAAATATCAACCGCGCTACAACTCGCTTTTGAAAGACGATAAGACTTACCCGTGGATTTGCATCAAAAACGAGCCGTTTCCGCGCATCTTCTCCACCCGCAAGTTCGTCCGCGACGGCTCCACCTATTTCGGGCCGTACACCTCGGGCTTCGCCATGAAAACATTGCTGGAGCTTATCCGGCAGCTTTATCCGATACGCACCTGCGCACTCAATTTGAGCCGCGAGGCGGTTGAAAAAGGCAAATACAAAATCTGCCTCGAACATCATATTGGCAACTGCCTTGGCCCTTGCGAGGGGCGGCAAACCGAAGAAGACTACGCCGAAGCCGTTTCGAACATCAAAGAGATTCTGAAAGGCAACTCAAACGCTGTGATTGAGCTTCTGAAAACTAAAATGAACGCTTTAAGTAAGGATTATAAATTTGAAGAGGCTCAACAGATTAAAAATAAAATTGACAAGCTATCAGAGTTCCAGAGCAAATCGACCATTGTCAGCCCGACAATCCACAATGTCGATGTCTTTTCGATAATTGATGACGATGATTGCGCCTATATCAACTTTATGAAGGTGGTGAACGGCGCCATAGTGCAGGTACACACTTTCGAGATGCAGAAACACATTGAGGAAGACAAGGAATCGACGTTGCTGTCGGTCATTCAAGAGGCGCGGGAGCGTTATTTGAGCACATCGCACGAGATAATTGTGCCGTTCGATTTGGATTTCGAGCTCGACAACATCACTTTTACCATTCCGCAGCGCGGCGACAAGAAAAAATTACTTGAATTGAGCCAGCGTAATGCCCTGACTTACAAACACGAAAAACTGAAACAACAGCTTAACCGCAATCCCGAAAAGCGCACCGAGCGCATTATGGAGACAATGAAAAAAGATTTGCGGTTGAAAGAGTGTCCGGTTCTGATTGAGGGCTTCGACAACTCTAACATTCAGGGAACCAATCCGGTAGCGTCGTGCGTGGTGTTCCGCAACGGCAAGCCCAGCAAGTGCGACTATCGGCATTTCAACATCAAAACCGTGGTGGGCGCCAACGACTTCGCCTCAATGGAGGAGATAATCTATCGCCGCTACAGCCGCCAGCTTGAGGAAGGAAACGAGCTGCCGCAGCTGATTCTTATTGATGGCGGCAAAGGACAGTTGGGCGCAGCTGTCAACAGTCTGACCAAGCTCGGGCTGATGGGCAAAATATCGGTCATCGGCATTGCTAAACGTCTTGAAGAACTCTACTACCCGGGCGACCCTGTTCCGCTTTATCTTGACAAGAACAGCGAGACGCTGAAAGTGCTGCAGAACGTGCGCAACGAGTCGCACCGATTCGGCATCACCTTCCACCGCGACAAGCGCTCGAAGGCGTTCCTCGTGTCGGAGCTCGACAATATCAAAGGCATTGGCGACAAGACCAAAGAGGCGCTTTTCAACGAGCTGAAAACCATCGACGCCATCCGCACGGCGCCAATTGAAATGCTTGAGAAAATCGTTGGACACGCCAAAGCCATGGTAGTTGCCAACTACTTCAGGCAAGGGCGGCTGGAGTTGTAAAAACTCAAACATATAGCTAACTTTCTCAAAAAATATCCGATAGGCATACAGACATTTGAGAAATTTGAATATAAATACTGATATTTGTAAAAAGTAATATCAAATGAACGAACAACTTAAAAATATGCCTATCGGCATACAGGATTTTGAGAGCCTTCGCAACGACGGCTACTTTTATTTAGATAAAACAGCGTTGATGTACAGATTGTTATCAACTGGCCGATACTATTTTCTCTCTCGTCCGCGCAGGTTTGGAAAAAGTTTGCTAATCAGCACGTTGGAAGCCTTTTTTTTAGGCAAAAAAGAGTTGTTCAAGGGGCTGGCTGTTGAGCGGTTGGAAAAAGAGTGGGCGGTGCACCCTGTGCTGCATTTGGATTTGAATACTGCAAAATATGCCGAAAAGGGCACATTGGATAAAATGCTAAACAATGCATTGGTGAATTGGGAAAAAGTTTACGGCGCACAAGCGTCCGAAGCCGATTTTGGAATGCGTTTCGAGGGTGTTATCCGCCGTGCATACGAAAAAACAGGCCACCGTGTGGTGATTCTTGTCGATGAGTACGACAAACCAATGCTGGAAACCATTAACAATCAAGAACTTCAAGACGACTACCGTGGCACGCTCAAAGCCTTCTACGGCGCGCTTAAAAGTATGGACGGCTGCATAAAATTCGCATTGCTCACGGGCGTCACAAAATTCGGCAAGGTGAGCGTCTTCAGCGATTTAAACAACCTTGAAGACCTGTCAATGAACAAGAATTATTACAATATCTGCGGTATTGATAATGAAGAACTTAGCACTGATTTACACCCGTATGTAGAGCGGTTGGCCAATGCCAAGAAAATCAGCGTTGACGATGCGTACGCCCAACTCAAACAACGCTACGACGGTTATCATTTCACCATTGGCACCGACGGAATGTACAATCCATATAGCGTGCTAAACACACTGAAAAACAACGAATTTGGCAGCTATTGGTTCGAGACTGGCACGCCTTCGTACCTTGTTGAGCTACTCAAGCGGCACAACTATGAGCTTCAGCAACTGGAACACACCGAAGTTATGGGCGACGTGCTCAACTCGATTGACTCATCATCAACCGACCCCATACCCGTGATTTTCCAAAGCGGGTATCTGACAATTAAAGGATTTGACGAGGAGTTCAAACTCTACAAGTTAGGTTTTCCGAACGAGGAAGTGCGGGAAGGGTTTTTGCGTTATCTGCTGCCATTTTACACCGCGCTCAACCGAAACACTTCCGATTTCCACATTATGAACTTCGTGCGCGAGGTTCGCTCGGGCAACGTTGACGCCTTTATGCAGCGCTTGAAAAGTTTTATGGCCGACGTGCCGTACAGCCACACGGCAAAGATTGTTGAGGCAAACTACCAAAACATTCTGTATCTGCTTTGCAACCTTTGCGGTCTTTACACCAAAACCGAATACACCACAGCCGACGGCCGCGTAGATATGACAATTGAAACGGCCGATTATGTCTATATCTTTGAGTTTAAATACAATAAGAGCGCCACAGCCGCCATGCAACAGATAAAAGACAACAACTACGCCGAGCCATTCCACGCAAGCGGTAAAAAGATTTTCCTGATAGGCGTGAACTTCCAAAACAAGAAGCCGCGCGGAATAGAACGGTATGTGGTGGAAGAAATTTAATGGATAAAATAATAAGAGAAGGCGAATTTGTCAGCATTGACGTACTCGTATAATTAAAGTTTGCGTTTTCCCCGTTCAACTTATTATTATAATTTCTAATTTCGTTGGATTTTCAGAAGAACTAATATTTAAGTTATGGAAAACATTGATTGGGCCAACATAGGATTTGGCTACCGTAAGACCGACTACAATGTCCGTTGCTACTATCGCGACGGCAAATGGGGCGAAATTGAAGTTTGCTCCGAAGAGACAATTCCGATGCATATGGCAGCAACCTGCCTGCATTACGGACAAGAGGCATTTGAAGGCTTGAAGGCCTACCGCTGCCCCGACGGCAAAGTGCGCGTGTTCCGTTCCGATGAGAACGCAGCCCGTCTGCAATCGACCTGCCGCGGCATTTTGATGCCCGAGTTGCCAACTGAAACTTTCAACAAGATGATTGATATGGTGGTCCGCCTCAACGAGCGTTTCATTCCGCCCTATGAGACTGGCGCCACGCTTTATCTGCGTCCGTTGCTTGTCGGCACAAGCGCACAGGTGGGCGTTCATCCGGCATCGGAATATCTGTTCCTGATTTTTGCTACTCCGGTTGGTCCGTACTTCAAGGGCGGATTTGCCTGCAACCCATACGTGATTATCCGCGAGTTCGACCGTTCGGCTCCGCTCGGCACGGGCATCTATAAGGTAGGCGGGAACTACGCTGCCAGCCTTCGTGCCAACAAAATGGCTCACGACCTTGGCTATGCCTGTGAGTTCTATTTGGACGCAAAAGAGAAGAAATATATGGACGAGTGCGGTGCCGCTAACTTTTTCGGTATCAAGAACAACACATACGTGACACCGAAATCGACATCGATTCTGCCGTCAATCACTAACAAGAGCCTGATGCAGCTTGCCGAGGACCTTGGAATGACGGTTGAGCGCCGCCAGATTCCGGAAGAGGAATTGGCAACATTCGAAGAGGCCGGCGCTTGCGGAACAGCAGCCGTTATCTCGCCAATCTCGAAGATTGACGACCTTGAGCAGAAAAAGACTTTTGTCTTCTCGAAGGACGGCAAACCAGGTCCGGTTTCGACGAAGCTCTACAACTTGCTGCGCGGTATCCAATACGGTACCGAGCCCGACAAGCACAACTGGACTCGCGTGGTTATTGGATAATTTTTGAATTTGACAATAAACAAAAGCCCCGCATTCTCATTCGGGGCTTTTTTGTGCGTTGTAAATATCAATTTATAGCTTTACCACAATACCAATATCAGCGTCTGCGCCAGCACAATACGCAGAAACATTGCCAAAGGATAAACCGTTGAATAAGCCACCGACGGGCGGTCGTTTTCGGCTATCATATTCGAATAGTAAAGTGCGGGCGGATTGGTATTGGTTCCCGAAATCATTCCCACTATTGTGAAGTAGTTCAAGTGGAAAACTTTTCGGGCTATACAGCCTATAATCAGCACCGGAATCATTGTTATTAGCAATCCGTAGCCTACCCAAAGCAAACCGTCGCCGTTGATGAGCGTGTCGAAGAAGTGCTCGCCTGCCTCAAGTCCGACACAGGCAAGAAACAACGATATGCCTATCTCGCGGAGCATCAGGTTGGCGCTTTGTGTTGTGTAGCACGTCAAGCCGATTTTGTGGCCAAAAGCACCCATCAAAAGCGACACGATAAGCGGACCGCCAGCCAATCCGAGCTTTGCCGGTTGCGGCATTCCGGGGAAAGCGATTGGGATGTAGCCGACAATTATTCCCAAGAAAATTCCGGCAAAAATAGTAGAAAGGTGCGGCTCGTTGAGGTGCTTAACCGAGTTGCCAAGGAATTTCTCAACAAGGCTGAGATTCTCCTCGCTGCCGACAATTTTCACCTTGTCGCCTATATGCAGAACCAAATCGGCCGTAGCCACAAGCTCAACACCCGAACGGAAAACGCGCGTCACATTAACGTTGAACGACTTTCGCAACTCCAGGTTTTGAAGGCTTTTTCCTTCAAGCCGCTTGTTGGTTACCAATATTTTACGTTGTTTCAGTTCTTCGGTTTGAGCGTTTAACAAATCGTTTTGGATTTTTTCGCCGAACAGCTTGTCAAGCTCCGCCTCGCGCTGTTTGGGAGCTATCACGCGCACCAAATCACCTTTTTCGAGAACAGTATCGCCGGTTGGCACAAACACATTGCCCAAATGGCTGATTCGCGCGAAAATCACCTCTTTGTCGAACATCCGCGATATCTCTTTCACCTGTTTTCCAATGATTTCCGCATTCGAAATGCTATAGCTGCAACGAGCCGGTTCTTCGTTATTTTTTCCGGCAACCGATTTGCGTTCTTCGTCGTAATTAATTCTGAATATGCATTTTATAATAACGATGCTCAAAATAACGCCTATCACGCCCATCGGATAAGCAACGGCGTAACCAAGTGAAATTGAAGGCATATCGCCTGTCGGATTCATCTGGTTGATAGCCTGTTGCGCCGCGCCCAAGCCCGGAGTGTTGGTTACGGCGCCTTGCATCACTCCTATCAGCATTGAGAAATCGATATTACCTAAAAAGTAGAAAATCAACAAAGTAACGATTATGTTCAGACTGATACTGCCAACAGCCAAGCCGTTAAGCAACAAGCCCGATTGTTTGAACGACGAGAAAAAGTTTGGACCTACCTGCAGACCGATGCTGAAAACGAAGAGTATCAGGCCGAAATCTTTCATGAAATGCGAAATCGACGGGTTGAGGGTGAAGCCGAAATGCGAGACAATTATTCCGACAAAAAGCACGAATGTCGAGCCAAGCGATATTCCTTTGAATTTCAGTTTTCCAAGTATCGAGCCGACGGCCACCACAAAGGCGAAAATCATTACTGTGCGCCCTACCGATTCGTTAAAAATCAGCGATTCAAACCAATTCATATTCATTCATTTTTTTCGGCTGCAAAATTATTCAATATCTTACATTTGTGAAATTGAATGATTCTATAAGAACGATTAATAAAAACGATTGATGTTATGGAACTGCGTCAACTCAAATATTTTGTGAAAACCGCTGAGACTCTGAATTTTACCGAAGCGGCTAAACTTTTGTTCATCACCCAGAGCACTCTGTCGCAACAGATAAAACAGCTTGAAACTGAGCTGCAAACTTTGCTGTTCGACCGCATTGGCAAAAAAATCTATCTGACCGAAGCCGGAACCGAGTTTCTGCCTTTCGCCAAAAAAACCATTGCCGATAGCGAGTTTGGCATCCAGCGTCTGCGCGACCTTCAAAACATTCAAACCGGTGAGTTGCGCATAGGTGTCATTTTTACACTTAGCGATTTGATTACCAGTACAATAATCGCTTTTTCGAAAAAATATCCCAACATCAAACTTGTTGTCATAAACAAACCTGTAAGCGAATTGCTCGATTTGCTGAAAGAGAGAGAGTTAGACCTTATTCTGTCGTACAAGCCCGACAATGAGGATAATCAGATTGAATATTACAGTCTGTTCGATTCAAATCTTTCGGTTATAGTCAATTATCGGCATCCACTTGTTGCACAACGTGAAGTGTCGCCATCACTTTTGAAACAGTTTCCGCTTGTGCTGCCGTCGGTTGGTTCGCAAGCGCGCCTAATGATTGACCAGATTCTGAACAACCATCATGTCAGACTCACGCCGCAGATAGAAATTTCGAGTATGACGATTATGATGAAGTTGGTTGAAACGGGGCACTGGATTGCTGTCATGTCGGAAACGCTTGTCCGCGGCCATGACAATCTGCGAGCCATACCGATAGCCGGAAAACAACATCAGATGCACCCGGCCGTGATTGTGCTGAAAGAAAGCTATCAAAAGCTTTCCGCAAAAGAATTTATCAGGATTTTGTTCGAAAATCTTAATCCGAATTCAGAAAAATGACGTTTGCACCCTACTCGCAAACATATTTTTCGATTAAAGCTTTCAACTCGTTAAGATTACGCGCCACGGGAAACTGCGGATAGTCTTTAACCACATTGTCGGGCGGGCAATACAAAATGCCAACATCGGCCGATTCAACCATTGGAATGTCGTTGTATGAATCGCCAAAAGCTAAAACCTTGTATTTCAGACTTTGGAAAGCCTCAACTGTGCGGCGTTTCGGGTCTGGCTGACGGAGTTTATAATTCACAACCCTGCCTGTCGAATCTATCTCAAGCGAATGGCACAGCAAGAAAGGATTTTCTAATTGTTCCATTAGCGGTTTTGCAAACTCAACAAACGTGTCGGAAACTATGGCAAACCGCGTTATTTTGCGCAGCCAGCGAGTAAAATCAAGAGCGCCTTCAAGCGGCTTCATTGTTGCTATAACTTCCTGAATATTTTGTATTTTAAGGTTGTGTTCGTCAAGTATTTTCAAACGATAACGCATCAACTCGTCATAATCTTTAATATCGCGAGTGGTCAGCTTTAACGCGTCGATACCTGTTTTCTTGGCAAAATTAATCCACACCTCAGGCACAAACACACCTTCTAAATCAGCACATACAATCCACATAGTTTTCCGTTTATGTTTGACACCACAAAATTACCTTTTGTTTTATATGTTCAAAATTGTTATTGTTTTAATGTGATATTTAAGTTTTATCTTATTGATTTATAATATTTTATACTGTATTACATATATAAATGTTTCACGTGGAACTATCGCCCGAAATAGACAAGAAGCACGTTGATGTCGTTCGGGCTGACGCCTGATATACGCGATGCCTGGCCGATGGTTGTCGGAGCATATTTAGTCAGTTTGGTCCGCGCCTCAATGGTTATCGACTGCAGCTTTGAATAGTCAAAGTTCTCGGGGATTTTCAAGTTTTCAAGTTTTCGCAGCTTCTCGGCATTGTTCTTCTCGCGTTCCACGTAACCAGAATATTTGATGTCAAACTCCGCTCCCTCTATCACTTCGCGTGTTGTGTTTTTGTATTCAAACAGGGCGTCTAGCGACTCAATCATATTGTTCAGCGTGATGTTTGGCCGCGAAAGTATTTGTGAGCATTTTTGACCTTCAACCACCGGTGATTCATTGTTTTCCGACAGAAATATATTAGCGTCTTCAACCCTCACTTTAGTTGATTTTAAGAAACCGACTAAGTCAGAGATTTTCTTTTCTTTTTCTTGATATTGTTTCAGTTGTTCTTCTTTGGCCAGCCCTATTTTATATGATTTTTCGGTCAAACGTGCATCGGCATTATCTTGGCGCAGCAACATTCGATATTCGGCACGGCTAGTGAACATTCGGTAAGGTTCGTCAACGCCTTTATAGATAAGGTCGTCAATAAGCACGCCAATGTAAGCCTCATCTCGATTCAAAACAAAAGGCTCTTTCTCGTTGCAGAAAAGATGGGCGTTAATGCCTGCAACAATTCCTTGTGCAGCGGCTTCTTCGTATCCGGTTGTGCCATTGATTTGTCCCGCAAAATATAGTCCAGAGATTAGTTTTGTCTCCAAGGTGGGCTTTAATTGAGTTGGCGGAAAATAGTCATACTCAATAGCATATCCCGGGCGATATATCTTGGCGTTTTCGAGTCCCGGTATCTTGTGAATAGCCTCGTATTGAACCTGCCATGGCAACGATGATGAGAAACCGTTTATATAATATTCGTTGGTTGAAAAACCTTCCGGCTCCAAAAACAACTGATGCGAGTCCTTATCACTAAATGTAACAAGTTTGCTCTCGATGCTCGGACAATATCGCGGACCTATGCCAATAATCGTATGATTGAATATTGGAGAGTCAACAAAACCTTTGCGTAATTCTTCATGTACGGCCTCGTTTGTGCGTGTAATATAACAAGGTATCTGCCTGTCGTGATACGGTTTTTTTGTGGTGTAGCTGAAAAAATACGGGTCATCGTCACCATTTTGGATGGTGCATTTGCTGAAATCGATGGTTTTTCCGTTGATTCTGGCAGGTGTTCCAGTCTTCATCCTGCCTGACTCAAATCCTAACGAAACAAGATTTTCAGTCAATCCCGACGATGGCAATTCAGAAAACCGGCCACCCGAAAACTGAACTCGACCAACGTGCATCATTCCATTAAGAAATGTGCCATTGGTGAGAACAACCGTTTTTGAGTTAAACTCAAACCCGAGTTGGGTTTTCACTCCGCGAACTTTTTCACCTTCAGTCAATATAGAAACAACACTGTCTTGAAACAAATCAAGATTTTCGATGCTTTCGAGCTGTTTGCGCCATTCTATCGAGAACAAAGTGCGGTCGCATTGGGCACGCGGACTCCACATAGCCGGTCCTTTCGACCTGTTTAACATTCGATATTGTATGGCCGATTTGTCGGTTATAATGCCTGTATATCCTCCCAAAGCGTCAATTTCCTTAACAATCTGGCCTTTTGCAATGCCGCCGATAGCCGGATTACACGACATACAAGCAAATTTTGTCATGTCCATTGTAATCAAAAGAGTTTTGGAACCCATATTTGCGGCAGCGGCGGCAGCTTCACAACCAGCATGACCGCCTCCTACAACAATAACATCGTATTCAAAATCCATCTTAAATGAATAAAGGAAGATATTGATTTTCTTTTTGGCGCATCAGTTTCGCATCTTCATCAGTTTTATCCTTATAGCCGATAAAATGCAAAACACCATGAACCATAACGCGCGCAAGTTCTTTTTCAAATTCTACAGCATACTCTTTGGCGTTATCTTTTACAGTATCGACACTGATGAAAATGTCGCCCGAAATAATGCCGTCTTCCGAATAATCGAAAGAAATGACATCGGTGTAATAATCATGATTCAAATATTGCTTGTTGATGTTGAGCAAATATTCATCGGAACAAAAAATGTAATTGACTTCGCCTAAGGTTCTGTTTTCGTTAGCTAAAACAGTTTCGATATTTTTTTCGACATTCAAGCCGCTGACATCAAACTCGTCAGTTTCCTCAAAAAAGAAATTAATCACTATATATTAAATATTAAGGTTACTTCTGCCCCGTTTTTATCGAATTTCAGGTCATCGGTCAGATTTCGCATAAGGAAAATGCCACGTCCATCGGGTTGTTCAATCAGTTCTGGTTTTGTTGGGTCAGGAATTTTATCAATATCAAATCCCGGACCTTCGTCAGAAACAGTTATTTGAAGAATATGTTTGTCGCGGAGAACTTTGATACGAACTTGCTTTGCCGGGTCCGATTTATTGCCGTGAACAATAGCGTTCGTTACCGCTTCAATAGTCGATATAAGAATGTTACCATACAATTCGGTGGCAATCGACTGTTCAATAGCCAGTTCGTCAATAAAATTCTCGACAAAATAAACATTGTCTATCTTCGACTTTATTATCAATTCGTTATTCATTTGCTGTTGTATTTAACTGATTGATATATTCTTCGTACTTCTTTTTGTAAAACGAATTTAACCTCAAATTGTTCTTGTTCAACAAATCCACATTCTTATCAAAAGTAAAATCTTCCGGCAAATTATCGGGCGATTTTCTATTAATATTTTTCGACGCAGTCGATTCGCGTTTATTATCCTCCTCTCGTTCATTTTCGGCATTCTCAGCTTCAAGCAGTTTTGTAAGAATTTTTTGCTGGCGAAGCATTGTTTGTGCCGAAAGCCTATTGTTTGCCAAATCGCGATGATTAGCCTGCATTAGTTTTTCAATTTCTTGCAAGATTTTTGCGGTTTTGTCATCAATATCAGAGTTATACATCATTTGTTGAAGCATTTGTTGATATATCTCATTCTGCACCAGCGATTTTGCTAACTCGTTATTTAATTGTTTGCCGTTGTCGTTTTTCATCTGATTCAACAAATCCTTCATCTGATTCTTTAAACTCTCCTGCATTTTACGCATATCAGACAATGATTGTTTTGTTTCCGGCTGTTTTTTTTGCTTTTTCTTTTTACTGGGACCAGCACCTACACCATTTATATCCTTCAAAGACTCAGACAACAATAAAATCATTTCATTGGTTTGTTTCAATGCCTCGCGCTGATTTTTCTTCGCTTTATATGAATTCTGCTCCTGCATATTTTTCAACGATGAAATAAGTTCGTCTTCAATAAGAAAGGCAGATTTTGATATCTGGTTATTCAAATATGGTGTTCGGAGCGACAAGGCATAAAGACTGTCGCGAACCAATTTGAAATTATCAAGTATCTTGGTTAGTCTAATAACAGCATCTTGGTTTACTTTATTAACATCTGACATTGAAGCATATACGTTTTCCAATTCGAACGATACTTCAAAAAGATTGTCAAGCATAACTCTCAAATCATCGGCATTTTCCGATTCGGTGGAAGCATTATTGTCATCTATCATTTTTTTCAACTCTTGTGACAACTTTTCCATTTTTTCGGCATTCTGCTTAACAGACTCATTAAAACCGTCGATATTATTTTGCTCTAGTGCATTCTTTTCGTTATTAAATTCATTTTCAATATCTTCAAACTCGCTTTCGAAATCATTCATATCAAAAGGTCGGGTTAAAGTATTGTTTTCTTCCTTAATATTTTGGTATTCGTTTTTCAGGTCATTCAAAATCTTCTCTTGGTTATTTACATCATCATTGAGTTTTTCTTTGTCTTTATCGACAAGCTCGGCATGTTTTTGAGAAAGCATATTAAGATTGTCGGACAGATTAAGAATGCTCTCTTCCAATTTTATCTTTTTAGCAAGCTCATATAGCTTATCAATTGATTTTTCAAAACTTTCAAGTTCTTTTTTGATTTGCTCCGGTGTTAAATCCTTATTCTGATTGTTTGACATCTGTTGAATCTCCTGATACATTCGTTTCATCTCATCGTCAATCAAATCTTTTATCATTTCACTGATAAGTTCTTGTTTTTCGAGCAACTCTTTGTTTTGTTCTGGCATTAACGAATTGGTGGCCTGTTTATAATCTTGGCTTATTTGATTTAACTGTTCTTCAAGTTTTTGGGTTTTATCAGATATTTGCTTCAGAATGTTATTACGTTCCCAATCAGTTAAATTTTCATCAAGCATTTTACGTCGCAGTTTTTCGATATCAGTTTTGATTTCATTTGCTTGACTTTGCGCATTCATAAAGCGATAAAACAATTCGTTGTATTTCTTTTCTTTATCGGCAGTCTGTTGAATAATGTTTTTAGAAGTATGATTAAAAATGGTTGACTGTGTTTTCTTTATACCATTGACAGCATCATTATCATAAATTTCGAACCAAAACGATAAATTACGCTCTTCAAAATCAAAATTATTATCCAAATAATAGGTATAGAAGAATTTTTGCGATAGTAAATTCTTATAGATTGGAACAACGATAGTATCAATTTTATTGTTTTCTTGTTTGAATAACAATAGTTTAGTGAAACCATAGTCATCAGAAATTTTACCAATAAAATTTAACCGGCCTTCATAAGAAACACTATCATCTAATTGTGCTTGAATTTCCGGGTAAGCATCATTAACGCTAACAATGTTGAAATTGATGAAATCGCGTTCTATGTAATTATTAGATAACCGCAATTTAAACTTGCAATTTTTCAAAACGCGCAAACGATACTTATTGACATTTTGATGCGCAAATGCTTGTATTAGTGTAGAGTCAGGTAAAGAAATTATCGAGAGAGTATCGTAATTGGAACCATAGAAACCAAAATTCAAAAATGTTCCTTGTGGAACAATTAAAATGTTTTGGTTTTCAACTGTGGTGTCGGTTTTATTAACATACTTAGGAAATTGTATATCAGTAGAATAAGAAGTCAATAAAGGCGGTTCGTATACAAAAACAGTATATGATTTAGAAACAAAACCCTCTGATGTAACATTAAATTTGAAAGTGTTTCGAACGCTTTTAAAAACATAATTATAAATGGTGTCTTGCTGGCGACTTAACACATAATTGTTTCCATTTGCACTGATAAAAATCTCTCTATTAGAATCATTATTTTTAATTATTATATTGATTTTCAAATCTTTTCCTTGTTCAATAAATAATGATTCTTCATCAATTTCAACAATAAGCGAATTTTTGTCAGAATATTGAACAGAATAATTCCATATTCGATTAAAGCCTTCTTGAACAGTATTATGCAGCGTTGATAATAATAATAAAACAACAATAGAAAAATAGATGCTAATTCTATTATCATGAAGAACTTTTTGTCTCACAACAACATTAAAATCAACCTCAGAAATCAGACTAAATTTTTGAATAATACTTTCGCAAACAAGTTGTGTTTGTGGTAATTGAGACAATTCCAAGATATTAATCGGAATATCTTTTACTATGGCTAGTACAGACTGTATAAATAGACAAAATTCTCTGTCGGTTTTACCTTTAAATATGTGAGCTAAACAAAATAATGGTAATAATACAAAATAGAAAAATAGTCCTAAAAAGCTGATTGACAGTAAAAATAATAATATTAAACGTAGCTGACTACTAAAATTAAAACCTACTTCAAAAACAGAAGCGATGAATATAATTGAAAGTGAATAAACAAAAACCTTGAATATTCCTTCTAAAAGCTTACGCAAATAATAAGCACGACGGAATTGATTGAGTTTTGCATTGAATTGTTCAATACTGTTATTCATTTCAATTTTTAATACGTGCTAACCAATCCTGAGGATTTAGCTTTTGATTTTCTTTCCAAATTTGGAATTGTAAAACTGACTTATTACCGTCTTCATGGTCGGTAAAAATTTTACCAATAGTCTGTTTTGTTTTAACTTTATCTCCTTGTTTTACAAAAACTTCGGAAAGATTTGAATAAACCGACAAATAATTACCATGACGTATAATAACTGTTTTATGAGCGCCTGGAATTACAAATACGCGAGTAACATCGCCATCAAAAACTGAACGAATATATGAATCCTCGGTAGTTGAAATATCGATACCATCATTACGAATGAATACACCTTTAAGCACAGGATGCGGATTTTCGCCAAAGAAACCAGTTATAACGCCACGCTCGGTTGGCCAAGGAAGTTTACTTTTATTGCTTATAAAATTGTCAGCAAGCTTCTTTTCTTCAGGTGTAAGCTGAAAAACTTTCATATCGGCCTTTTTCGACTTCTTAAGTTCCTCAGCTATCACTTTTTCAATTTCTTTCTGCAGCTTATTTGCCAGCTGAACCTGTTCATCGAGTTTCTTTTTTAGTTCAGTTTTTTGTTTGTCAAGTTGCTGAATCATAACATTTTGGTCCGACTTTTCACGCTTAAGTTCGTCGGTTTCAATACGATGTTCGGACAATAAATTTTCCTTATCAGAATGTAATGTTTTCAGTTCCGACAGTTGTTTTTCAATTTCCAATTTGGTTTGCATAAGTTGCTTTGCTTGAAGAGTTCGGTAATTGCTATATTGCTGTAGATATTTGATTCGTTTGAAGGCTACATTTACATTTTCAGAAGCCAAAATAAACATCATCCGGCTGTACTTGTTGCGGTTTTTATAATAATTAGTGATGATTTTGGCATACTCTTGCTTCAATTCCTCATAATCTTTCTCAAGATTCGAAATCAACTCTTGCTGGTCGGTTATTTTGTATTCAATAATTTGAATTTCATTATTTATGTCAGTGATAATCTTCTCACGACTTTTAATTTTTGAGTTGATTAACAATAATTTACTGTACGAGTCTTTCTTGTTTTTTTCGGTTTTGGCTATCAGCTCGTTAGTATATAAAATGTCTTTTTCGTTTTGGATTTTCTGTCGTTCAAGCTCTTGACGCGACTGAGCGAAAACACTGCAAAAAGAAAACAAAAAAATCAGTAAAACGTTAAATCTCAACATCTTTCAATTCTCTTTTCTTATAGTTTTCAATCGATGGCTTAGAATGAATTGAACTCTTATTTTTCAACAAATCGACATTATCCACATCCATTTTCAGCTCGATACTTTTCTTTTTAAAAGAAGCGACCAAAACTATTTCGGCCGGAAAATTATAATTGGCAACAAAATTAGAATAATTAACTTTTAAATAATTTCCGTCATAAGATTTATAATCAATCTTTTCGACATTGCCGAAAGAATCGAATTGTGTAGAAACAAAATAGTTCGAAATAGTGTCCGACTTATACAAGTCGTTGACAATAAATTTTTTAAAATCAGAAAGATAATGGCAATTGTTTGTTGAAATAGAATTGCCAAAATATGAATTGGAAAATATCGAATAGCACAACGAAAAATCGAAAATGTCGGCAAAATCAGCATAACTACCTGAATAGTATTCCTTGTCAATCTTGTTCACTATAAAAACCGAATCGGTATTAACAAATAACTGCGCCAACTCCACTCCTACTGAATAAGATAAAATACTGATATGCAAAGAAGAATCGGCAAAAACAGACACCTTTCCGACTATTTTATTGTCTTTTCCAGCCAACGAAACAACTGATTTGAACTTATACTTTATGCTATTCGAAGCAAAAAATTGATGACGCTTATCAATCTTTGTCTGTAAAGCTGCCAAATCAGAAACCGGGCGTGTATTTGTTATTGATTTTGAACAAGATGTTATCAAAATGACTAAAAAAAACGCCAATGTTCTATTCAATGTATTTATGATTAGCGATTTTCTCATTCAATTTTGTGTTATCCTGTCCTACTCCAATTTTACTTGCTCTAATCCATTGCTCAATAGCCTGGTCAATATCGTTGTTAAAATATAGAATATCACCGTAATGCTCAATAATTACAGCACTGCGTGTTCTATCATAATTGACGGCTTTTTCGATATATTTTAGCGCATCGGTGTAATTCTCCATTTGGAAAAGAATCCAAGCGTATGTGTCAAGATATGTTGAATTTTCTGGCTCCTTTCGTATGGTTTTAAATGACATCTGTTCGGCCTTTTCGAGGTTTTCCTTATCGAGCGACAAATAATAGCTGTAGTTGTTAAGAACCATAACATTATCAGGCTCAATTTCAAGCAACTTGTCAAAATAGCTGTAAGCTGTTTTCTTGTCGGAAAGTTTATAGTTTACTTCACCAAGAAACGACAGAAAATCAGACTGCAACGGGTCGTCTTTCGAAATAATCTTATAGCCAAATTCCAATGATGTTTTTGCTTTTTCAATTTTCGACAACTGGAAAGCGCTAATGCCATTCAACAAATAAAGAAAAGGCATATTTGGAAAATATTCAATGGCCTCGCTACTGTGTTTAAACATCGAAATCCAATCTACCATTTGATTGTCAATCAACAATATCTGTTCCCAAATTTGATATTTGTCCTTTCGTTTTTCTATTACATTTTGTAAAGCTGTCCGGGCAATGTCAATATTTCCCAAACTCATTTGAAAATTGGCGTAAATGGTATTAACATCCGGGTCGTTCGGGTAATTTTTGACAAGTATCTCGCACAATTGGAATAATTTATCAAGTTCTTCTGGCGAATTGGTATGCTGCGTCTGCATTACCAAAATGTTTACTTTCACATCGGAAGGAACATCGCGGGATGGAAAGGCTTTAAAAAGCTCCGAATACATTTTGTCGTATTCGTTTGTCATCTGATAACAGCCTGCCAAACCAATATGAGAAAATCCATCGTTCGGATTGATTTTCAAAATTTCGTTGTATGTTGAAATTGAAGTTTTTATGTCATTTGTTTGCAAATAGAAATCTGCCAACAGGCGTTTGTAATGCAAGTCGTCGGGAAAAGCGGCAACAAGTTTTTCCAACTCGGCTGCAGCTTTCTTTTTCTTATTGAGTCTCAGATAGATATTTTTCTTTTGTATAGAGACAGCTTCGTCAATCCCGAATTTTTTTTCAATCATATCGTAGATTTCCAAAACGCCGTTCAAATCGTTGGCATCAAGATAGACATCGGCAAGCGAAAGATAAAAATCAAACTCGTTAGGTTTCTGATTTATAAGTGTTTGAAAGATATTTTTAGCTTTATCGAAATGACTGTTCAAACTGTAAATTGTCCCAGCCAAATACATATACCATTCATTGTCGGGAGAAAGTGAAAGACACTTATCTATATACTCTTCCGAAAGTTTTAATTCGTTCTTTTTCAAATAAATGGCTGCCAAACGATAAAGAATGAAAGGATTATCGGGCTTTTGGCTCAGACAAAGCTGATAATAGTTTTCGGCCAAATCGAAGTTCTCATCAAGAAAACATTTGTCGGCCTCAAAGAAATTGTAAGAGTAATTTATTTCGTCATCGAACAAAAAGACCTCAGAATCATTGTTTTGAGCAAATGAAACAATTGAAAAAAACAGCAATAATAAAACTGAAGAAAGTCTTTTATTCATCGTCTACTTACCTGTATGACCAAAGCCGCCAGCGCCGCGCTCTGTCTCGTTAATCTCTTCAACTTCAACAAAATCAACCTTTTCGTGTTTTGCAATAACCATTTGACAGATGCGTTCACCTGACTTTATTGTAAAATCTTCGTTACTCAAATTGATTAGAATTACCTTAATCTCGCCACGATAATCGGCGTCGATGGTTCCTGGCGAATTGAGCACAGTAATTCCACTTTTAATTGCCAATCCGCTGCGTGGACGAATCTGTGCTTCGTATCCATCAGGCAACTCAATATAAAGGCCTGTCGGGATAAGTTTGCGTTCAAACGGCTTTAAAACGATGTCAGCATCAATAAAAGCTCGCAAATCCATCCCGGCCGAACTTGCTGTTTCGTATGCCGGCAGCTGATTGTTTGATTTATTTATAATCTTTACACGCATAAAATTTTCTTAATGTTTTTCCGCTCAAAATAATACAAAATGCCAATATAAAACAGCATAAACATTGTACTAACTGCAAGCGAAGCAAAAGTATTGTCTAAAACGATATAATTTCGAATGTAAAGAACTATTAAAGCAAGAAAAGTATAAGCGATTAGTTTTCCAACATTATAATTTACCGGATAAACCTTATGACCCCACAAATAGCAAATCACTACCATAACAAAATAGCAAACAATTGTAGCAATTGCACAGCCCCAATAACCAAAATAAGGTATAAGCAAAATATTAAGAATCAAAGTTAAAACCGCACCAATTACAGAAATGACAGCACCGCAAATTGTTTTATTACATATCTTGTACCAAACAGAAAGATTATAGTAAATACCAAGAAACATATTGGCAAGAAGAATAACTGCCACAATATCAAGTCCGCCATGAAAATCTTTGCCAATGAAATATTTAAAGATATCAATATACATTGTCACCATTAAGAAAATCAGCAGACAGAAGATTACAAAATAATCCATAACAATGCGGTACGACTCTTTTGCATCTTTTGAAACCGATTTCTTAAAGAAAAACGGTTCGGCCGCATAGTTAAACATCTGAATGAAAATGGTCATCAAAACGGCGATTTTGTAGTTGGCGGCATAAATTCCTACCTGTTCCAAAGGATTCATTCCTTCACAATGAATGAATTTGAGAAAAATCTTATCAAACACTTCGTTAATCATCCCCGCAGCCCCAATCAAAATGAAAGGCCAGGTATATTTAAGCATAGTCTTATAGAAACTGAACGAAATTTCAGGACGAAAAGTCTTGAATTCGGGAAGCAGCAATAAGAATGAAACAAAAGAAGCAAATAGGTTGCTGAAAAAGGCGTAACCAACATTCACTTCTGGGTTATATAAAGAAGCAAGGAAAGAATTATCGCTGTTTCGGCACACAACGTAAAAGAAAATATTGAGTAAAATACTGAATGAAACATTGATAAGTTTGATAATAGAAAATTTAAGTGCTTTATTCTGATTACGTAATCTTGCAAATGGAATAGCGGTTATTACATCAAAAAATATGATGAAAGCA
Source organism: Salinivirgaceae bacterium (assembly GCA_017551905.1). Classification (GTDB taxonomy): domain Bacteria; phylum Bacteroidota; class Bacteroidia; order Bacteroidales; family SZUA-534; genus RUG13583. Next base: position 35,212 of record JAFZKK010000065.1, read on the forward strand.
AAGCAAATTATAAAATTAACGTTGTTTGGATAATCAATCCAACTGGCAACTTGGTGTCTGAAAATCAGAACAAATAATAGAAATAAAGTCGCAAAAAGAGAAGTGCTGAAAAGTGCGTGATTGTAGGTTTTTTGTTCATCGTTATTTACGCTAAATCTGAAATAGGTGGTTTCCATTCCATGAAGAAGCATAACTAAAGAAAATGAAGAAAAAGCATAAAACACTGAAAATGTGCCATATGCTTCTGTATTGAAAACGCGGGTAAAAAATGGTGTTAGCAACAGATAATTGAGTAGCCGCGGAACAATTGTTCCTAAACCATAAATCATTGTCTGCCCGGCAAGGCCTTTGAAAAACTTCATAAAACAATAAAATCAGCTGTTTGCAAAAATAATAACTCAAGCAAAGCAACAGTTATTGCCGGCATTAAAAATTGTCATAATTTTGATTTCGAAAATCAAGACAAAATTGTCCGCAGAAAACAAAAAAGCCATATTTTGTCAACAAAAATCATCACATATTATTTATATATATTGATTTAATTACTTAAAAAAGATGATGTATATTATTATCTGTTGAAATTGTGGAAAGAAACACGGAAAAAAACTTGGATTTTTAAAAGAGACAATTTTAAGAAGCGTATTTAACAATATTATAACAGGTGCTTTAATTAAAAATCAGGGCATTATGTATTGGAACAAACAGATTGTTGAAAACTTGAAAGCTGATAAAATTGTTGAAAACCCAAAATGTTAAAAACCAAACAGAGTGTTGATTTTTCAAGCAAAAAAAGTCCTTTAAAAAATTTGCAAGAACAATATTTTTTATATCCAATTGTTAAAAATAAAAAGCAAGAAAAATTTCATAAAAGAAATAAACAGCAGTCTTTTTATGATATTAACAATTTAACATAATATTTTAAAATTCATTATCAATCATATACTCAAAATGGAATTCATATAAGATTGAATTTTAAAAAATTAACCATTGTTAAAAACATCAATAAAAAGCAAAAGGTTTATATTTGTTTGATTTATAGAAACAAATGATTTTAAAATTGTAACGGAATTAAAATGAGAATGTTCAGGACACTTTTGATTTCAATACCGATAATAATTTTTTCTGTCGCAAAGAGTTATTCCCAGCAAGAAAACGCATGGCAAGTAGGTGAAAACATCAGGTTAACGATAGGTTATACTTTAGGTTTTATAGAATTAAAAGCAGCACAGGCAAACATTACCACAAATGCTTGTAAATATGAAGGAAAAGATGCCGTGACTCTTGAGATAGGGGCAAAAACAATTAAAGCGTTCAAGTCTTTCAAAGTTCGCGATACTCTCAGTGCAATAGTTGATGCCAAGACAATGGAACCATATTTTACTCAAGTTCAGTCGCATGAAGACGATTATTTTGCTTCGTTTCAAACCACATATACAAAAGACGAGAATGGAGAGAACCTTCTTCGCATCAAAAAATACAAACGCGACGGACTGAAAAAGGATACTACAATCAGAAATGAGAAAATGTATTTGGATGTAGTAACCATATTATATGGTTTGCGAAACACCGATTTCAGCAAAATTTACAAAAACCAGAAGATGCAAATGCCGTCGGTTTTTCAAATGGACCTTTATGACCTTTATTGGCGATATGCAGGAAAAGAACTCATAACTCTCAGAAAAGGAGAAACTTACAAATGTTTAAAGATTTGTCCGTACTTTGTTGAAGGCGACCTTTTTGACAAAGGCGAGGTTATGACCATTTGGCTTACCGACGACCAAAACAAGATTCCTATTCTAATTGAATCTAAGCTTAAGATAGGCAGCATAAGAGCTGTAATGGAAAATGTTAAAGGAAACAAGTATCCGATGACTTCAAAGGTTGCAAAACAATAATTAAGTTTGCGACCAAAACAAAATTCAGATGAATTTGAAACACTTACAAATAATAGCAATCGTATTTGTTTTGTTTATAACTGGTTGTGCAAAACAATCGTCACCGGTAGGCGGACCAAAAGACACCGAACCGCCTGTTGCTTTGCGAAGTTCGCCAGTCAACTATTCCACAAATTTCAAAGGCAAAAAGTTTATTGTCGAATTTGATGAGTTTATCGACTTAAAGAATGTAAATCAAGAACTTGTAGTATCTCCGCCACTCGAAAAAAAGCCAAAAGTATTGATGCGTGGCAAGAAAATGGTTGTTACAATAAACAACCAGCTGGCCGACAGCACAACGTATAACTTCAACTTTTTCAATTCGATAACCGATTTGAATGAAGGAAATGTGCTAGAGAATTTTCAGTTTGAGTTTTCGACAGGCAGCACGTTCGATTCAATATATATGGGTGGCCGCTTGTTAAGTGCTTTCGACTGCAACCCTATCGAGAACGCATACATAATGCTTTACAGAAACTATGACGATTCAATTCCACGCAAGACAAAACCGGAATGTGTGGGTAAAACCAACAAAGACGGCTATTTTATAGTGCCTAATATGCGCAATGTTCCATATTACATTTTTGCGCTTAAAGATATGAATAACAATATGTTATTCGATTTACCGAATGAGGCGATAGCTTTTTGCGACAGCGTTTTCCGCCCGACATTCAAACCCGCCGAATTCACTGATACATTGCGCATTATAGAATCAATTTCGAAAAACAAAAAAGACACAGTTTTCCGTGATTCAATATATACCTACACAGTAATGGTGACAACAATTGACGACATAAAGCTGAATATGTTCACCGAAGAACACAAGATTCAGTATCTGCATGGCAATTATCGGAAACAAGACAGACAATGTTCCATTGCTTTCAACAACGAGCTTGACGAGTCTTTCTCCATTAAATTGATTTCAGATTCAACTTATAATGAAAATTGGTATTTGATTGAAGGCGAGCAACCTACTGATTCCGTAGTATTTTGGATAACCGATTCGACAATCTATAAAAAGGACACTATCAAGATTGCTGTAAGTTACTTAATGACAGACACTGTTGATTATGTCAGAACCGATACGCTCGATTTTATTTTCGACAGCAAGCAAGCCAAAAAAGAGAAAGCCAGCAAGGATAAAAAGAAGCGTGGTAACAACTTGTTGGCGAAAATCATAGGCGAGGAAAACACCGATAATGCTGAAAATGAACAAAAAAGAAAAGAATCGGAGTTGAAGATAAACCACAATATGAAGGAAGAATTCGATTTGAATCAGCCTGTAAAACTTACGATGAGCTATCCGATAAAAAACTATTCGGCTGAAAATGTGAAGTTTGTAAGAAAAGAAGATGAAAAGGAATTTAATGTTGATTTCACAATCGAAAAAGACAGCGTCAGCGACCGGATATTTAATTTGAAATTCAGCCCAAAAGAGGCGTCAAACTATTACGTTGAAATACCAGAAGGCTCGTTTACAGATATTTACGGCAACATAAACGACACACTTAAAAAGGAGTTTATAACCCGTGGTTCAGAGTATTACAGTAGCATAATAATGAACTTGAGCGGCGTAAAAAGCTCTAATTGTATTTTACAATTGCTCAATGCCAAAGAAAAAGTGCTTGAAGAACATAAAGTTACTGGCAACACAACAATCACAATCAACTTTTTGCCGCCCGGAACCTACAAATGCAAGCTGTTTTACGATGAAAACGGTAATGGAATCTGGGATACAGGCAATTACAAAGAGCGCAGACAACCGGAAAAAGTATTCTACTTTGGTAGAAATATAGAGACCAAATCGGGTTGGGATATGGAATACACTTGGATTGTTGAGTGATGTGTAAAAAGCAAGCCATAATTTTTTTTCTGTGCCTCTTGCCGCTTTTTGCTCATACGCAGATTAATTACAACTACGGAAAGTTCAAGTCGGGCGAGTCGTTCACTCTCGATATTTATTACAACTGGGGATTCATCTGGCTGAATGCCGGCTGGGCAAAATTCGAGATTAGAGACACATTATATAATAAAACAAAAGCATACCATTTATACAGCACCGGAGCGACAAATCCAGGCTACGACTGGTTTTTCAAGGTCCGCGACACATATGAGGCAATAGTGGAACCTGCAGAATACCGGCCATATTGGTTCCGGTGCAATACACACGAAGGAAGTTTTTGGGATAGGGAAGAGGCAGTTTTCAATTATGTCGATAGCATAGCCATAACCAAAACCGAAACGGCCAAAAGAGCTTACGGAATAGACACAATTAAAATCAACAGACAGGTAACCGATTTGGTTTCAGCAATATACATCTGTCGGTCAATCGATTTCAGTAACATAAAAGTAAACCAGCAAGTGCCGATACCGGTGATTGTTGGAAACAAATTTTATAATTTGCATATCAGATATTTAGGAAAAGAAGATGTAACTGACCGCAACGAAAAAACTCACACATGCCGGAAATTTGCAGTGATGATGGTTAGTGGTACAATTTTCAACGGCGGCGAAGACCTTGTTGCCTGGGTTACTGCCGACGACAAGTGCGTTCCGATACTTGTTCAGGCCAAAATTGCTGTTGGGTCGATAAAAGCATTTTTGTCGAAATACGAAGAAAACGCATACAAAAACGAAAAAAAATAGAAAAACCGCCAAAACATTCTATTTTTGCCATTCAAATTCTGTTGAAAATGAACAAAAAAGAAAAACGAATCTCTTCGCGGCAATTGCGAAGTTCTTATATAACAACAGTTATCAGCATCTCGTTGGTGCTGTTTGTGATAGGATTGGTTGGTTTACTGATTCTGAACGCACACAAGATTTCGCAGCATGTTAAAGAAAACATCGAATTGACAATCTTCTTAAACGACGATGTCAAGGAGGTGGAAATGATTCGATTTGAAAACATCCTCAAAACATCTGATTTTGTAAGGCAGACAGCGTTTGTGTCGAAAGATTCTGCCGCCCGCGAATTGACACAAGAGATAGGCGAGGATTTTGTTAGTTTCTTGGGTTACAATCCGTTATCGCCGTCGATAGAAGTGAAGCTGAAAGCCGATTACGCCAACATCGACAGCATTGCCAAGATTGAGAAGAAACTTTCAAAATATTCGTTGGTGAAAGAGGTTTCGTACCAAAAATCGCTGATAGAGACTATCAATCAGAATGTCAAAAAGATAAGCATTATTTTGCTTGTTTTCTGCGGATTGCTGTTCATCATATCGCTTTCGCTAATCAACAACACAATACGGCTGTCGGTGTATGCACGCCGGTTCCTGATTAAGACAATGGAACTTGTGGGCGCCACTCGGTCGTTTGTCCGTGCGCCGTTCATTATCAAGAGTTTGTGTCATGCGCTTTACAGTATAATAATAGCGTACATTTTATTGGGCGGCGTTATCTATATGATAAACGAGCATGTGCAAGAGCTTGAAATAATGTGCGAACTCGATACAATTGCTATTCTTTACGCCGGAATCATGATAATTGGCTTCTTAATTGTTTGGATATCAAACTTTTTTGCGGTCAACAGATATTTACGGATGAAAGGAAACGAACTTTACGCTTAAAATAACAGAGATGGAAGAAAAAAAATCAAAAACAGGCTTTGCCTTAAGCCAGAAAAACTATCGGTTCATATTGATAGGCATAGCATTGATAATCTTTGGTTTTATACTTATGACAGGCGGCCGCTCGAACGACCCACAAGTGTTTAACGAGACAATGTTCAGCGCGCGCCGTATTATTGTGGCACCAATCATTGTTTTAGCCGGTTTCTTTTTCGAAATCTATGCCATAATGCACAAGCCGAAGGAAGAGTAACATTTTTATTCAATGATATTTACACCCGGAAAAAAGCAATATGATTTTGAGGAAGGGCAAATCATATTGATTAACAAACCGCTGAAATGGACTTCGTTCGATGTGGTGAACAAAGTGCGTTATTTGCTTAGAAATCAGTTTGGTTACAAGAAGATAAAAGTCGGCCATTGCGGAACGTTGGACCCTTTGGCGACAGGCCTTCTGATTGTTTGCACAGGCAAATTCACCAAAAAGATAGAAGAACTGCAGGCAAGCGTCAAAGAGTATGTCGGCACGTTTGTGCTGGGTGCAACAACTCCTTCATATGACCTTGAAACCGAGATAGATAATAGATATTCAACGGAAGGAATCACAGAAGAAAAAGTGCGAGAGGCGCTCAAATCGTTCGAGGGAGAGCAAGAACAGATTCCGCCGCTTTTTTCGGCTAAAATGGTCGATGGGCAGCGTGCTTACATTGCCGCACGTAAAGGAAAAAATGTCGAAATGAAACCTTCGCTAATCAACATTGAGAAATGTGAACTTGTGAGCTACAATTTTCCTGAAGTAACGGCCCGGATAGTATGCAGTAAAGGCACGTATATCAGGTCGATAGCGCGCGATTTTGGCGAAAGGCTCAACTCCGGAGCGTATCTTGGCGGACTGCAGCGCACACGCATAGGCGAATACACTATAAATAATGCAGTTGATATTTTGGAATTTGAAAAAATTATAAAAAATTGCGCCCAAATTCGCGGATAGGCAAACGAACTCATTTTCTTAACAATAAGAACAGAAAAACATAGTTTATTATTCATATAAAAACACAAATTTTCCAATGAAACTTTCACAATTTAACTACGATTTACCAGAGGACAGGATAGCGTTGTATCCTACCGAAAACAGGGATGAATCAAGATTGTTAGTTTTGAACCGTAAGACAGGACAAGTTGAACATAAGATTTTCAAGGATATAATCAATTATTTCGACGACAAGGATGTGTTTGTGTTCAACAACACCAAAGTTTTTCCGGCTCGTTTATATGGAAATAAAGAAAAGACAGGTGCTAAAATAGAAGTTTTTTTGCTTCGCGAGCTGAATCACGACCAGCGTCTTTGGGATGTTTTGGTTGACCCGGCTCGCAAAATCCGCATAGGAAACAAACTCTATTTTGGTGAAGATGACTCACTTGTGGCAGAAGTTATTGATAACACCACATCGCGCGGCCGCACGCTTCGTTTCTTGTTCGACGGCCCGTACGAGGAATTCAAAAAGACACTTTATTCGCTTGGCGAGACTCCGCTGCCGCGTTCAATCAAACGCCCGGTTGAGCCCGAAGATGCCATTCGTTACCAGACAATATTCGCAAAACACGAAGGCGCTGTTGCCGCTCCTACGGCCGGGTTGCATTTCAGCCGCGAACTTCTGAAACGCTGCGAGATAAAGGGTATAAAATTCGCCGAGATAACACTTCACATCGGACTTGGCAATTTCCGCTCTGTCGATGTTGAGGATTTGACAAAACACAAGATGGATTCCGAACAGATTTTCATTTCGGAGGAAGCCGCCAATATTGTCAACAAGGCGAAAGAGGAGAAACATCAGGTTTGCGCTATAAGCACAACGGTGATGCGCACACTCGAAAGTTCAGTATCGACATACGGATACCTGAAACCGTTTGAGGGTTGGACAAACAAATTCATCTTCCCGCCATACGATTTCAGTGTGGCCTCATCGATGGTGTCGAACTTCCATTTGCCGCAATCGACAATGCTGATGATGGTTGCCGCATATGCCGGCTATGACCTGTTGATGGACACCTACCAGCTCGCCCTAAAAGAAGGGTATAGGTTTGGTGCTTACGGAGATGCAATGCTGATTATCTGATAAATAAAACTTACAACTGTGGACAACTTGAAAGATTTTGAATCGGTCAATGGCAACGGAAACAAGAAATACATTGTTATAATTGCTATCGAAACCATTTTATTAGCTGTAATGTGCGTGCTTTATTTTACCAAACAGCACACAACCACCGTGCAGCAAGTGCAAATAGTAACTGTCAGCGCTGAAAAAGACTCGCTGGCGGCACAATATCAGAATTTGTTGGCCGATTATGAGAATATCGAAACAACAAACGATAGTATTTCGGCTCAACTTGAACAACAGAAGGAGCACATCCGTGAGTTGATGACAGAACTGAAGACCACAAAATCGGAAAACAAAGCGCAGATTGCCAAGATGAAAAAAGAGCTGAAAACCCTGCGCGATGTGATGAAAAACTTTGTGCATCAGATAGATTCGCTCAACACTCTTAACATTCAGTTGACCGAGGAGAACACCGAAGTGAAAAAGCAGATTACGGCAGCTAAAAAAGAGAACAAACAGCTGACACAGAAATACGAGGAGTCGCAGGCTAAAGTGGCGAAAGCATCTGTCATTAAAGCCATAAACTCAGCAATGACAAGCTTCAACGCAAAAGGCAAACCCGCCAATAAAGCCAAGAAAATCAAACGGTTGGCTGTAAGTTTCACACTCGATGAAAACCCGATTGCACCACGCGGCAACAAAAAAGTGTATGTCCGCATCACTTCGCCCGACGGGCTGATGCTTATCAATAAGGAGCAGGACACCTTCAAATTTGAGGATGACAAAATCACCTTCTCGGCTCTGCGTCAGGTTGATTACAAAGGCGAAAAGATTGACATGGTAATTTACTATGAGTGCGAGGAGGGAGAGCTGAAGACCGGCGTCTATAAAACCGATATCTTCTGCGACGGAAATATGATTGGAACAACAGAAATCGATTTGAAGTAAGACCTTAAATTCTGTGGTTATGAAATGGTTGCATAATCTATTGAAATGTTTTTCGTTTTCGGCCGTATTATTCACATTTCAAGCATGTTACGGCGATGACCCCGGATACGATTATTTTGATGAAATACGTTTCATTGTTACCGACGAGTCGGGAAAATGTATTCCGGATGTCGATGTACATTTGAGAACATCTTTGACGGACAAATGGAGTTATATAGGAACAACAAATATAAAAGGAACCACTGCCGGAAGTGATATTTACAGCGAGTGCGACAGCCTATGGTTCAAATTCACTCCGAAAGACTATTACCAGGAAAAAGACACTGTTGTAAAATATTCAGGTCCAGCCAAATATGTGATAAAACTCAACAAGAAGTAATCTGTTGGTTTGCGGGCACTAAAATCCGATTATGAGAGCCGCTATCCGCAATCTTCTGTTCAGGTTTTTCCGTTGGAACGAGACTAAAGTCCACGAACTCAATTATTTATTTTGGGAGTGCACAACCCGATGCAACTTGCATTGCCGTCATTGTGGCAGCGATTGTTCGGAGTCGAAAGGCGAGCCCGATATGCCGCTTGCCGATTTTATTAGTGCGCTTAAAACCATTCCGCCGAAAGAGAAAGTCAAGAATTTTCACGTAGTGCTGACAGGTGGTGAACCATTGTTGAGGCCTGATATTGAGGAGATTGGCCAACAACTGTGCGCCAACGGCTGTCATTGGGGAATGGTGAGCAACGGCTATTTCTACTCGGCCGAAAAACAACAAAAACTTCTGCAAGCCGGTATGGAATCGCTAACAATCAGTCTCGATGGAATGGAAGCTTCGCACGACTGGATGCGCGGAAAAACCGGAAGTTTCAACCATGCGACAACGGCTATCGGGCTTGCAGCCAAAGAGTTACGGCTGTCGTTTGATGTGGTTACGTGTGTCAACAAACGCAACATTGGTGAGTTGGAGGAAATCTACAATTTGCTTAGCGGACTGGGCGTGCGGCAATGGCGGATATTCACAATAATACCAATAGGCCGAGCCAAAAACGAACCCGATTTGCATTTGAGCGACAGCCAATTTGTTGAACTAATGGAGTTTATCAAGACAAAACGCGAACAGCCAAGCCAACCAATGCGGGTGACATTCAGTTGCGAGGGTTACCTTGGCAGCTACGAGTGCATAGTGCGTAACATGCCGTTTTTCTGCCATGCAGGCATCAACATTGCGTCAGTTTTGATTGACGGCCGCATCTGCGCCTGTCCCAACATTGACCGTGACCGTTTTTCGCAAGGAAGCATCTACAATGACAACTTTTTCGAGGTTTGGAACAACAGGTTTGAACCGTTCAGAAACCGCAAGTGGGCGAAAAAAGGAATTTGCAAAGAGTGCAAAGCTTTCAATCTCTGCCTTGGAAACGGAATGCATAACTGGCACGGCGCATGCGACGAGGTAATCAACTGCCACTATCGGAAAACCCTCGGCAAGTAAAAAACTGCAGAATAATTGGTTTTCATTACCGACATTTTCTATCTTCGGCATAACAAAAACTTTGAGTTATGAACGCATTTCACGCCTACGACATTCGCGGAATCTATCCCGACCAATTCAACAAAGACGATGTTTACAAAATCGGCTTTTTCGTTCCTGAACTGTTCAAAACCAACAAGATACTTGTTGGACGCGACATGCGCACATCGTCGCCTGAGATTTTCGAATCGCTGTGCCGCGGCATAACCGATGCCGGCGCCGACGTTTACGCCGCCGGACTTACCACCACGCCGATGGTTTACTACGCCACCGCAAAATTCGGGTTCGAGGCGTCGGTGCAGATAACCGCTTCGCATAACTCGAAGGAATACAATGGGTTGAAGATTTCGCGGGCGCAAGCCTTGCCCGTTGGCTTAGACTCCGGTCTGGGCGAACTGAAAACGATGTGCGAAACGCGACAAGTGGCGCCTGTGGCCACGAAAGGCAAAATCATCGATTTCGATTTTAAAGCTGAATATATTGATTTTCAGCGCAAATACTTGAAAGACCTGTCGAATCTGAAAATCGCCATCGACTGCTCGAACGGCATGGCATCGATGCTGATTCACGACATTTTAGGCGATGCGCCGACTTACATCTACGACACTCTCGATGGTACTTTTCCGCACCACGAGCCAAACCCGCTCATCGAAGCTAACTGTGCTGACATTGAGGCACTTGTGAAACGCGAGAAAGCCGATGCGGGCGTTATCTACGATGGCGATGCCGACCGTGTGATGTTCATAGATGAGCAAGGCCACTTCATCAGCCCCGACTTGATTATCGGTCTGATGGCGCACTATTTCCTTGAGGAGAAAGGCCTGAAAGGCAATGTGTTGCAAGACATCCGTACATCGAAAGCCGTGGGCGAATATGTCGAAAAATTCGGCTCAAAAATGAATATGTGGCGCGTTGGCCGAGCGTATGCGGCGCTCAAACTGCGCGAGATTGACGGCATCTACGGCGGTGAGCTGGCCGGCCACTACTATTTCCGCGACTTTTTCTACAGCGATTCAGGCATTATGGCGTCGCTCATTGTTCTGGGCATTGTGGCTGGCTTGAAAAAGCAAGGCAAAACTTTCTCGCAAGCCATTGCCAACATTGCAAAATATTGCAATTCAGGCGAAATCAACTTCAAAATAGAGAAGAAACAAGAGGCCATGGACGCCGTGCGCGACTATTTCACAAGCACCGAGAAACCGACCGCTATGTTCGATTTCGACGGCTACCGCGTTGAGTTCGCCGACTGGTGGTTCAACATCCGCCCGTCGAACACCGAGCCGTATCTGCGCCTTCTGGCCGAAGCCAAAACACAACAGATGCTTGATGAAAAATTAAAGAAAATCAAAGAGATAATTGGCACATTCAAGTAAAACGGAGCAAATCGGCATAACTTTTGTAGCAACAATCATAAAATTTTTGCAATAACATTTTGCATACCGTTTATTTCATTACTTTTGGTTGCGTGTGTAATAGGCATACGCCATTGCAATAATTTAGAAGAAAACAACTTAAAAATGTGTAAAATGAACATATATCGCGCACTAACGGCAGTTTTGCTAATATGCTTAGTAACAGCATGTTCGAACGAGAAAAAGCAAAAACAACAACAGCTTGCAGAGGCTCTTGCCGTTGACAGTAGCATGAGTCAGACAACAGCAAAAAAGATATTCTTTAACCTGCCTTCGCCGGTTGAAATTACACAGACATTGCTGAAAACCGAGGAAGATTTTGACGCCAACCTACTTAATTCGGCCGACAATCTTGACAAATACAACACATCGAGCGCGCTGGCGTTGAATTTTGGTGTTTATGGCGCCGATTTGTGCTACTGCCGCGTTTACGACCAGTTGCAGGAAGCCATCAGCTATCTTTCGGTTATCAAGAAAGTGACTGAAAAACTGCAAATTCCGGAGGAAGAAGGTTCGGAGACAATCAACCGCGTTGAGCAAAGCATCGAAAACCGCGACACCATATTCTATATCATTTCAGACACTTACGCAAAAGCCGACAGCTATCTGAAAGAGACAGAGCGCGATATGACAGCATCGCTTATTTTGGTAGGAGCGTGGGTTGAGGGTATGCACTACGCCACTCAATTGGCCATCAGACCGAATGCCAAAGGCGATATGGTGCAAAGCATTATCGACCAGAAACATACGGTTACAAACCTTATCAATCTGATGGAGGAATACAAAGGGACTCCTGAGATTGCCGTTCTGATTGACGATTTCAACAAGCTTCAGGACGAATACAACAGCATTGAAATAGTTTACGACAAATCGGTTGTGGTTACCGACCAGGACAAGCACTCGACAACCATCGACGCACCGGTGACAGTGAAAGTAACCGCCGACCAAGTGAAGAAAATAGCTGAATTGGTAGAGAAAATCAGAAACAACATAATTTAACAAAATATTGAAATTAAAACAGATACGATATGAAAAAGATAATCAGAATTTTAGCGGTTGCCATAGCTTGTATGACTCTTCAGACAAGTGTTGACGCTCAATGCAAGACATTTATCAAGAATGTGTGCAAGCCGAAACTTGACCCGTACATCTACAACGGTCAGATGAACAGCGCTGTGCTCAACCAAGGCGATATTGCCGAGCTGATGCTGACATTCTACAGCAACCAGGATTACCGCATTGTTGTTTGCGCCGACGAGTTTGACGATGTTCAGTTCCGTCTTGTTGACCTGACAGGCAAAGAGCTTTACTCGAACACCAACCACGGCAACGCCGACCATTGGGACTTCTCGACCAACTCGACACAGTTGCTTACTGTTGAGGTGAGCATTCCCGAAAACAAGACCAGCGAAGACACTAAAAGCGGTTGCGTGTCGATTTTAGTAGGTTTTAAGGAAAAATAAATCGACAAAAACGGGTTCTTTTTTAAAAAAGGGCTCGGTTTAAAAGAAAAACTGTATATTTGTAAAAAGAGTTCCGCATAAAAAGCGGGATTCTTTTTGTTTTATATCAAAATTAAAAAAGAGAATCATGGACAAAGTATCCTACATTACAAGCGAAGGGTTGAAAAAACTTGTTGCTGAAGTGGAATATCTGAAATCGGTGGAGCGTCCACGCATATCGCAGGCCATTGCCGATGCGCGCGACAAGGGTGATTTATCGGAGAATGCCGAATATGATGCCGCAAAAGAGGCTCAGGGACTTCTTGAGATGAAAATATCGCAGCTTGAAGCCAAAATCATCAACTCGCGTGTTATTGACGAGTCGAAACTTGACTTTTCGAAGGTGCAGATATTGTCGAAAGTGAAAATCAAAAATGTAGCCAACGGCGCCACAATGACATACAGCATTGTTTCGGAAACCGAAGCCAATCTGAAGGAATTCAAGATTTCGGTAAGCACACCGATAGCGCAAGGCCTGATGGGGCATAAGGTTGGCGAGATTGCCGAGGTTAAGGTTCCGAACGGCATAATGAAATTCGAAATTCTTGAAATTGGACCAATAGCATAAGCCATGGCATCGATATTCACAAAAATCGTAAACGGCGAAATCCCATGCTACAAGATAGCTGAGGACAAGGACTATTTTGCTTTTCTCGACATCAGCCCGGTGCAGAAAGGGCACGTGCTGGTGATTCCGAAGCAAGAGGTTGACTACATTTTCGACCTTGAGCCGGCTGTTTTGGGCGGTCTGCATCAGTTTGCGCAGCGCGTGGCAACGGCTATCAAAAAAGCCATTCCGTGCAAGAAGGTGGCCGTTGTGGTTCTGGGGCTTGAAGTTCCGCACGCCCACATCCATCTTATCCCGATGAACAGCGAGGCCGATGTCCGTTTCGACAAAAAACAGACGCTGACCAAAGAGGAATTTGAGGCCATTGCCGCAAAAATCAGCAAAGAGTTTGTATAGATAAAACATTGTTTATAAGCACGAAACGCAGCCCCTGAGGTTGCGTTTTTTGTTTTCGTTTCATTTTCTATTAAAATGGTGATTTTTGTCTATCTTTACAAAGATGCAACTGTTGCAAAAAATGCAATAGTTCAATAGATTAAAAGGCAAATAGTTATGTCGGAAGAGCAAATAAACAGTTACAGGCTGACAAGTATGGAGGAGCCAACCGACGAAATGCTGGCTTACATTATGCGAGAAGCGGCTGAAGACGCACGCACAAGCAACGAAGCGGCTCTGAAAAAGTATTTTGAAGAGATTGCAGAGATGCGAAAAAAAAATGCAGAGAAGCAATGAGCGAAATTGTTGAATGACAGAGATTTATAAATAGTAACGAATTAAACGAATAGTATAAGAAACAGAAAGAACAACTAAGAATCAACTACCGAGAAAACCCCGGTAGTTCGCTATAAGAGATGTGTCGAATAAAATTATATGACCGAAAACGAAATCATATTATACCAACCCGACGAAGCCGTTAAACTTGAAGTGCGGTTGAGTGATGAGACAGTGTGGCTGACACAGCAACAAATGACGGTGCTTTTTGAGACCACAAAACAAAATGTCAGTCTTCATATAAATAACATATTCAAAGAGAATGAGTTATCGCCAAATTCAACTGTCAAGGATTACTTGACAGTTCAAAAAGAAGGCAACCGAACTATTAAAAGAATACAAAAATACTACAATCTCGACGTCATTATTTCAGTTGGCTATCGCGTTAAAAGTCCGAGAGGTACCCAATTCAGAATATGGGCAACAGGCATATTAAAAGATTATCTTTTAAGAGGATACGCATTGAATAGCCGAATTGCCAACATTGAGGACCGACTTGAAACACAACAAAAAATACTTGAAGAGCATTCTAACAAAATCGACTTCTTTGTGCGCACATCGCTGCCGCCTGTCGAGGGAATTTTTTACGACGGGCAGATGCTTGAGCCGTTTGCCTTTGTCAACAATCTGATTCGCTCGGCGCGGAAACGCATTGTGCTGATTGACAATTATGTTGATGAGACCGTTTTGCTGCGGTTGGCCGAACGAGCCAAAAACGTGACTGCAAAAATCTACACGCAACAGACTTCGCCGTCGTTCGATGTGGCGCTGGCGCAGCACAATAATCAGTACGAACCAATAGATTTGTGTATCTTTACAAAGTCGCACGACCGATTCCTGATTATCGACAACGATGTGTACCACATTGGCGCGTCAATCAAGGATTTGGGCAAGCGATGGTTTGCTTTTTGCAAGATGCAAATGCAGGCCGATGAGATGATAACGAGATTGATTTAGATATAAATCGCAGTGTTTTAACTAATTATAGGAATAAGAAACAGAAAGTAATAAACTAAAACATTAACATACAAGGCATTATCTATTATTCACGTTCAAAAGAAAAAAGTCCGCTAAACTGATTTTCTTACGAATCGGATAATAATGTTCACGGCATAGTCCATTAGTGATGCTCGCCTACAATATTTTAAGATAAATGCTCGCGTTTCGGCGTGGGTAATATCTATATTGTAGGGCGGGGTTTCTTAGCGGACTTCCCCGTGAACGTGAGTAGAGAGGCCGGCGCCTTTCTTTTTCTGGTTCAATGATTTGTGTTGGTAGTTAGTGCCAGCTAAACTATTAACACTATGACACCAAAAGAACAAGCAAAGGCAGCCAAGAGCTTCGCCGAAACGTGGAAGGACAAAACCAGTGAGATTCAACACGCACAATCGTTTTGGACAGCATTGTTGCGCAATGTATTCGGTATAGAGGATGTAGAGAACTTTATTGAATTTCAAAGTCCGGTTGTAATCAAAAACACAGGCCACATTGATGGCTATATTCCTGCGACAAAAGTGCTGATTGAGCACAAAGGAGCTGATGTCGATTTGTTAAAAGAGGCCAGGCAAAGTGATGGCGCAATGCTGACACCATTTCAACAAGCGAAACGCTATGCCGACGAAATGTCAAATACTAGGCGACCCGATATAATTGTGGTCTGCAACTTTCACGAGTTTCATATTTACGACCTCAATAAAGAAGGAAAAGACAGGTATAAACCTGATGTGGTTTTGTTGAAAGACCTTGAAAAAGAATATTATAGGTTATCATTTTTGGTTGACGAGACAAATGTCCACTTGAATAAGGAACAAGAACTCACTTTCAAATCGGGCGAATTGGTAGGGTTGCTCTACGACAAACTGAAAGTGCAATATGGCGATGAGTCGGATGAGAACTTAAAGAATCTCAATAAGTTATGCGTACGTTTGGTATTTTGTCTTTATGCTGAAGATGCTGGCATTTTTGGTAAGAAATCGATGTTTGGCGACTATTTGAAACGGTTCAATGCCGACAGTTTGCGCGATGCCTTACTCAATTTGTTCCGCATTCTCGACCAAAAAGAAAATGAACGTAGCAAATACGAAAAGCCGGAACTTCTTGAATTCCCGTACGTTAATGGTGGTTTGTTTTCCGGTGCTACACTTGACGAGATTCCTCAACTGACCGAAGAAATAAAAACGCTTTTGGTGACCAAAGCCAGCGACGATTTCGATTGGAGCCAAATCAGCCCGACTATTTTTGGCTCACTTTTCGAATCGACACTAAATTTGGAGACGCGGCGGAGTGGTGGAATGCATTATACGTCTATCGAAAACATTCACAAGGTGATAGACCCGCTGTTTATGAACCAACTTAACGAAGAATTTGCTACTGCAAAAGCAATAAACACTAACAAAAAAGCAAAAGTCAAAGAAAAGCAAGACGCATTAAAAGGTTTGCAAGATAAAATCAGCAAACTTCAATTTCTTGACCCAGCTTGCGGAAGCGGCAACTTCTTGACTGAAACCTATTTGAGCTTACGTCGCCTGGAAAACAAAATACTTAAAGAATTAAGCGGAGGCACGGGCTATCTCGATTTAGGCGATGTTATAAAAGTGAAAATCAACCAATTCTATGGTATTGAGATTAACGATTTTGCCGTGGCCGTTGCCAAAACAGCATTATGGATTGCCGAAAGCCAGATGCTTGCCGAAACCGAAGGCATTGTTAATCAAAACTTTGATTTTCTACCACTTAAATCGAACGCAAACATAGTGGAAGGCAATGCTTTAAGAATGGACTGGAATGATTTATGTCCAGCCAATGAATTGTCATATATTATTGGTAATCCGCCATTTGTTGGTAGTGCCAGGCTCTCTGACGAGCAAAAACAAGATAGGGCATTGCTTTTTGGAGAAAAAGGAGGTGAACTTGATTACGTAGCTTGTTGGTATAAGAAGGCAGCAGATTATGTTGGTGACAATCTTATTTGCAGCGCTTTTGTTTCAACAAATTCGATATGTCAAGGACAACAAGTCTTTCCCCTTTGGAATGATTTGATAAATCAAGGATTTAAAATAGATTTTGCATATCGTACGTTCCGTTGGGATAATGGTGCTAAAGGCGAAGCACACGTCCATTGCGTCATCATAGGATTTTCGCGCACAAAAAGATACCCAATAAAATTAATATTCACATCTGATAATCAAACAATTGTTGCTAAAAACATCAACGGGTATCTTTGTGATGCCCCGGACATACTTATTCAAAAAAGAAATGAGCCATTGCCTAATGTACCAGTTGTGATAAAGGGGTATCAGCCCACAGATGGCGGTTTTCTGATTTTAGATGACAGTCAGAAAAAAGCATTGATAAATAAAGAGCCTGAAGCTGCAAATTGGATAAAACCACTTATTACTGCAAAGGAATATATAGCTGGCAAAAAACGTTGGTGTTTATGGCTTGTTGACATTTCGCCCAAACAACTAAATAGTATTGATGGTATAAAAAAGAGAGTTGCGGCTTGTAAAGAATGGAGAACCAATCAAACAAAAACAGGTGATGCTTATAAACTAAAAGACATTCCATATCTTATGCGACCGTGCAAAAAGTACAAAGGTGGTTCTTTTATTGTTCTTCCATTACATACAACAGAAAACAGAAAATATATCCCAATGGGATTTGTTGAAGAAGGAAGCATTCCTGGAAATAGCGTTTCCATTGTTCCCAATGCGACTTTGTATGATTTTGGCATATTGACATCAATTGTTCATATGGCTTGGATGCGTGTAGTTTGCGGAAGGATAAAATCAGATTATAGATATTCCGTCGAGGTGGTTTACAACAATTTCCCTTGGCCAAAACTCAATGATAAACAACGAGAAAAAATAGAGCAAACAGCTCAATTAATTCTTGATGTTAGAAACAAATATCCAGATTCGTCATTGGCAGATTTTTATGATAATACCAGTATGCCCGTTGAATTATTAAAAGCTCACGAGGCAAATGATAAAGCAGTAATGGAAGCATATGGGTTTAAGCCAACAATGTCAGAAACGGATATTGTTACAGAGTTATTTAAAATGTACGAGAAACTAACCGCCAACCAGCCCGAGACCAAAACCAAAGGCCGGAAAAAGGCGAAATAATTTGGTAATACGTTGATATTCTGTATTGTAGAGACGCGATTAATCGCGTCTCTACGTGTTTTGTGGCGTAAATATTGATAATGTGTATTGTAGAGACGTAGCGCGCTACGTCTCTACTGCGTTTAATTCGGTTTCAATTTGGATTCGTTTGGTTAGAAACAAAATATAATCGCAAGATTTATGTAGCTTTGGCTCCCGATAACGACCGTTTTGTCAGAAGATGACTGCGTGCAAAGAGAAACTCGACGAGCTGAATATTGTGATTGTTGTGCCCACCTACAACAACGCTAAAACCATTGGCGGTGTTTTGGCCGACATCAAGCAATATGCCAATCACATTATTGTTGTGAACGACGGCTCAACCGACGATACTGCGCAGATTCTGAGCACGATAGAAGGCATCGAGATAATAACACACCAGCGCAACTGCGGCAAAGGCACAGCGCTGAAAAATGGTCTTTGCAAGGCGAAAGACGACGGCTACCGTTACGCCATAACCATTGACAGCGACGGGCAGCATTTCGCCTCCGACATACCGACATTTGTGCAAGAGATAGATGCGACGCCCGACACATTGCTTGTTGGCGGACGCAATATCGAGGCCGACAATATGCCCGGCAAAAACACCTTTGCCAACAAATTCTCAAATTTTTGGTTCAGGCTCGAAACAGGTGTCAAACTGCCTGATACACAGTCGGGTTACAGGCTTTATCCGCTGCAACTGATGAACGTGCAGAAATGGTATTACACGGCCAAATACGAGTTTGAGTTGGAGGCGTTGGTTTTTGCATCGTGGGCTGGCGTTACGGTTCGCAACATACCGATAAATGTCTATTATCCGCCTGAGGGAGAGCGCGTTTCGCATTTCCGTC
Organism: Salinivirgaceae bacterium; assembly: GCA_017551905.1. Taxonomy (GTDB): domain Bacteria; phylum Bacteroidota; class Bacteroidia; order Bacteroidales; family SZUA-534; genus RUG13583. The sequence continues at coordinate 54,537 of JAFZKK010000065.1, forward strand.
CGTGGCGCGATTTCACACGCATCAGCATCCTGAACACCATTTTGGTGCTTATAGCCTTGCTTTGGATTTATCCGCGCAACTTCTGCCGAAAGCTGACAAAAGAGAATATCAAGTTGTTCATCAACAACAACATAACACATTCGCCCGACTCCAATCTGCGAATAACATCCGCCGTTATGCTTGGCATTTTTATGGGCATTATTCCGGTTTGGGGCTACCAGATGCTGATAGCTTTCGCCATAGCTCACGTGCTCAAACTGAACAAAGTGATAACGCTTGTGGCCTCAAACATCAGCATTCCGCCGATGATTCCGTTTCTGATTTACGGCAGTTACTTTACGGGCTGCAAGGTTTTGCGGGTGCCTGTCGAGTTGAGTTTGAGCAATATAACACTCGAAAGCGTTAAAAATTCGCTCATTCCGTATGTTGTTGGAAGTGTTATATTTGCGGCTTTGTGCAGCGTGGCGGTGGGATTGGTGGTTTTTGGGCTGTTGGCGGTGTTTAGAAGGAAGAAAAGGATTTCGGAATAAGACAATATTGTGAGCAAGTTTTTTATCGGCATATACAATTTCTTTCAGAAGCATAAGGCGCTTCTTTATAGTTTCCTGACAATCTGCGTTGTAGCTATGGCGTTGGCTGCCAGCCGCATAAGCATAAGGCAGAACATAACCGATTTTTTCCCGACAAAAGGCGAAGGCGATAAGACGGCCGAAGTATTTCAGAATCTGAACGTTAAAGACAAAATGGTTGTCATTTTCTCGCCTGTCGGAAATGCGCCTGTCGATAGCTTGATTGTCACCGCCGAGGAGTTTGCCAACACGCTGAACGAAACGTGCGGCGAGTATCTGAAAGGTATTATGCTGCGAATTGATGACCGGCTTGTTGGTGGAGTCAGCGATTTCATTTACAATAATTTACCCATCTTCTTAACCGAAGCCGACTATGTCCGCCTCGACACTTTGATAACCCGCCCGGCCATTGAACGGCGGATGCGGCAGAACTATCAGAATATGATTTCGCCCATTGGCATCGGCACGCGGAAATACATTATGCGCGACCCAATGGGAATAGGCACGCAAACGCTTGAGAATCTGCAAGATTTCGAGATAGAGTCGGGCAATGCAATGGTTGACAACTATCTGTTCACGGGCGACACCTCGTCGCTGATGATGATTCTGACGCCGAAATACAATTTGGGACATATTGGTGAGAATAAGGGATTTGTAATCCGGTTTGAGGAGGAGTTGCAGAAATTTAACAACCGGCATACGGGCGTGTGCGCCGAGTATTTTGGCGGAGCGTCGGTGAGTGTTTACAACGCCTTGCAGATACAAAACGACACTACGCTGACATCGCTTATAGCGCTGATAATCATAGCGGTATTCATATCGCTGATTTTCAAACGCAAGCGCACCATTCCGCTTGTCATTGTGCCGGCTTTGTTCGGCGGCCTGTTTGCTTTGGCCATAATGTCGTTGGTTAAAGGCGAGATTTCGGCAGCTGCCATTGGCGCAGGCGCGGCTATCATTGGCATTGCGCTCAGCTACTCAATCCACATGCTGGCTCACCAAAACCATGTGCGCACTGTCGAACAGTTAATCAACGAGTTAGCCTATCCGCTAACCGTCGGCAGCTTCACAACCATTGGCGCGTTTTTTGCGCTGGTGTTCACGTCGTCGGCCATTCTGCGCGACTTTGGTCTTTTCGCTTCGCTCACACTCATCGGCACAACGCTTTTCTGCCTCATCTTCCTGCC
>JAFZKK010000066.1 GCA_017551905.1 Salinivirgaceae bacterium
GTGGTCGATACGGCAAAATCGGCACCCGTGATGCGGCGAGCACCTTCGGCCATTGCCTCCGCAACCTGCGTCGAGACTTCAGTGTAGCGGTCAATCAACGCTTTCGGCACTTGCAACACATTCATTTTCACCTCGTTGGTGTAAGACACCACACCGCCCTTGAACCACGCAGAGCTGCCCGGCACCAACGTTATCTGATGCGCGATGTTGCCACCAGTGCAGCTTTCGGCCGTTGCCATGGTCTGACCGCGCCGCAGGAGCTTCTCTCCTATCTCAGCCGCTATCGTTTTATGCTCATTCATAATCATTTAAGCAATTTCAATTCGTCTCACAATTAACAAAATAACGGGCACACTGGCAAACTGTTATCGGCTTAAAAACATACCCTACCTACACGTTGAAAAATTTTGCCATTTCAGCATAAAAAATTTTGCCATTCATAAAATAATCAGGGCAAACCTTCGTTTCAAACATACAACTAATTACTAAAGCGATATGCCTATGGCGAAACGTTCTACTTTTATTTTAAAATTGGACAACACGCAAAAAGAGTTCCCTGAATCGGTTTTTGACGATTTCATCGATGCGAGGTTCAGTCCGTCAGAGTCAACAGTAAGAAACATAATGGCTTATGCAAAAGCACATCGTTGCAAACACTCACAAAGCATAGGCAATGTTGAAATGATTCTGAATTAAAAAATGCGGCTTCGGGCCGCATTTTTTGTTTCTATTCATGCTCAGAACTTAAACACCACGCCAAGTTTTATCAGCTCCTTAAGCTGCGTCGCCTTTGTGGTTGACACTTTTTTCCCGTTGTCGTCGTAAACCGGAATCTCCTGGTCGTCGTCATAAACAATCTCGGTCGATACCGTTGTGCGCACATAATAATTAATAGGCAGCGTCAGCTCCAGGGTCCAATCGACGTCCACATTCTGCGGATTGTTGAAATAGTTGGAGAAAAACTCGGCCACCGAGCTGAGCTCGATATTCTTCCATATCTTGTTCTTATACATCGACTTAACATACAAGCCGGTCTCACTGCGCACATAACGGTCCGCTTTTACGCTATACTTCATGTGGTTCACAGTGTCGCTTAAGACGAAAGTGTTTTTCGATGTCAACGGGCTGACTATCAAGCTAGTGTTGGCATTAGGCTTATATTCCAAACCAGTACCCAAAGTAAGCGTTGCCGGAGCAAAGAATTTCGACAGAAGGACCGTCTTTGTGTTGCCGTTATACTCGTAAATAGGCGCAAACTGCGACTTAAACTCAATCTGCGCGCTATAATAGAAGCGTTTAAAAGCCTTGTAGCCATAGTTCGACGCCACAATTATCTTATCCTCGTTGGTACGCATGCTTTTTCCGCCCTGCCGAATGGCCCCGTACTTGAACAATCCCTTGCTCTCCCAAATGTGATAGCCGTTTTTGTAATTGGCGTAAAGCTCAAGCGATGTTTGCAGCGCAATGGTGTTCTCGCCGCCCCTAATCCAGTTGCGCAGCGCCATCTGATAGGCGTCCAAGCTGAATTTGCCGCCAACTTTCCATTTCGACGGGTCCTCGGGCGGAATGCGGCGTGTGATGGTCAGAGTCCGGTTGGCGTTTTGCTCCAGCATATCGCTGAACACTTGCTTGGTTTTTCCCTCATAATCAACATCTATTTCGGGCGAATCGTTAATCAGCAATCGAAAAGAGTTGCGATGTATGTCGCGGATGAGTACCGGCTCGTCGTTTCCGGCAAGGTCCTTAATGTATGTACGAATAACGCGCGGACTGCCGTCGTAAAGGCGGAAACGTAAGGAATCACCATTCAAGTTAACAAGATAGAAAAATGCAGTGTCGTTGCGCAACCCTCGTATCTGATTGAAAACCGGCATCTTACGGATATCGGACAGATTCTGCCTGACTGCCTCCGACAGACTTTTGGTATAAGGCGTGGTAAGCATCGCCAGGCTATCGTAGTTAGTGGTGTCCTCCGCTATCAACTCGATTATTGCCAAGAAGTTAGAGTCGGCGCTTGAAACATCGACCGTGTCCAACATGCGGCGCTGGTGCCAACGCATACGAGCCTCCGACATGGCGTTGTCGAAACGGTTTTGCCGCGCCACCACCGTATCGCAAAACTGCGCAAACACCTTCAGCTCGCGGTTGGGGCGGTTGTCGCGCACAATGTCGACCAACGCCGAAAGACTTAGGTTGGCGGTGTCTTTTCTGATTTCGTAATTCAGATAGCGAAAGGCCGCGTAAAAAGCCGAATCCTGCGCTGTTGCAGGCTTGTTTTCAGCAAAAAAGCGGTTTATGGCCACACGGTCCCAACTCTCGTGCTGAATGCGGCGCGAGTGCTGCGCCCACAATTGCGACGAGACTGCCATCAAAAGAAATATCAAGAAAAACCTCCGCATCCGGTGTGTCCATTTTGGGCAAAAATAAACAAACGGCTCGCATTTAATAATGGAATGCTAATTTTTAGCATTGTTTTCTCTTACCTTTGCAGTCGGTTCTTTATTAAAAAACGAGAACGATGAAGAAGTTGTTTTTTTCGCTTTTTCTGACACTGACAGCTTTTTGCGTTTGGGCGCAAGATGTTGATAATGATGCTGATGCCGACCCAACGCAACCACGGGTCGATAGCATACTCGCACTCATCACGCCCGACATACCCGACACTGACAAAGCACGGAAATATTCTTTTATAGGTTCGATTTCCGATTCGCCCGACACTGTTTTGAAATACGCGCAACTTTCACTCGACTTGTGCGACAAATCTGATTATAAGACAATTGCAAACAATCACGACTGCATCAGTTGGGCATACTACATTAAAAATGAGGCAAAAATGTCGTTGTCGCACTCGATGAAGGCGCTGACCGCCATGCTGAAACTTAACGACAAACCGCAAATTGCCGAAGAGTACATCGCCATTGCCAAATGCTACCACGAACTGAATTCGAAAGACAGCACATTTTTCTATTTCAACAAGGCGCTCGACATATACACAAGCCTTCAGGACTCCGGCTATATGGCGTACACCTATCGTTCGATTGGAATGGTTAATTCCGATTTCGACTTCAACGAAATGGCGGCAGAATATCTGGGAAAAGCCTTGACCATCGATTCAATAAAAAACAACCGGCTCGACATGGCCGACGACTACCTCTATCTAGCACAGGCTGAACATAATAATTCTGAAAAAGCGCTCGCTTATCTGAAAAAATCGGTTCTTCTGTTCGATTCGACACCCACCAACGACTCATACTACATACGAGAGAAGTACGCCGCAAATCAGAAAATGGCGATAATGTATATCCGTTTGGCAAACGCAACAGACAAAAAAGCATACGCCGACAGCTGCTACTTCTACCTCAACAAAATAGGCGTACAAAACAATTCTTCGGAAGAAATTGAATGGAACATCTACACTTGGTTCTGCTATGCCGACTACCTGTCGTTTTGCGGCAAATACAGCGATGCGCTGAAGGTTATGGATAATTGCGGCACATATCTGAGCAACGGCGAGGTCAACAAAACCATTCTGACGGAATATTACAAGCGACTGGCGGACATTCACAAAGCAACCGGCGACTACAAAAACGCCATGCTCTGCTTCGAGAAGATGCACGAGTATAAAACGGCTTACGCCAACGACAGCACGCTGAACGTTCTGGCATCGTTCCAAACCGAACAGGCGGTCAAAATACACGAGGCCGAAAAACGTGAGCTGATGTCGGAAACACGTCGGCTGAAAACCATCCGCACATCGCTAATCATAGGGCTGGTGCTGGTGCTGGCTGTTGTAGTGCTCATCTTCAGAATGTTGATAATCAAGCGGAAAGCCAATCATGAGTTGCTGTATAAAAACCAAATGCTCGACCAACAAAACGCCGAGATTCTTGCGCAGCGCGAAGAGATTGAAACTCAGCGCGATGTGATAACCAATCAATGGCACGAGGTTGACAACATCAACAAAAAGCTGATTGACAGCATAAACTACGCGCGGCGCATACAGTATGCGGCCATATCGCTCAAAACCGAAGTTGACAAGGTGTTTCCGCAGAACATGGTCTTTTACCGCCCGTGCGACATTGTAAGCGGCGACTTCTACCGCGTGGCGCAATGCGGCAAATACCGCGTGCTGATAATAGCCGACTGCACCGGACACGGCATTCCCGGCGCCTTCCTGTCGATGCTGGGCATATCAGCATTGAAGGAGTTTTGCGCCACCGAGCAAGACGCCGCCAACCCGGGCACCATACTCGACCGCATGCGCAACTTCATAAAATCGACATTAGTATCGGACTTGAAAGACGCCATCGACGACGGCATGGATATGACCATCTGCAGCTTCGACCTTGAGGCAATGGAGATGCGCTATGCGATAGCCAACCAGACAGCTTTCGTTATCCGCGACGGCGAGGCCATCAAACTGCAAGGCGACCGAATGCCCGTCGGGCGCTATATTATTGAAAAAGAGCATTTCACGACGCAAACCATACAGTTGCAGAAAGGCGATGTGGTTTACTGCTTCTCCGACGGCATCCAAGACCAGCTGGGCGGCGACCTTAAGAACGAGATTGGCGAGAAATTTCTGCGCCGCAACCTGCTCGCCTTCCTAACCGCCAACTACACCAAACCATTTGACACTCAGTTCAGATTGCTCGACAAGACAATCACCAATTGGAGCAACGGACGCCCACAGGTTGATGATATGACGCTGATTGGCATCCGGATTTAGCCTGACTCCGCACAATAAAAATCCACCAACAATTTTGCGCATTGTTCTTTTTTCTATCTTTATGCAAAACATAAAGTGATGAAGAAGTTTGTTTTTTCACTTTTTCTGACACTGACAGCGTTTTGTGTTTTGGCGCAAGACACTGATAATAAGGACTATGCCGACCCGACGCAGCCTCTGGTCGATAGCATACTTGCGCTCATAACGCCCGACATGCCCGACACTGCCAAAGCAAGACAGTACCGGAATATCGGAAAAATATCGGGGACACCCGACACCGTTTTAAAATATTCAACACTATCGCTGGAATACTGCAATGATTCTGATTGGCAATTACTTTCAGACAACTACGACTTCATAAGTTGGTCGTACTATATGAAAAACGAGCCGAGACCATCTCTTGACAACATTTTCAAAGCACTATCATTCAGCGAAAAATTGAATGAGAAAAAGCTTATTGCAAACTGCTATGTCAGTATCGCCAAATGCTACTCCGAACTGAATTACAGAGACAGCACATTCCATTACTTCAACAAAGCCGTCGATATATACACCGAAATAAACGACACTGCGGAATTGGCTTACACTCTCCGCTCGATTGGTTTTGCAAAACAAAGCCTCGGATTCACACAAAGCGCTATCGAATACTATACAAAAGCTGTGGAATTAGACTCCGCCGTCAATAATATCACCTATTTAGCGGGTGATTATAAATATCTTGGCATGGCCATGAATGATAAAAGGCGGACATTGGTTTACCTGAAAAAATCGCTTTCCTTGCTCGAGCCCATAAACGACGACTACTACGCCAACATAATAAAAAACGAAACTCTCCAAGGTCTTGCATCGACCTACATGAAAATCGCAAAAGAGACCAACGTGAAGGAATATGCCGACAGCGCCTACATCTACATCAAAAGAATCGGGAACACACTCCTGCAACTTGGCGAATACGACTACCACCTAATCATTTGCCAGATTTATGCCGAGTACCTGTCGTTCTATGGCAAAAACAAGGAGGCGCTAAATGTTCTTCTCGAAAATGAGAAATATTTAGATGATGACGTGAACAACAACGAGATTGCTGAGTATTACGAGTTACTGTCTGAAATATACACAAAACTTGGCGAATACAAAAAAGCTCTGGCTTGTTATAAGAAAATGCACGAGTATAAAACCGCCTACGTCAACGACAGCACTCTGAACGTTCTGGCGGATTTCCAAACCGAACAGACTGTCAAAATACACGAGGCCGAAAAACGCGAACTGGAGGCGGAGACGCACCGGCTGGAAACCATCCGCTCATCGCTAATCATTGGGCTGGTGCTGGTGCTGTCGGTTGTGGTGCTCATCTTCAGAATGTTGATAATCAGGCGGAAAGCCAACGAGGAACTGCTGCATAAGAACCAAAAGCTCGACCAACAGAACGCCGAGATTCTTGCGCAGCGCGAAGAGATTGAGGCTCAGCGCGATGTGATAACCAATCAATGGCACGAGGTTGACAACATCAATAAAAAGCTGATTGACAGCATAAACTACGCGCGGCGCATACAGTATGCGGCCATATCGCTCAAAACCGAAGTTGACAAGGTGTTTCCGCGAAACATGGTCTTTTACCGCCCATGCGACATTGTCAGCGGCGACTTCTACCGCGTGGCGCAATGCGGCAAATACCGCGTCTTGATAATAGCCGACTGCACCGGACACGGCATCCCCGGCGCCTTCCTGTCGATGCTGGGAATATCGGCTTTGAAGGAGTTTTGCGTCACTGAGGAAGACGCCGCCAACCCGGGCACCATACTCGACCGAATGCGCAATTTCATAAAATCGACATTGGTATCGGACCTGAAAGACGCCATCGACGAAAGCATGGATATGACCATCTGCAGCTTCGACCTTGAGGCTATGGAGATGCGCTATGCGATAGCCAACCAGACAGCTTTTGTTATCCGCGACGGCAAGGCCATCAAACTACAAGGCGACCGTATGCCCGTTGGTCGCTATATTATTGAAAAAGAGCATTTCACGACGCAAACCATACCATTGCAGAAAGGCGATGCGGTTTACTGTTTCTCCGATGGCATCCAAGACCAGTTGGGCGGCGACTCGGCGAATGAGATTGGCGAAAAATTCCTCCAAAAGAACCTAATCAACTTCCTGACAGACAATTACGACAAGCCGTTTGACACCCAACAAAAACTGCTCGACAAGACAATCACCAATTGGAGCAACGGACGTCCGCAAATTGATGATATGACGCTGATTGGCATCAAGGTTTAGGAAACCGGCGCCACAAAACACGTAGAGGCGCCATATTATGACGCCTCTACAATTCTGAATTTCAATAAATTAAATCATTTTCCGCTTTTGCGCTATTTTTTCAAGAATCCATAATCATAAACTTTCGGACGAATCTCTGCGGCTAATGTCTGCATTGCAGCTTTCAGATTATCAAGCAGTTCGGCGTATTGCTTGTCGTCCGATTTGGCGTTCATCTTGCCTTTGCTGTCGCGGCCTTGAAAGTATTCTTTAATGTCGTAGAGCGAGGCGTTGGGGTTGGCATCGGGCATTGTGTGATAGTAGCGCCACAACTCGCGGCCAGCATCCATAACGGCTTGTGATTCAGCGGTAAACTGTAGAGACGTTGCGCGCAACGTCTCTACGGAATCCGAAAACAAATCCATAGGTTTCTCCTCCTTTATTTTGCCTGCCAGAAAATCGCTCATAAAATGCGATTCAAACCGTTCTTTGGCATCCACTTCTGACTCTTTGAACGGAATCCAATAGTTTACACCTTGTGTCGCAGTTATTTTGTTCTGACCGTGGAATAGTGTATAAATCAAACAGTTCGTTTGGAACTCGCTATCATTTTTCCAACCGTCATTTGGAAACAAGAATTGGTCACGGTTATTAAGCCACGTAGGATTAATTATATGCCTAATCGCGAGATATATAGACATTGGAATAATATTATTCTGTGTAATAGGTGCAGTGTGGTCTTTATTATCATCGCTAGTTATACGCACTTGTGTATTGTGTTGAAAATCAGTTTTGTTATTATGCATTATTCCGATAGGACATCCATTTTTTTTGTCGGAAAAAACTCTCAACCAATCATTTACCCTTTTATCTCCCAAGTCATAATATATCTTGTTGCATATGAAATTGTCATCAGCGGAAAAGATTTCGGCTTCTATTTGATTGAAATGTTTTCTATCAGACAAGTCCCAAACGAAAAATCCAATAGGGAAATCGCCATCTACATTGTCAAATGTTTTACCAGGAACCAAAAACAATCTTTTTAAATTAGCCAAAAACACATTCAGGAATTTGTAAAAACTTACGGCTTGAATGATTTTTAAAGTGGAAAATTCTCCCAAAATGCAATCTGGGATTTCCTTATATATCCTAATGAAAAATTGAGCATAAACCTCTTCACTCGCCAACCCCAACAAGTCTTTATATTTTTCATAAATTTTATTGCCCAAAGAGACTCCTGCCTTATGTTTACCTTGTCCTCCTCCAGGTCCAGCATATGGTGGATTAATGTAAACAACTAATTTCCTGCGCTTTTCGGGGTCGTTGATAACATCTTGCAACCCTTGCGGACATTTTGTAAAATCGTCATTTAAGAAATCGAACTGAAAAACGTGATTATCCAACAAATTGGCTCCATTGCGTATACGCTCGCGCATCACATCAACATCTTGTTGGTCAATAGTGCTTGCCCAAACATTATACTTGTTAGTCAGACCAACCTCCATATTGCCAGTTCCTGCGCAGCAGTCCCAAATATAGTACTCGTCTTGCCAGTTCTCTCCCAATACTTCCGACAAATACTGTTGGCTCTTTTCTACCCAAATCTGAGGTGTAAAATATGAGCCTTTGCGTTCACGAACATCTTGTGGAACAAGCAAATCGACACGTTCAACTATATAATTCCAATACTCGTTCTGCGGCGGTCGGCTGTAACGTTTCCAGAAGTCGGTGTAACGCTGCAAACCGTCATTTTTGAAGCCAAAAGGAATTATAAATTCCATTCCAAAATTGTCGGTGCGCTTGAGTTGGTAAGGCTTTTCCGACTTTGCATCGAATGTGATATAGAAATCGCGATTGACAATGCGGTCGTCGTGCAGTTCGGTTGTCGAATTATCGTCGATGTTGAGTTCGGCCAAAAAGAAATCGCGGTCATAGATAGAATATTTCTTTTTGAGCAAATCCCAATCGGCTGAAATATATGGCATTACCATCTTTTGCCATTTTTGATAGACAAAAATGAAATTGTTTTTGTCGATAAGTGTCGAAAACAAGTTGGTGTTTTCATCAAGTTTGAAATTTTCCTTGATGAAGTTTTTGAGTTCAGTGCGGTCTGAATCAAAATAGAAAGTAAAAATACGATTTCTATCAATCGTATCACGCACTGTTTCTATGGTTTTATTATTTACCGATGAGGGCGTTTGCGTCCAGTCGAAATCATTTAATGTATATATCGGCAGAACGTAGTGATATTCAATAAAGGCAATTTTCTCGCAGTCAAAGCAACCAATAAATTTGGGTGGGATATGGTTATCGGCGTCAGCTTTTATGGTTAAAATCAATTGGGCCAACATTTGGTAAATATCAGTTGGCTGTTGTTTGGCCTCTGCCCAAAGTAGATACTCATCTTCAAAGTCAAATGAGGCTGCGTCGCGTTTAATTTTTACCGCAAAGTCGATGCGTTTGATAATGTCAGTGCAGTCGAACTCAGGAAACCAAGTGGCCGCAACCTTTAGCTTTTGTGATTCCTCGCGAATATTTTTGTTAGCCATAATTTGATTGATAGTTATTGCATTCACTATCAATCACTCGCAACAAGAAAAGGTGCTTTTCCTTATTGCGTTTACCAAGGCACCCTGCAAGGAACCCTTTGTCTCAAATAAGTACTCACCACCTCAAGGTGAGCATCAATTATTATTTGAGACATAGGTTGCTTGCTATAGGCAATCCTTCATCATTATTATTTCTGTGTTTTTTATTCCGTAAATCTTGCAGGGTTTCGGTAAACGCGAAATAATAGTTAATGCGTTGTTATTTAATATGTTATCTTAAACTTTCTATTCCTTTGTTTTCTGTTTTTAATGTTTATGCACAAATATAGAATGTTATTGGCGAAATTGTCAAGTCAAATTTTTGGGGGTGGGGAAAAATATGGGGATAAAAAAAATCCGCCACAGCCAATGGCTGCAGCGGATAATTTAGGAAAGCAAAAACTTTTGCCTTATGCCTTGTGTCTTTTGCCTTATTTCTTAAACTTTGTTTTAATCAGATATTCAGCAATCTGCACTGCATTCAGAGCGGCGCCCTTGCGGATTTGGTCGCCAACGCACCAGAAGGTGATTCCGTTGGGGTTGGCAATGTCGGCACGAATGCGGCCTACCGACACATTGTCCTGACCTGCAACGAACAGCGGCATTGGGTACTCTTTGTTAGCTGGGTTGTCGACAACCGTCACGCCAGCGGCTTTTGCGCAAGCGGCACGGAAATCGGCGGGCGAAACAGGTTTCTCGGTCTCGCACCAAACGGCTTCAGAGTGGGCGCGCATTACTGGAACACGCACGCAGGTTGCGCTCACCTCAATGTCAGAATGCATAATCTTCTTGGTCTCGTTATACATTTTCATTTCCTCTTTGGTGTAATCGTTGTCGGTGAAAACGTCGATATGGGGAATGACATTGTACAGCAACTGCGATGAGAATTTATTGACAGTCAACGGTTTGCCTGCGGCGTAATCGCGAATCTGTTGGTCGAGTTCGGCCATACCCATTGCGCCAGCGCCACTTGCGCTCTGATAGCTTGCCACGTGCACGCGCTTGATGTGCGACAGTTCCTCTAAAGCCTTCAGAACCACCACCATAATAATAGTTGTGCAGTTGGGGTTGGCAATCACGTTGCGCGGTGCGTTCAGCGCGTCCTCGGGGTTAACCTCGGGCACAACCAAAGGCACGTCGGTATCCATACGGAACGCGCTCGAGTTGTCAATCATAATTGTGCCGAATTTGGTGATTGTCTTCTCGTATTCCTTTGATGTACTGGCACCTGCCGATGTCAGCGCAATGTCGATGTCTTTGAAATCGTCGTTGTGTTTCAGCTCTTTAACAACGATTTTCTTACCCTTGAACTCGTAAGAAGTTCCAGCGCTGCGGCTCGACCCGAACAGCACCAACTCGTCGATAGGAAGATTTCGCTCGTTCAAAATCTTCAGAAATTCCTGGCCAACGGCTCCGCTGGCTCCAACCACGGCTATCTTCATAGTCAAAACTTTTTTATTAATAATTTTCTATCTTTAACTCGATTCGAAATTTAAAATCGATGTTTTGAAATATTCTGATTATCAAAAGATTATGTTCCAATGCACCGATTTTTTGAAATCGTACAAAGATGAATAAAAAATTTTCTCTCTGTTTATTTTGTCTGTCAATATTTTTTGGCTGGCACAACGCATTGCTCGCAACCGAAATCTCACTGGGCGACAATCAGTTACCCGTTGACACACTGTTCATAGATGATTTTTCGGGCACCGGCCTGACCAAGTGGGACAACGCCTCCGATTGGGCAATCAGTGACGGCTGGCTCAAGCACAATCTGAGCGAGGTGGCGGGCTCGAGCTACATATCCAACCATCTGACCGACAGCCTTTTCAGCAAAGGAAAAATAACCTGGACAATCCGAATGAAAACAGAATTCGACGCCTCGTCGTCAAACAAATTCTGGTATTGGCTTATGGCCTCAAGCGATTCGCTATTCAACTCATCGACAAAAGGTTACGCTATTGGAGTCTGCATCAGCGGCTCGCAGAAAAACGTGTCGTTCTACAGGATTGACGGCAGCAAAAAGACATCGCTTTGCGCCACCGATTATATATGGACGAAAGATTCGGTGGTCGATTTGATTGTCACAAGGGAGCCGAGAGGCGCATGGCATATAGGCTATAGTGCTGTGGGCGAGGATGTTGACACGGTGTTTGCCGAAAATTTCACCGACAACACCTATAATAATCTGCCCTATCACGGACTCTGTTTCACCTACACGAAAAACCGCGCCGGCAAGTTTTATGCCGACAATATTTCGATTAAGCGGCAAAAGGCTCCAACTGGCGCATATTCAGCCGTTTGCGTCGGCGGCGATATGATTGAGCTGACTTTCACGGGCGAAGTTGACGCTGCCTCGGCCAGCGAGCCGCGCAACTATTCGATTGAGGGCGTCATCATCCGCGACGCTGTTGTCAAGCCCGAAGAGCCGACAAAGGTTTACTTGGATATATCGCCCTTAGTTACAGGCAATTACCTGTTATGGATTTCCAACGTGAAAGATTCCGGCGGAAAAAATATGGGCGAACAGTCGGTTGAATTCAGCTACACCACTCCCACCAAAACTTACGATTTGGTATTCAACGAGCTGATGTTCAAGCCGACGCCAGCTGTCGGTTTGCCGAACTACGACTTTTTGGAGCTTTACAACCGCAGCGGCTCCGACATCGCGCTTGGCGGCTGGACATTAGACATCAGCGGCGCCATCCGCACATTGCCCGATTCTATTATTAAAAGCGGTGAGTATCTGACACTTACGACCTCTCAGGCTGTCGATTCACTTCGTGTTTATGGAAATGCGATTGTAGCCATAACAACAAACAACCTGACCAACACGGGGCGCACGTTGCGGCTCATCTCGCCCGAGGGCAAAATCATCGACAGCCTCACCTACGCTGAAAAATCGATTGTCGATGTCGAGAAAAACAAGGGCGGCTGGTCGCTTGAGCGCATCGACCCCGACAATTTCTGCGGCGGCTGGAACAACTGGGCTTACTCGGTCGACACGCTTGGCGGCACACCCGGACGGCGCAACTCGGTTTTTGCACGTAACATTGATAATGAGCCCGTTAAAATTATTGGTTTCCGGCCTGTTACGCCGTTCAAACTTAGTTTGGTGCTATCGGAAACGCCAACGCTGCAAACACTACAGACTTTGTCGAACTATACGGTGAAAGGCATTGGCAATCCGATTGGTTACGAATTGAGCAACAACACTTTAGCATTGTCGTTCCTCAAGAGTTTCGAGTCGGATGTGAAATATGAACTTATCGTTACAAATCTTGAAGACGCCTGCGGTAACGTAATGACTGACACGGTTTTACCATTCACCTTCCACAATGTGGCGCTTTACGAAATGGTGATAACTGAGGTTTACGCAACGCCATCGGATAATGGCGTACTGCCTGATTATGAGTGGGTTGAGATTTACAATCGCGGCTCGTTCGACATTTTTATGAACGGCTTTGCGCTTGGCGTGGGCTCGAAACGATACAACATTGAGAGCGGACTTGTGCCGGCCAAGAGTTACGCGTTGCTTGCAAAAGCCACTGTCAAAGACAGTTTGGCGCAGCTTGGCAATGTGGTTCCGGTTACATCGATGCCGGTTTTGGCGCAGTCGGGCACACTTATATTATATAACAACGCCGGCGATGTTGTCTGCCGCACAGCTTATTCAAACAGCTGGTTTGCCGACGATTTCAAGGCGGCGGGCGGCTGCAGCCTCGAGCGCATCGATGTTGACAACGCCGATGAGTCGACCGTCAACTGGGCACAGTCGCTGGCAACGGTTGGCGCAACACCCTGCCACAGCAACTCGGTCAGCATGGCCAATCCCGACACATTACGGCCTCATTTACTGCAAGTTGTGCCGGTGTCGGCAAACACTCTGCATATAGTTTTCAGCGAGACGATGAACATTGCTCCCACCGATATTCAAAAGTTTGACATTCAACCAAATATCGGCAATCCAAAGTCGGTTGAGGCGCTGTGGTCGTCGCCATCAACAATAGTGGCAAAACTGCCAGTCGATTTGTCTGAAAACCAAGAATATACATTTACCATCGACTCGCTGATAACCGACATCGCGGGCAACCAGACTTGCAACAGCACGTTCACTTTTGGCTTGCCGGTGGCCGCGCATGCTGGCGATGTTGTTATAAATGAGATACTTTTCAACCCGTATGCCGGCGGCAGCGATTTCGTTGAGCTTTACAACCGCTCCGAGAATACCATCAACATAGCCGATTTGGTGTTTGCCACGCGCACCGAAGGCAATCTGAAAAATCCCAAACGCATCGACAGCCCGGGATTTGTCTTAATGCCAGGCTGTTACGTTGCCGTTTCAACCGATATTGCCAACATCGACGCCTCCTACAGCCACGGCGACTTGTACCAAGTGTCGTCCCTGCCTTCGATGCCCGACGACGCAGGTTCGGTGGTTCTGGCGGATACGCTCGGCAACGTCTTCGACGAAGTAACCTATTCCAGCAAAATGCACTTCGCCTTGCTGAAAGACCTGAACGGTGTGAGTCTGGAGCGCGTCGATTACAACCAACCGGCTGACAATCAAGGCAATTGGCACTCGGCTTCGCAACAGTCGGGTTGGGCAACACCCGGACTGCAAAACTCAGTTTACAAGCCTATAGAGTCTGACAAAGAGCAACTTATATCGCTCAACACCGAAGTCTTCTCGCCCGACAACGACGGCTACGACGACCAACTCGAAATAAGCTACAACATTGAGGAGGCCGGCTATGTGGCAAATGTTATGATTTTCAGTGCCAAAGGATTGAAAATGCGCACGTTGGCCAACAATGAGCTACTCGGCACCACCGGCTTCTGGGCCTGGGACGGTCTCGACGACAACAACCACCGCGTTCCGACAGGCATCTATGTGATTCACTGCGAGTTGTTCGACCTTAACGGCAAAGTGAAAAAGATGCAGAAAGCGTGCGTGGTATCGACTAAGATGTGAGGAAAGGGGAAAGTTTAAAGTTAAGAGTTTAAAGTTAAGAGTTTAGTGTTTAGGTGTAAAGTAGAAAGTGTAAAGTCAAGGCACAAAAAAAGCAAGCCTCAATGTTGACTTGCTCCCTTTGTATCTTTTTCTGACAACCTAAATGATTATGCTTTGTGCAATTTTTCGTCAGATACTGTAAGTTTTTTTCTGCCTTTTGCGCGGCGTGCTGCCAATACGCGACGACCATTTTTGGTAGCCATTCTCTCACGGAAACCGTGTTTATTCCTACGTTTTCTTTGCGACGGTTGGAATGTTCTTTTCATTGCCATAATATACCCTTTCTACTTTATTGATGTCATTTTTATAGGACTGCAAAAGTATGTTTTTTTTTAAATGCTACAACCCACTTTTGTTTTTTTACAATCATTTTTCTTCAACAACCGTATATCGGTTTGCCACTTGCTCTATCGACATGCGCCTGTAGTTGTTCAGAATCTCGCCCTCGACAAGGCTGATGCTGAGCTGCAGCCTCGACAGCTGGCTTATGACGGTAACCAGCGGAAAGTTGTAGAAATGCTGTTTCTCCCAACTGCGGTTGTAGTTGCGCTTATTCAGTTTGTGGACATCGGTGCTCAAATTCGACTCTATGAACTTTTTCATCCACAAGGTGCTGGCAATGTCCATGCTCAACAGAAAGTCGCGATATTTATCAATTTCCTCGTGCAGAATCTGAGCCTTGTGCCGCTTGCGCCCGAGCATGAACCGACGCACCGAGTTTATCTCAACATTCGACTGAATGGGAACCAGATTATTGAGCAAATTTGAGTCTTGCA
Source organism: Salinivirgaceae bacterium (assembly GCA_017551905.1). GTDB lineage: Bacteria > Bacteroidota > Bacteroidia > Bacteroidales > SZUA-534 > RUG13583. The sequence continues at coordinate 15,367 of JAFZKK010000066.1, forward strand.
GCATTTTTTTGCCCTCAACATAGACAATCAGGTCGCGTTTCAGCTCGTCGATAAAGTTGAGCATGCTGTCGCTCTTGGCAACAATCAGGTCGGCGCAGTTCATAATGGGCTGCAGTGCGCTGTCGGAGCCGCAAAGCGCTTCAAGCTCGTCGTAAACATGAGTGTTGATGTCGCGCAACGACTGCATCTGCACCATATCCTCTTTGTTCGATATGGTGAACGAGCGCAAAACCGGCCTGTGCACCATGCTTGTCAGCATTCCGATGACAACGAAAACGGCGAAAAGCACTATCGGGAACCACGAGTCGACGCTTGTCTCGTAAAACCGCCGCGACATGAACAGCATCAGCAACGTTGTCAGCACCAGAAACGAGCCTCCCACGTAAATCAGCACCATGCTGCCGCCCCAGCTCACCATAAAAAATGTGATGCCCATCAGGAATATGAAGAACCCGAGCATACTCAAGATGATTATCAGCCCAATCTGGTTCTCCTGGCTGTCGCGGAAGAGAACCATAAATAATGGTATCAGATATCCAAGATTGAACGTGAAAAACCCGACAAGGAACAACACCTTGCCTGCCACAAAATCGAGGTTCATGAAAATGGCGCCAAGCAGCAACACAAATGTTGAGAAGTAGCCCCAGATTAGCACATTATGTTTCATCGAAAGCGTTTTTTTTAGTCCTCAAAAGTACTGCAAAAAAAATTAAGCGAAAAAAAACATACAATATCTCAGTGCAACTCCGACAAACAATTTATATTTGGAGTTACTTTTAAAAGAAAAAACGACAGATATGAAATCGATGATTACATTTCTACTCATTATGGTTTTCGGCATAATCCCCTTCGGATTGGTCGTTATCAGAGTTCTTTACAAGCGGAACATAGTGGCAAAAGTGGCGACACTTATATTTCTATTCTCAATGGTGACTGCCGTTATCGGATTTGCCGTAGGCACTTTCGGCCTGATTTCGCTTACATGGGCCATTCCATTGGCGCTTGTTTTGCTGGTGGGAGCCAACTCGGTCACCGAGCGCATTATCCAGAAACCGATTCTGAAGCTGAAAGAGCACCTCGACAAAATGGCCGTTGGCGAGATTGAGCCGATGAAAGATTCGGCCACAGCCCATAAGGACGAGATTGGCGAAATGTGCAAATCGTTCAATATGGTTGCTGACAATCTGCACAAAACCGCACAGTTTGCCGAAGCCATAACAAACAACGATTTCGATTATGAATATGAGAAGAATGGCGAGAACGACGAGCTCGGCATTGCCCTTATCAATATGCGCGATGAGCTGAAAAGTGCTAAAGCTGCAGAGGAAGAGCGCGCCAAAGAGCAGGAGAAGGCCGCTTGGGCCGCCAGTGGCGTTGCCGAATTTTCCGATTTGTTCCGTCAGGAGAATTCGAATCTCGAGGCCTTGAGCCGCGTATTTATCAGCAAGCTAACCGATTACACCGGCGTAGTGCAAGGCGGCGTGTTTATTCTGAACGAAGACGACCCCGAACATGTGAAATTTGAGCTGCAAGGCGCCGTGGCCTACAACCGCGTCAAACACATGGAGAAGGAATTCGAGCTTGGCATAGGTCTGGTTGGGCAGTGCGCATACGAAAAAGACATCATCTATCTGAACGAGATACCCGACAATTATATGGAGATAACCTCGGGTTTGGGCGAGGCCAATCCGCGCTTTGTGTTGCTCACTCCAGCAATCCTCAACGACAAGGTTTATGCCGTCATTGAGCTGGCATCGTTCACTAAGATAGACGATTACAAAGTCGAATTTGTGAAGAAGATTGGCGAGGCGCTGGCATCGACGCTGTCAATGGTGAAGATAAACATGAGCACGGCGCGGTTGCTTGAGGAGTCGAAAGAGAAAGCCGACCAACTGGCCGAGCAATCGGAGGCGCTGAAGCAGAACTACGAGGAGCTGCAGGCCACACAAGAGGACTTGGTACGCAAAGAGGCAGAGCTGAATGAGCTTGCCCGCCGTCTGAAAAACGGAGAACAAACTGATTTTTAATTCGCTACAACTAATACCACAGCGAGAGCCTCTGTCGGCTACGGCAGAGGCTTTTTTTATTGCCAATTTTCTATATTTGCCCCACATTTTGTCACAGAAATGCAATTCAAACTCACAGCCACCGATTCAAAATCAGCAGCGCGCGCCGGTCAGATAACAACCGACCATGGCGATATTCTGACGCCCATTTTCATGCCAGTCGGCACGTTGGGTTCCGTCAAAGGCATTCACCAGCGCGATGTGGCCGATGATATCCGCGCCCAGATAATCCTTGGCAACACATATCATCTGTATCTGCGGCCGGGAAAGGCTTTGCTGCACGAGGCTGGCGGTTTGCACAAGTTTATGCATTGGGACAAACCGATACTCACCGACAGCGGCGGCTTTCAGGTTTTCAGTCTTTCGGCTAACCGCAAACTCACCGAGGAAGGCGCAAAGTTCAGCTCGCATATCGATGGTTCGAAACATATATTCACACCCGAGAATGTAGTTGAGACACAGCGTATTATCGGTTCCGACATTATGATGGCGCTCGATGAGTGTCCGCCGGGCGACTGCGACTACAACTACGCCAGCAAGTCACTCGACCTGACAATGCGTTGGCTGCGCCGCGGAGTTGATGCCTACCGCAACAGCGAGCCACTCTACGGACATTATCAGTCGTATTTCCCGATAGTGCAAGGTGCAGCCTATAGTGACCTGCGCAAGCGCGCAGCTACTGAAATTGCAGAACTCGGAATGGACGGCAACGCCATTGGCGGCTTGGCCGTGGGCGAGCCAACCGAGGTTATGTACCAGATGATTGAGGTTGTGAACGCTATTCTGCCTGCCGACAAGCCGCGCTATCTGATGGGCGTGGGCACACCAGCCAATATTCTTGAGGCCATCAGCCGCGGAGTGGATATGTTCGACTGCGTGATGCCAACCCGCAACGGCCGCAACGGAATGTTGTTTACCAGCGAAGGCGTCATCAACATCAAAAACAAAAAGTGGGAGAACGAGTTTAGCCCCATCGACCCCAACGGCACATCGTTTGTCGATTCGTACTACACGTTGGCTTACTTGCACCATCTGTTTGTGGCGCAGGAGATGCTGGGAATGTCAATCGCAAGTATGCACAACCTTGCGTTCTACCTATGGTTGGTGGGCGAAGCGCGGAAACATATTGTTGATGGCAATTTTGCGGAGTGGAAAAACGTTATGGTTCAAAAAGTCACAAACAGGCTGTAGTTATGAGCAACTATATGAAGAAATTGGACCGGTACATCATTCGCAAATTCCTTGGAACATTTGCGTTCGCCTTGGTTCTGATTATCTTGATTGTGGTAATCTTCGACATATCGGAGAAAATTGACGATTTCCTGAGCAAAGAGGCGCCGCTCAAGGCCATAATCTTCGATTACTACTTGAATTTCATACCATACTTCGCCAATCTGTTCTCGGCGATGTTCATCTTCATAGCCGTCATTTTCTTTACCTCGAAGATGGCCGGCGACTCGGAAATAATAGCCATACTGAGCAGCGGCGTGAGCTACCGGAGGCTGATGTTCCCCTATTTTATATCGGCATTGATACTGTCGATTTTCGCTTATCTGCTGATAAACTGGATTATACCGCCGGCAAACAAGCACAGGCTCGAGTTTGAGGAGAAATATGTCCGCAACAAATTCTCGAACACGCAACAAGATATACATCAGCAGATTATGCCGGGGCAGTATATCTATATGGAGAGCTACAGCACCGACTATAACATCGGATACAAATTCGCTATTGAGCAGATTGAAAACGGCGAGCTGAAATCGAAGCTGGTGTCGGAATATGTGCAGTGGGATACGAGTCTGAATAAATGGCAGGCCAGCAACTGCTATGTGCGCCGCTTCGAAGATGGAAAGGAACTTGTGGAGGCGCATCGGAAATTAGACACCACACTGAATCTGCTTCCGGCCGATTTTTCAAGGAGGCGCGACGTGGTTGAGGCTATGAACTATCAGGAGCTGAACGAGTTTATAGCGTCGGAGACGATGAAAGGAGCCGAGAATGTCGTCCTGTGGAAATTGGAGAAGCATCGCCGGTTCGCATCCGTCTTTTCGACATTTATATTGACGCTTATTGGTGTATCGCTGTCGTCGCGGAAAAGGCGCGGCGGCATCGGACTGAATATAGGAATGGGTATTCTATTGGCATTCACCTACATACTGTTTATGCAGGTGTCAACCGTACTGGCAACCAACGCCAACATGGCGCCGGTTGTTGCGGTTTGGATTCCGAATGTGATTTTCGGCGCCATAGGTATTGTGCTGTACAACAGGGCGAAACGTTGACCGCGCATATTTTATTGGAAGATTATTTGCTAATAGTTTTACAAATTTTCTATATTCGCTTTGCATCTGCCGAAAGGCACACTGATTTGATAAAAATTATGTTTGATGCAAAAGAAGTGGATAATTAAGGAGCAGGCCAACAGCTCTGAGATTGACCAACTGGCAGAGTCAATTAACGTGAGCAGGCCTATTGCCGGACTACTTTTGCAACGAGGTATATATAGCTGCGATGCAGCACGCAAGTTTTTTCGTCCTGACCTGCAGAAACTGTACAATCCGTTCCTGATGAAGGACATGGATAAGGCGGTAGCAAGGCTGGAAAAAGCCATAGTTGAGCGCGAGAACGTGCTTGTCTATGGTGATTATGATGTTGACGGAACTACCTCTGTTGCAATGATGTATATATTTCTGAAAAGCAAATGCAGAAATGTATTCTACTATGTGCCAGACCGTTACACCGAAGGCTACGGAGTGTCGTGCAAAGGTGTCGACTATGCGGTTGAGAAAAACTGCAAGCTGATAATATCGCTCGACTGCGGCATCAAGGCCGTGTCGAAAGTGGAGTACGCCGCCGAGCGGGGAATCGATTTCATCATCTGCGACCACCACGAGCCAGGCACCGAGCTGCCCAAGGCTGTCGCCGTGCTCGACCCCAAACGCACCGACTGCGACTATCCGTTCAACGAGCTGTCGGGCTGCGGAGTGGGTTTCAAACTGATACAAGCCTACACGCAGAAGAAACAGATTCCGTTCTATCAGATTAAGCCGTTCCTCGATTTGGTGGTTGTCAGCATCGCCAGCGACATTGTGCCGATTGTAGATGAGAACCGCATTCTGGCTCACTTTGGACTGCGGCAGCTCAACAGCAATCCGCGTGTCGGCTTGCGCGCCGTTATGCAGAAATCGGGCATCACCCCTCCCCCGGAGCGCAACCGCGACTACCGTTTTGAAGACGACCCCGAACCGGTTGAGGCATCGCCCGACTTTGTGCCAATCAAGATAAACGACATTGTATTCAAGATAGGACCGCGCATCAACGCCGCAGGCCGCATGGATAAAGGCGTTGAGGCTGTCGATTTGCTTATTGAGCGCAATATGGCCATGGCCGAGAAACGTGCCGACCACATTGAGAAGAACAATGCCGACCGCAAGGAGCACGACAAAACGATAACCGAGGAGGCCAAATGCACCATTACCGACGACGAGGAGCTGCGCAACCGCAAATCGACCGTGCTCTACAATCCCGAGTGGCACAAGGGCGTGATAGGAATTGTGGCCTCGCGCCTGATTGACTATTATTATCGACCTACCATAATTTGCACAAAATCAAATGGTTTGATAACTGGTTCGGCTCGTTCCATTCCGGGTTTCAACCTCTACGAGGCCATTGAGCGCTGCAGCGATTTGCTTGAAAGCTTCGGCGGCCACATGTACGCTGCCGGCCTGACGCTGAAAGAGGAAAACCTGCAGGAATTCAGCGAAAGATTCGAGAAGATAGCCATTGAGATGATAACCGACGACATGCTTGTTCCGCACATCGACGTGGATGCCGAGATTCACATTTCGGACATAACACCAAAATTCTACAAGTTGCTGTGCCAGATTGAGCCGTTCGGACCCGGCAATATGGCGCCGGTGTTTGTGGCGCGTCATGTTTACGGCAAGGCGCAATGCGTTGGGCAGACAGGCGAGCACTTGAAATTGCTACTGTCTGACGAGCCGCACGGACGCTCGATTCCGGCCATTGCCTTCCGGCAGAGCGACTTCTTTGAGCATATTCAGGAAGGGAAGCCTTTCGATATTTGCTTCTCGGTGGAGTCGAATGTTTTCCGCGGAAAAGAGACGCTGCAACTCAGGATAAACGACATCAAGGTTTGCGAACAGGCTGACTGACAATCACAAGCACCTGTTTGGTTTTTTCGTCCACCTTGAAGCGGTTGTCGGGACGCATGCCCACAATCCACGCTATTTTGCCGGCTGAAACCAAAACCAGCGTTTTCTCTTTTTCGAATAGGTCTATCTTGTTGTCGATGAAGAAGTCGCTGAGTTTCTTGGCACGATTCATGCCCAATGGATAGAAGCTGTCGCCATTCTGCCACCGCCGCAGTGTGAGCGGAAACTGCAGTTTGTCAAAATCGAGACAGGCGACTGACGGACAGCGGTCTATTTGGAAATCTGATGCTGGAACCAGTTGCATGGTTATTCCCAAGTCAGGCAAATCCTGCGGTTGACTGATGCTTACTGGCTGAAAATCATCGTCTTTCAAAGACTCGATGATTATCTGGTTGCGGTCAATCAATAGTTTATGTGTTGCGCTGCTGAAAGTGAAGCCCGATTTCTGCCCAATGATTTTCATCATCTGCTCCGCTTGCGAGCTGTTGAAACCAAACTCGCTCACACATTCATAAAGCACCGGCTCGGCAAACGGCTGCCGCATGAGCATACCTATATTAATAATAGTGCGGTTGCCGTCGGTTTGCAGCACTTCGGATTTTGCTTTGTCGATATACCAATTATAGATTTGCGCGGCTTGCTTTATATTGCTGAAATTCTTCAGCATACGCTCATCGAAGGCTGGATTTATCTGCCTCATTACGGGCACAATCCGATGCCTGACAATGTTGCGCTGATAATCGTCGGTGAGGTTGGTGGCGTCGGTGCGGAAAGCAAGGCCGTTGGCTGCGGCATAATCTTCAATCTGCTGCCGCGATGCGAAAAGCAACGGACGGACAATGCTGCTGTTGACAATGGAAATTCCGGCAAGTCCGTTTATTCCCGTGCCCCGACAGATGTTCAGAATCATTGTCTCAACGTTGTCGTCGAGGTGGTGAGCGGTAAGGATGCGGTCGAAACCATGCTCGGCGGAAAGTTGTGCGAACCAGTTGTAACGTAGCTCGCGGGCGGCCATCTCAATCGAAATTTTGTGCTCGGCGGCATAGGCCGTGGTGTCGAAACTGATGCTGAAAAACGGCATTCCGTATTTCTCAGCCAACTGACTGACAAACTGTTCGTCGGCATCGGCATCAGCTCCGCGCAGTTTGAAGTTGCAATGTGCAACCGACACCTTGAACCGCCCCTGCGCCAGCAAATGAAGCATGACCGACGAGTCGGCACCGCCGCTGACCGCAGCCAAAAGACTGTGACTGCGGTCGAAAAGGCGGTTGTCGTTTACAAATTGCAGAAACTGCTTTAGCATTGTAAAAATTTAAACGGAATCCTACGGATTCACCATCGACTGCGGCTGGCCGGTGGCCTCAAGAACGTTCCACCAGAAATCGCTGTTGAGGTTGATTTTCTTGCGCTCGGCCACGGCAATCGGAATCGGCACAATGGTGAATTGGTGCTTCCAATAGCCCACCACAAAGTCGGTCTTGCCGGCCATTGCGGCGTGCACGGCGTTCTGCGCCAAGATGTTACAGAATTTGCTGTCGTTGGCGTTGGCCGGTGCGCTGCGGATAATGTAGCTCGGGTCGATGTAGCGCAGAGCAAACGGGAATTTCTTGGCCGTGAACTCCTCAATAATCTTGTCGCGCAGGAACACGCCGATGTCTTGTTTCTTGATGTTGCCCGACGCGTCTTTCTCGTGCTCTTTGATGTCGAAGAAATTCTGTCCGGCGCCCTCAGCAACCACAACAAGCGCATGCTGCTTGGCTTCGAGACGTTTGCGCAGGCATTTCAAGAATCCGTACGGGCCATAAAGCTCAAAGTTCATCTCGGGCACCAGTACAAAGTTCACCTCTTGAGTTGACAGTGCGGCGTTGGCGGCAATAAAGCCCGAATCGCGGCCCATAAGTTTGAGCAATGCGATGCCGTTGAAAGCGCCCTTGGCCTCGTTGTGAGCCGAGTTGATAATATCGTTGGCCACCGAGAAAGCCGTCTCAAAACCGAACGACCGCTCGATGAAGTTGATGTCGTTGTCGATAGTCTTTGGAATGCCGGCAACCGAGATTTTCAGGCCGCGACGCTCAATCTCCTCGTGAATGGCGTGAGCGCCGCGCAGAGTGCCGTCGCCGCCAATGCAGAACAGAATGTTGATGTTCATAATGTCGAGAGTGTCAACAATTTGCCCAACATCCTGATTGCCGCGCGACGAGCCCAGAATGGTACCGCCCGACTGGTGGATGTAATCGACCAATTTCGGTGTCAGCTCCACAACCTCGTGATTGTATTTTGGCACAAGTCCCTCATAACCATACTTGAAGCCAATGATGCGCTTAACATCGTAGCGGTAGTAGAGGTGGTTGACAAGGCTTCGGATGACATTGTTCAAGCCCGGGCAAAGTCCGCCGCAGGTTACAATGCCCACTTTGGTCTTGGCCGGCTCAAAATATAGATTCTTGCGCGGCCCGGCCTTCTCGAGCGACAATGGCTCTTTTTTGCTCTTGCCGTACTTTTTGAAGTAGTCGAGCGAGTTGTCGTACAGAATGCGGTCGTTGTCGGTGGTGAAGTCATAATCGGTCTTCGCCAGAGTCTGAACCAAAGGCGACTCCACGTTGCCCTTGCCCAACGATTTGACTATAAAATCTTTGTTTTCCATATCGTCTTGATTTTTATCGGTTCAACAAAAATAAAAAAGACATCTGAAAAACAGATGTTTTTTTAACTATTCATATTCCCGTTTTCGCTTACGCAAGAAATTCCAACAAAATTTTGATTTTTAAGGCATTGTCATTCTGCCGGAAGTCAGAATCTTTTCATTATTGCAGAGATGCCGAAACAAGTTCAGCATGACTGTCATTCTGACGAAAGTCAGAATCTTTTCATTATTGCAGAGATGCTGAAACAAGTTCAGCATGACGTTTCAATCCTTCAATCCCTCAATCCTTCAATCCTTCAATCATTAAAAAAAGGCCCCAACTTCACAGCTGTAGCCTTTTTCATGAGAAGATGTTAAATATTCCATTTGCGGGCTTTCGCCCAAAACGGTTTCTATTGTTTCTTAAGCAGTTCCTCCACCAGTTTCTCCAA
>JAFZKK010000067.1 GCA_017551905.1 Salinivirgaceae bacterium
GCTGTAGGATGAGGGGTTTCGTCTAATCCGTCTCCATGAAAGATGTGTGATCCGCCATCTCCATGTAAATACATATTAATTCTTGCAATTCTTGATGTGCGTTTGTTTGCTTCTACTCCAAAAAGACAATCATTACATATTTGCTTTATTTTTTTATTTCGTTCACGCTCATTTAGGCGGCTGTCATTTCTGATTTGTCCAGTCATATAAGCCATGGTTTCAATTAAAAAACCAGCGGTTCCACAGCATCCGTCAAGGATCAATGGAATGTTGTTCAAATCAACATTTCTTAATGATATACGTGTCATAAAGTCAACAACAGAACGAGGTGTAAAAAATTGTCCTAAATCTTTACCTCTGACAGCTGCGTTAAGAAATACCTCGAACATTCGTCCATTTAAGTCTTCGTCAATGCTACTTAAATCAACTTTTTCATACATTTCAATAAGAGCCCTACAAGTAGTAGCTTTTAATTCTAATGTTTCATTTGGTTCAAATATTCTTTTCTTCTCTTTGTTATTCACCTTTGTTTCAAGCTCTTCGCATAATTTCTTAAATAATATGTCTCTAACAGGGTGTTCTGAAGTTTTAGATTGTGCTTTAAGCCAAGCAGAAGTAAGAGGTATTTCGTATGGCTCTACTTCGAATCCATATGATTGACGTTCTTTGTCTTCTTTTATATTGATAAAAATGAATTTGCAAAACTCGAAAAATGCATCATGGGGAGCTAGTTTTTCCGCTTTCCATACCATATTATGAGAAACAAAGAATAGTTTATTGAGTTCAGCTGGAGGCAGAGGGTTGAACTCTAATTTTTGTTTTGGTTTGTTGCTAATACCCTCGTACTTAATGTTTGTACGTAACGCGACATATGGCGGCATACCACTTGCGAAATCACTAAGTTGCAGTGTTAAGAATGGTATTTTTGAATCATGAGGATATAATGCCGTCATAATTCCATTGGAAATTAGTAACCATTTGATGCGTTGTTCTTGTGGTTTATCACTATTAAAACTAAGCGCATAGCTTGCTGTCTGTCCCCAGGCATCAAATATGTTCTTTGTGGGCTCTTTTGCTTCGACAATAATTCTTGGTATTCCATATTTATCTTTTAGGATGAAATCAACTTCTTTTTGTGCCTGTTTTCGTCCATCGTTAATAATTAAAGAAGGAATATGCTTTTTTGGTATTATTGCTTCTTTGGGAAATCCTAGATCGGTAAAAAGTTGATTTAAGAATCGAGTTTCAACTTCTGCTTCAGAATGAAGCATTGAAGAATCCAATTTAAAAAGAGTGCTATACATAAGTGCTTGTTTATATGCAAAAATACAAAGAAATATTTGCAATTCACATTTTTTGTGTCAAAAACAAAAATAACTTAAGGTGGTGTTTGTGCGGATAAGATTTAAGGAACATTTCTGTCTGACATGTATATTTAAGTATTTACCAACACATATTGTTGATATAGGCAATGTGCATTCTCTTGGCGACAGAACGGTCGATTGTAGTATATACATCGCCGATAATGTCTTTGTAGTTTTTGGTGATTTCATTCTGTAGTTCGATGACAACAAGTGCTGTGTTCATACTTCTTAATTTTATTGTTTGTAACTATTTCTGTTGCAGATTTTTCAACGCTTCGGCATTGTTTCTGATAACAATTGCAACTTTCTCGCATTTCTCTAAATCCGCACAGTCGCCGCAAGTCGTGAATGCTTTTTTCATAGCACATTGGCGAATGGCGCAGAGACTGTCGCAATAGTAGGTTTTAACGCCATTGGTGCGACAGCCCTCGCAGTTGATATGTTCAGGCAGAATCTCAATGTGGTTCAGTTCGCTCCAAAGTTTGGCGGTTTTCTCGCGCAACGGTTGGTCGTTGTTTTTGGTGGCAATATAGGCGTCGCACTTTTCGCAGTCGAGGCCGCAGTAGGCAATCAAGTTTTTCATTTTTAACAATTTAACAGTTAGTGTGTCATTCTTCGTAGCCTAATTGTCCAGGCAAGCGAAGTTTTTCTTTGTAAGGAAATGTCGCCTCATACGCCTCGAAAGCGTCAGGGTTCTCGTCGGCCACAAAATAGCCTTTCGGCGGACAATAAGTGCCCTTGCGGTCGCCCCAATAGCCAGGAATAAGCTCTTGTGCAAGGAAATACGGCACTTCCGACTCTCGTGGCTCCGCGTGATAATGGATTTTCAACTTGCTTGCCAAATCAAAACCTGCGTGTTTGTAGAAATCGATATTGCCCTCCATTGTAAGCAGCCCGACGCCCAGTTCGCGTGCCTTTGCTAACGAGTGATTCAGCAACTTCAGTCCGTAGCCTTTTCGCTTATAATCAGGGTGAATGCTGATAGGCCCGAAAGTCCACGACGGAAAAACAGTGCCGTTGTCGAGCACGATTTCAGCCTTTGAGAACATTACGTGACCAATGATTTTGCCGTCCTCTTCCATCACAAAATCGAGTTCAGGAATGAAGTCGGGGTTCGCGCGATATTGGTTTAGCACAAAATGTTCGGTGCAACCAGGACGATAGACGTTCCAAAACGCCTCGCGCGTCAGGTTTTCCACCTCGCGGTAGTCTTCGGGTTGTTCTAAACGGATATTCATATTACGTTGATTTATAAGGTATTATCTTTCTCGATTTTTGCAGATAGCACCTTCGCCCACAGCGCTCCGGCAATGTTGTGCCATACACTGAACACGGCACCAGGCACGGCGGCCAGCGGCATTGTGGCGAAATGCGTCTGCGCAAGCGTGCAGGCCAGTCCTGAATTCTGCATTCCGACCTCGACCGACACTGCCGCGCTTTTCCGGGTGGTCATCTTGAGCGTCCGTGCAAGCAGCCAACCAAGCGTAAAACCGCAAATATTGTGCAGGGCAACGGCAAAAATGATTGTCAGCCCCACGCTCATCAGTTGCGCTGAATTTGCAGCCACCACCGAGCCTACTATCAGAACAATCACTATCGATGAAACGGCCGGCAGATAGGCGGTTACGGCCTTTGTGAATTCGGCGAAGAAACGTTTTATGACAAGGCCAATGCTTATCGGCAGAATAATCACCTTGACAATCGACCAGAACATACTCAACACATCGACCTCAACGCTTGTGCCAACCAGCAGCCATGTGAGCAGCGGTGTCAGGAACGGCGCCAGAATGGTTGACACACAAGTCATTCCAACCGATAGAGCCAAATCGCCTTTGGCAAGATAGGTTATGACGTTCGACGCCGTGCCGCCCGGGCAGCAGCCCACAAGCACTAGACCTACGGCGAGTTCATCGGGCAAACCGAAAATCCGCGCAAGCGCAATGGCTAGCAGTGGCATAATGCCGAACTGCGCCAAACAGCCAATGCCGACATCTTTTGGGCGGCTGAACACAATTTTGAAGTCGGTGGGATTGAGCGACAGCCCCATTCCGAACATCACCACGCCCAAAAGGTAGTTTATCGAACTTGTTTTCACCCAACTGAACGAAGCCGGGACAAACAATGCCACAACGGCTGCCGCCAAAACCAAAGCGGCCATATATTTCGCTATGAATGTGCTTATTTTCAGACAGATATTCATTCCAATTGCTTGACGGGGAAATTAAAATATGTGTCGGGGAACGGCTCGTCGTTCAGTGTGAAGTGCCACCATTCGCTGTCGAGCGGTCGGAAACCGTGGCGCAGCATCGCACGGCGCAGAATCATACGGTTTTGGAACTGAGTTTCGGTAATGGCGCGGCCCGTCGGGCTTTTGCTGTTGTCGCCAATGAATGTGCCAGTGTCGGGATTGCCGCAGAAATCGGGGTGGCTCTCCGTGCCGAACCAGTCGAACGTGCCGCCCATATCGAGTTCTTTTTCGGTTGTCATATCGAACAATGTCAAATCGACCGTTGAGCCGCGCGTGTGGCCGCTTTTGGCCATAATGTAATCTTGCTCAAAAAGAAGCGATTTATCGACATCGGGGTAAAAATAGGTGCGCATCAGCGTGTCGGCAAAGTCAGCGGCCCAGCGAACAAAGTGGTCCACAGCCACTTGCGGGCGGTAGGCGTCGTAGATTTTCAGACGATAACCTTGCCGCATCACATCGTCGCTAACGGCGCGAAGACTGTCGGCGGCACGTTTTGTGAGCAAGGCCGTTGGTTGCAGGTAGCCGTCGATTCGTGTGCCCACAAAGTTGTAGGTGCCATAATAGCGAATCTCCAAAATGGCGTCGGGGACGGCGTCGGTGAGCGTTACAAACTGACTCGAATCTTTCTCTTTAACAGCGGTCTGTTGTTGGCACGCAGCCAATACGCAACACGCTGCAATAATGAATGACACGCTCTTTTTCATTGTTCAAATTTTTAGTCGTTTTCCGCAAATATATACTATTCTTGTTGCGTAAGTTCTTTGTCAGTTTTCTGTCAGCCTCTTTTCCATTATCTCGTACACAAGTTTAACCCCGTTTTCGAGTTCGTATTTGCCGTGTCCTATTGTTTTGTAGCCTCTGTGCTCATATAAGAAAACCGCGGCCAATGATGCGTCTAACAAAACGGTATCATATTTTTCAGAGATTTTAGCTTCCAGATGATTCATGATTATCGTTCCGTATCCATATCCTTGATATTCAGGCAAAACATATACTCCCGTGATATGATTATCGAAATAGCAACCTGTTCCAACAATTGTTTTGCCGTCAGTCAGCACGCCCATATTCCCCGACGCAATTCCTTCAGCAACATGTTCCATGCTGTGGTGCGCGCAAAAGAAATCCACCACTTCCTTTGGATAGTATTTCGGATATATCGTTTTTATGGTTGTATGCAAGATATTATGCACAGTTTCAGCCATATCCGGTGACGCGTTTATGTATTTCAATTTGTTTGAAAACTGAAATTTTCCACAAATATAACATTTCTATAAAGCCGATTCCGGACATAGGTATTTTGTGCTTGTTAGGAGGAATCATATGCAATCAAAAACGCCCAATCAGTTTTTGCTGGTTGGGCGTTTCTTTCAAGGGCTGGAGCTTATTTCTTGCAATATTTAGCAACTGTTGCACCAAAATCTTTGCCGGCTTTTGCGTATGCCTCGCCTACGCGGTCGGCAACAGAAATGTCTGTTCCCCAAAATGTTGAGCCAGGGGATTTCAATACAGTAACTGTTGCTACGATATTTTCAGGATTCTCAGTCTCTACTATTTTGATTGTCAAATTAATCATTGCATCGCGACGGACAGCAATGGCGTTGAATCCCGGTTCCAGGAAATCCGTGTTGACAATCAATGTGTATTTCTGTGGTTCATCAGAAGCAGCAATTTTCCCATACTTCTCAAACAATTCTTTGAATTTTTGAGGAAATACGTTCTTTTTGTCGCTTTCCCATTGAGTAAGCCATACATCGCCACGACCTGTATGTTTCTCTTCAGCCTCGTCTTTCTTTTTGCTGATATAGTCAGTCTCTGACATATCACCAACCTTCATATTGTCGTATGTAAATTGGTAATTTACAGCCTTTTCGTTCTTTAAACAAGTTAAAGAACCAGTGTAAGATATTTTTTGTGCGTTTGCTACTATTGCTCCAAAAACGCAAATAGCTATAAAAACAAACTTCCTCATATTCATAAGTTTAAAAATGGCCGCACTTCATTACTGAAATGCGGTCAATGAACTAAAACTGTCTATTATTTTTTTGTACATGTGAATTGTAATACAATATCTCCATCGGTAAGAATTTTCTCTAATTCGCCTCCTTTGATTTTCTCTTGGAATGCTGCAAAAGCGTCAGCGTCATCTGTAAGTGGCTTCCAAATAGTTTTTTCCATTTCTCCATTATCCTTGAGATTAAATGAAAGTTCACCATTTGAATAAATACCATTATATTTTACACCACCTAATAATGCTCCGGGATAGTTTGTGAATTTGGCTCTTGTGCCTGCATCATCAACAATAGCTTCATATTCCTTGATGTCAAATACGAAGCCATTAGAAGCTTCTGTAACTTTCACAAATGTCCATTCATCTGAAAATACACTTGTAGCAGTAAGCTTCAAACCATCACCATCTTTAGAAAGTGTGGCAGTGAATTGTTTTGACAAATCTGGGCATTCTGTTGCCCCACTTGCTTTCATAACAGCTTCCATCGTATACAATGTATACTCATCTGTACTAGACTTTTCTATTGCATAATATTGTTTTAAAGTAACATTATATTCGCCAATGGCTTGGTCGCGAAAATCAGTTTCCTCTTCTTCATCGCAAGATACAAATCCAACTAAAGTTGCAGCCAACAATGCTACTGAATAAAATATACGTTTCATTTTTTCAAATTTTAATTGTTTTTAAAAACTGTTTCTTTGTGCCTTGTTGGTTGGAAACGCACATAAAAAAAGCGTGGCACCAATGCTGTTTCTTCGATACTTTGTGGTACTCGACTACCAAATCACTCAAATTAACAACTAAATATGCCCACGCCTCGGCGTGAGCGATAGTTACGTAACTCCTGAGTGATTTTTTGAAAGTGTCGAGTTTCCAAAGTATCAAGAAGTAGCTAATCGCTTTTTCCAATATGTCTTAAAATGTGCGTATCAAATTACGCTTTATACCATAGGCAAACGCTTTTAATAGTTCATTACACAAAAATATGTTATTGTTTCTTTTTGCCAAAGCAAAAATTCTTTCTACCAATTCCGCCATGAGAGGTATTTGCCGTCGGTGGTTTGAACCTCGAGGTCGCCGCCGTAAATCACAAAGCATTGCTCTGCAGGCAAATCGGCAGTGCGGCGGAAGGTTTTCAGTCCCGCAAAGAAATCGCTGTTCATTGTGGCGCCCGATTTTATCTCGTAGGCGTTCAGCTGTCCGTTGGTCTCAATAAGCATATCAACCTCATTTTGGTTGCTATCGCGCCAAAAATATATGTGCGGCTCTTTGCCTTGAAACCAAAATTGCTTAAATGTCTCTGACACAATCATGTTCTCAAAAATCTCGCCGCGCAGGTAGTGTGTTGCAAGTTGATTGGCGTCGGCAATTTCCAATAGCGAGCAGACGAGCCCCGTGTCGTAGAAGTACATTTTGGGTGATTTCACTAAGCGTTTGTTGAAATTCTTGTGATATGGCCGCAACATAAATGCAATATAACTCGTCTCAAGCACCGAAATCCACGAGTTGGCGGTTTCGGTCGATATTCCGCACTCGTTGGCAAGCGACGAAATGTTGAGCATTTGCCCGACGCGAGCCGCGCACAATTTCAGAAACTTGGCAAAAAGCGTAACATTGCCAATGTTGCGCAACTGCCGGACATCGCGCTCAATATAGGTGCGCAGATAGTTCGGGAAAAAGTCGGCCGGGTCGATGTTCTTATCGTAAATGCGCGGATAGCCGCCCTTGTAGAGCCACGTGTTGAGGTCGTTGGGCAGGAGAGAGGCCGCCTTCATCTCGGAAATAGAGAACGGCGCGAGCGTCAGAATGGCGCAACGACCTGCGAGGCTTTGCGATATTTTTTCCATTAGCAGAAAGTTGTGCGAGCCCGACAGAATATACATTCCCGACTCGTTTTTGTCGTCAACTTTTGTTTGAATGTATGAGAAAAGTTGCGGGGCGTACTGCGCCTCGTCAATAATTAGGTGGTCGCCAAAGTTGTTGAGAAATCCACGCGGGTCGCTCAATGCTAACTGCCTAATATCTAGGTCTTCAAGCGAAATGAACCGATAGTCAGAAAAGCAGTTTTTCAGCAGTGTCGATTTCCCGCATTGGCGCGTGCCTGTCAGTGCCACGACTGGGAATTTGGTGGTTATCTGTCTGATTTTGTTTATAATATTCCGAGTTACCATTTCCGTTGTTGTTTTATGTTTTATATGTATCGCTTTTTTGCTCTAAAAATAATGCAAATATACTAATTGATTCGGTGTTTTGTATGATAATCTATGTAAATTACGACATTAATTAACTTAATCACATTATTTTTATATAAAAAATCATATCGAGTTTATAAAAAACATTAATAATATGTAATTTATAATATCTAACCTATAATTTGCATAAAGTGTATGCAAATAGCCGAATTAAGTTTGTGGTTTGCATAAAATTGCAATTGATGAGCAGTTTTGTAATTTTGTCGCTGAAATACACAACATAAGAAAATGAATAAAGGTATGACTTTGTCGCCCAAGGAGTTGTCGCTTTTAGACCAGATGCAGCGGCTGCATTATTCGCAAGGGCTGATTGTGACATCGATGTCGATTATGCGGCAGTCGCGCGAGGTGCAGGACGAGATGTTGCTTTTTATGTACGAGAAAAATCCGGGCGAGAAGAAGTTTGTGGAGCATTTGGCAGCCGTTTGTGCCGCTAAATTGTCGAATGGTGGAAAATGAAAAGCGCAAACAATCAATATTTCATACATTTGCCCGTTTTTTGAATGAAATCGATTTTATTCTGATGACTAAAAAACTGATATTGTTTTTGTTCGCATTTGCCTTGTCGTATCTGGCTGATGCTCAAAGCAGTGTGTCGCGTCGCACATATATCATAAACGGCCAGCGGATGTCGGCCGAGACGCAGATTGATGCCGACGAATTCTTCCCGGTGCTGATGGATAGCATCATTATCGACCAGATAAACTATGTGCTTGCCGAGCGCGACTGCGAGCCGCTGCAGTATCGGCGGTTGCTGTTCACAGTGGCCAACGAGCAGTCGGAGTATATGGCGATGATGGCCGACACCGACCCTAATGCCAAGCTGAAAGAGCCTGTGGCCGAGCGTATGCGCAACTATGGCGGCTCGAATAACGCGGCCGAGCTGACAACAAAAATCAATGTTGTAAAAAACAAACAGGCGCTCACATACTATAAAATGGCCGAGGAGTTGGTTTTCCGTTGGATGTCGAACAGTAAGACGGCTTCACTTCTCGAAAGCACTAACTATCAGTATATTGGCGCTTCGTCGCATATCGATGCCGAAGGCAAGAAGGTGTTTGTGTCGGTGGTTTTGGGCAACTTCCGCTCGTTTAACGAGGGAATGCGCAACCGCGACCAACTGAAGGTGCCTTACACGCTGAAAAACAATGGTTTGAACGAGTACGACCCCGATGTCTGCAAGCGCATAAACCGTATGACCAATCTGTTTGAATTCCGCGACGCGCTTACGATAGAGGACAAGCAGGTGTTCATAGAGCTGAAAAACGCCAAGACGCTTCAGAAACTGATTCGCAATAAAACCGACGCGCTGGCTCTCGACATCCTGCAAAAAGAGCAGTACGCGTGCGGCCTTGAAGGCAACATCCTCGACTACAACCGCATAAACCACGGCGTGATGACCAAGCCGTACAAGATGAAGAAAATCTTCAAGAAAAACTTGGCCGATGTGTCGAAAAACTCGCACGCATTTAAGGCTAAAATTGCCGATTTACCTGAAAATATAGAGCTGAAAAACAGTGAGATAAATCTGATGATTATTCAAGACGGCTCGGTTTGCGCAAGCGTGCCAAAGTCGTTCATCCACCCGATAAAAGGAACGTACAAAAATGTCGTCAAAATACTTGCCGACACGGTTATGATTAACTCGCGCTTCGGCTATCACCCAATCCCTGACAGCGCCGACCTTACGTTTGTCATTCCGTTCAAGGGCAACAAGGCCGACTATAATGTTGAGGACATTGAACCGTTTTTGGAGGCGCTTGAGCAGCCCGATTTCACCATCTTGAATATGGACATAACGGCCTATTCGTCAATCGAGGGTAGCGACTCGGTGAACCGCAGCCTTCAGCGCCGCCGCGCCGAGAGCATCGTCCGCGCGTTGGAAAGCCGTCAGGCCGACTCGATAACCAAGAGCATTGTAACTGACTACAACTGGGACGATTTTGTAATCGACATTCAATCAACAAAATATCGCAAGTTCGCCAATATGAGCATTGAACGTGTTCAGGACAGCATAAAGAAAAACGATTTGGCGAAGGAGCTTGAGCCGATGCTGCAAAACCACCGTTACGCCCGCATCAATATGCGCATTGTTTACGACATAAAAGGCAAGAACGAACGTCCGTTTGTGTTACGCAAATTCCACGAGGCCGCCATCGATTCAGCCGACAGAATTGAGGCCTTGTCGATTCAGAAATTCATTATGAAGCGCGTGCTCCAGGGACAGTACGACAAGAGCGTGCTTGACGAGATGCAGATTCCCGACACGCCCGATTTTGCAGGCTTGGCGATGAACGACATTTGGCTGAGGCACAAGCTCGGAATGTTGAAAATGAGCGAGGTGCGTGAACGGATTCGGGCTTTGGCGCTGTTGGCTCCTAACAACGAGTACATCGCCTTCAACGATTTGCTGATGCGCATCGACTATCCCGAAGGCCTGTTCCGCGATATGAGCACCAGCATTCAGCAAGGCATTGAGCGTCTGTATTATACGCCGTTGCGCAAGGAGACAGTCGACCGGCTTAACATTCGTCTGCAACTGAAGATAATTGATGAGGTTGACTCGCTGACCCACGTGCGTGCAACCAAAGTGGCTTGTGTTCAGCGCATTAAGCAGATTGTCGATATAAAAACCGAGACAATGGAAAACAGCCTGAAACTGGCCGAGCTGTTCCTGTATAACAAAGATTATATGCTGACACTCAAGATTTTGGAACCTTGGGTTGGAGTTACAAGTAATATGCAGCTTTTGCTGACCTACGTGTCACTGTGCAGCCTGTTCGAGAATATGATGCACACCGTGGCCTTTGAGACGGCTATGGACCGCATCCGCGAGATTGACCCCGATAAATATTGCAAGTTGCTGAGCGGCGGCGAGGAGGAGGGTTTCTCGCTCCGTGTGTTCGAAAACGAGAACATCAAACGCGAATACTGCAAATACTGCACGGGCGACAATTAAATCGAAAACCGATTGATTTGCAGCTTTATAGCTGTCTGTAACTGAAAGGTTTTGCTAATCGGAATTTAACAAGTGCTTGTTCGTTAAATTCGGCGATTAGTGAAAAAGCCGTGCATAAATCCGGATAGGATTTATTAGTATTGCAAGCAAGTAAACGCACAAAAGTGGAACAATATCTCAATTCTTTAAGCCAGCAGCAACTGATTGTGTTAGTTGTACTTGCGGCTGTGGCATTAATTCAAACACTCTATTATCTGATAGTTTTTCTGCAGCCGGTGTGCAACAAGAAGCGTCAGAGCGGTGCTGCGAAG
Source organism: Salinivirgaceae bacterium (assembly GCA_017551905.1). Classification (GTDB taxonomy): domain Bacteria; phylum Bacteroidota; class Bacteroidia; order Bacteroidales; family SZUA-534; genus RUG13583. The sequence continues at coordinate 11,143 of JAFZKK010000067.1, forward strand.
CCGCCGGTGTCGGTTATTGTGTGCGCCCGCAACGAGTGCGAGAATCTGCAGCGTTTTCTGTCAAAAATTCTGGAGCAGGATTATGCTGATTTTGAGGTTATTGTGGTAAACGATTGTTCGGAAGACGACACAATATTGCTGTTGGGCCAAATGGAGCAACAGTACAAGAATCTGCGTCATACCAACATAGAGCTTGACCGCAAGTTCGGGCACGGGAAAAAACTGGCGATTACCATTGGCTTGAAATCGGCCAAAAATGAATATGTTGTTCTGACCGATGCCGATTGCTATCCTGTTAGCAATCAATGGCTTGCCGATATTGTTGACACATACACCGATGATACGGATTTTGTTTTGGGATATGGCGGCTACGAGAGCGCTAAAGGGTTTACAAACAAACTGATACGCTACGATACTTTGAGTATCGCAATGCAATATTTGGGTTTGGCGCGGTTGCATCATCCGTATATGGGAGTGGGGCGCAACATATCGTACCGGCGCTCAATGTTTTTCGGGCGCGGCGGTTTTCAGTCGCACTATCATCTGATGTCGGGCGACGACGATTTGTTTGTGAACGAGAACGCCAACAAGACGAACACGCGGATTGTTACCACTAAGACAAGTTTCACGCGCTCAATACCTTGCGAAACCTTCGGACAATGGGTGAAGCAGAAGCAGCGCCATTTGTCAACGTGGACGCACTATCGTGGCGGAACAAAAGTGAGCCTGAGCATCGAGTTGCTGACGCGCTTGTTTTTTTATTCCGCGTTGGTGGTGGCCGTTTTCCCCTTCGGACTTTATATTGAGGCGGCGGCGGCCTATTTGTTCCGCTTGCTGATTCAACTTCTTGTATATAAGCTGAATATGCGCAAATTCGATGAGCGCGGATTTCTATTTTTAATTCCTATATTTGACATCGTTTTGCCGGTTCTTCATCTGGCTTTCAATATTCTTAATTTAAGGGACTATCGTTGCAAATGAATGAGAATCACGAGTTTTCGAAGAATGCCCAACGCGATATCTTATGGGTGGAGCGGGCCAGAAACGGCGACGAGCAGGCCTTTAACGAGATATTGACCTGTTACAAGGACTCCATCTATTATCTGGTGCTGAAAATGGTGAAAAGCCGAACCGATGCCGAAGATTTGACAATTGAATCGTTTGGCAAGGCCTTCCGCAACATCGAGCAGTATTCGCCTGAATATGCGTTCAGCACTTGGCTTTTCCGCATCGCTTCGAACAACTGCATTGATTTTCTGCGCCGCAAAAAGGTGCGCCAGCTTAATATTGTCAGCACGTCGCCAACCGAAACCGAGGGCACCATTGCCGATGTTTTTGCAAAAGAGGCCACAATGATGCTCAAATACGACGCGCCAAATCCCGAAGAGAACATAATTCGTGAGCAGAAGCACGAGTTACTTCGCCAAATGGTGGCCAATCTGAAGCCGCAATACCGCGAACTTGTTGAGATGCGCTACTTTGAAGAACTCTCGTATGAGGAGATTGCGCAAAAACTTGACATTCCGATAGGAACCGTGAAAGCCCAGCTTTTCCGTTCGCGCGAGTTGCTCTATGAAATGCTGAAACGGCGTAATGTTCATATGTAATGCAAACGGAATCAGTTGATTACATATTAAAATACTTCCCAAATATAAGCGAGCGGCAAAAAAGACAATTCGCTCATTTGCCAGCTTTGTATGCCGAGTGGAATGAAAAGATAAATGTCATATCGCGCAAAGATGTTGATAATCTGTGCGTTAATCACATCTTGCACTCGCTTGCCATTGCCCGGCTGATTTCGTTCACACCGCAAACCAGAGTGCTCGATGTCGGTACTGGAGGAGGTTTGCCAGGCATTCCGCTTGCCATTATGTTCCCCGATTGCCGGTTTCATTTGGTTGACAGCATCGGCAAGAAAATAACCGTGGTGAAAGCAGTGGCTGAGGCGGTAGGTCTTGAAAATGTTGAGGCTGAGCAGATTAGAGTTGAGCAGATAAAAGACAAGTACGATTTTGTGGTGAGCCGCGCCGTAACCCGTTTCGACGCATTTTACAATATGACGCGCAAATGCGTGCGTTCAGGTGGCAACAACAGTTTGGCCAACGGAATACTATATCTTAAAGGTGGTGATTTTGACGAGGAACTGAAAGCAATCAGCCGAAAATCAGATGTTTACAATATCTCGGATTTCTTCGACGAACCATTCTTCGAGACAAAGAAAATCATTCATCTGCCGTTGTAAGAAATTCTCCTTTATTTCTCCACTTTCAAATCAATTGCCGCAAACCGCCGCAAGCCTTCGTCGGAAAGGCATTGGCAGACTTCGTCGTAGGTTTTGGCGTTGTCGATAACGGTGTCGAACATTTGCCAACGGTAACCCGACAGCAGCGACTCCTCAACCCAATACGAAAATTCGGTGGCGGGATTCAAGCGCTCCAACTTTTTCATTCTCAAGTACATCGGCAGACCGTCCGACACATCGCGCCACGTGTCGGCAAAGGCGTAGTCGAAGCGCTCGGCGGGCATCTGTTTGGCGGCGTACTCAAAGGCGTCGGCCTGCACAATGCGCACTTTTTCAGGCATATCGAATTGCGGTAGAATGTGCGTTTTGAAGAGTTCAATCACATCGGCCGAACGCTCGATAATGGTTATGCTTTCTACATCGGGTTTTAAATGAACAAGATATGGGTAGTAGCCCATTCCCAAACCGAAAGTTGCAACGCGGCCGTGCGCGGCGTTGACGGCAAAGGTTATGGTGGCCGTCTCGTTCGGCTTGATAGCCATCCACTCGTGGCCGTCCTCCATCACGGCGGGGTAACTGAAATCGCTGTCAAAGAAGCCGATACGTTGAATCTCGCGGAAGTCGGGCTTCAAAATCATCTCGTCGCAGACAAACGCCTCGTAGGCCTTGTAGTGCTCGTATTTCAGTTCCCAACGGCCGAAACGGGCGTTCGGAATGCGGATATTCTTGTAGTACGGGTCCTCGGCGTAGGTTTTGGCGTCGAGTTTGACCACCGACTGGCGGAAATAGTCGTTGAGCAGAATGCGGTCGTCGGGATTTTCCTCGGGGTTGAGGCCGCAGAAACCCGTGAGCAGCGCGGTGTAGATTGCCTCATCGGGCAGAAGGCCGCCTGGGTTCGATTCCTCCATCAACTCCTTGGTAATCAGGCGCGGATTTTGGTCGAGATAGTCGCAGAGCATCCACGCGTAATCGTTGTTGCGTTGGCGAATGCGAATCAGTTCCTCGACCTTGGCGCGGTCGGCGGCGCTCATCTTGCTGTTCATCGGCGCGGCATTAGAAATTGAGCACGGCGGCCACTATAAAGCGGTAGTTTCCAACATTATAGTCCGATTCGTAGTGGTATTTGCCTTCATTATCGACACGCTTGCCGTAGGCGGCGTTGGTGTATTCAACCTCACCGAAAAAGTTCAGATAATCAGTCGGATAGAAGCCTACACGTGGCTGAACGCGCCAAACATACTCAATGTCGATTCCGCGGCCGAAAACATTGGCGGCGTTGTCAATGTCATCGCCGAAATTGTTGTTGCGGCCGTAGCCTGCAAACATTCCTGGGCGGCAGACGCCTTTGCTGCGGCCAAGGTCAATCCAAAAGGTTGTGGTGCCGAAGTTGCTGTAACTGTATTTGTTATCGTCGCCCAATGCGCTTTCAATGTAGCCGCCCATCAAGCCTTGCTCAACAAGGTTGTCGCCATAAATTCCTTGGAATCGGAAGCTTAACTCGCTGACATTCAGCTTTCCAAACACCGAAACGGCTGTCGAGCCTATTTTAGTGTCGGTTTTGTAATCCCGATATTCATCGGTGACGGTTACATAGGTGCGCGGCTGAAGCAGAACATAGTTGAACATCGCGCCAAGCAAAAGATTGTCAGTACGATAGCAGAGTTGTGCGTTGAGTTCGGGAACGCAACTGTTGCGCAGATATGCGGTGCTGCCGCCATTGGGGCCAACCGACTTGTTATCGAGTTGGAAAGCGGCTATTCCGCTCAATTCAAGACCGCCAAAGTATTGAGTATAACGCGCTTGCACGTACCGCGAGTAGGGGTGGAACGGAATGCCCATATTGAGTGGGCGCGTGCCTGGCATCACCTCGTGAGCCACCATCGGGTGCCAATACTGCCCGAGCAGCAGGTTCGACTTCTCCCAACGCATATTAATATAGGCGTGGCGCAGGCGCAGCATATTGATTCC
>JAFZKK010000068.1 GCA_017551905.1 Salinivirgaceae bacterium
CTGTTGGTCATCAGGCCAAGCCAGTCAGAGCTTTTGGCAAAATCCTCAAGTTCATCGACTGTGTAACCTATTGAGTATAAGGCGCCTATGATGCTGCCCATGCTGGTTCCTGTTATGTAGTCGGGATAGAGTCCAACCGACTCCAACTCACGCAGAATGCCGATGTGCGCCATGCCTTTTGCTCCGCCTCCCGACAGCACCAAACCAACTTTGGGACGCACTGGCGCACTTAAAGTATCGCTTTGAGCAAACGAAGCGAAATTGCTAATAATTAACGATATGAGAATGGTAATAAATAATCTTCTGCAAGCCATATCAGGCGTTTTCAAAACCAACATCACGCTACTTCCTCGAACTCATTATCCGCGCCAGGCCTTTGGTCTGTTCAAATTGCTCGCAGATGATTTTGGTGAGCACGGCCATTGGCACGGCAAGCATCATTCCGGCAATGCCCCACAGGAAGCCCCAGAACAGCAACATTATCAGCACAGTTACGGTGTTGATGTCGCAGGCGTCGCCAAGCATTATAGGTTCAAGCACCGAGCCTATAAGTATCTGAATACCAATGAAAAGCAATATTGCCGCCGTCAGCACGCCCGGATGGGTGATGTCGATTATTGCCATGGCGCACACACCGATTGTAACTACAATGGAACCAATCATTTGGATGAAATTCAGGAAGAATGTCAAGATGCCCCACAACAGCGGGAAACTGATGCCGAAAGCGAGGCACAGCAACCCGACAATAATGCCCGTCATAAGGCTAGTGCAGAATTTCACAACCACAAAACGCGAAATGCCGAAGGTTATCTTGTTGAAAACCTGCACAACTTGTTGCGGAGTCTGGAACAGTGTCTCCTGCATTATCAGCTTGAAATTGACCGAGCCGGCCAGGATAAGAACAAGCAAGAACAAGGTTATCAGAACCGATGTGCCTATATTTTTAATATGTATCAGTCCGGGACCTAAAAGGCTCATTATCTGTTTCGAAATATCGCTTTTGTAAAGCAAGCCTTTAATAAATCCGTCGTCTTTCTGAACTTCGATGTCGAGCATATTTACGTATGGCTCAATTACTTGGCCAATTCTGACATCAAGTTTCTGATACAATTCGGCGCGGCCCGTCAGGAACTCCTGGCCGGTAAGCGTTATCATTATAAACGCACCTCCCAGCACAAGCGCAATTATCACCATGGCCAGAATCAGCGATATGTATTTTGGCAGACGGCGCTTGTTGGCCCACCGCATAAACGGCATGAAAATGACAGCGAACAGACAGGCGAATGTCAGCGGTAAAAAGATGAACGACAATATTTTAAGTATGTACAAGCCCAACACTACCGCAAAAATCAACAGTATCTTGTTGGTGAAATTTCTTGAAGCAAAATCCATAATTCCAATGCTTTAAAAATGAATGTCGCGTTAGTTTTGTGTTATCAGTTGCCCGACAATTCGCGCAACGTTTTCAGTATCAACAATATTTGTAAATTCTTTCTCGAAGTTGGGAGTGAAGACACCCTTGCCGACGCTTGCCCGAATCTCGGTCAGCGGCCAAAAGCGCGCATCATCAATCTCGTCGTTCTGACTCACAAGCGGCTTATTGGTGACGGTTGCAAAAACGTTTATCATTTCTGATTCAACCATCGACTGCCACTTGTATCGTGTTATGCTAACAGGCTCAAAATCAACAAGTCCGATTTCCTCACCAGCCTCGCGGCTGAGCGCCGTCAGAATCTCCTCGCCGTAAGCAATGTGGCCGCCAACAGCGGTGTCCCATTTGCCGGGTTGGATGCGCTTTGTAAGGGCGCGTTTTTGCAGATAAAGGTCGCCACGGGGATTGAAAACGTGCAGATGCACAACCGGATGCAGCAACGTGCGGTCGGAGTGGCACTGACTGCGCGGCGCCGAGCCTATAACACGCCCTTCGTCGTCAACAATCGGCAGTATCTCTTCTGTTTCCGGCTTGTTCATCGCTTATTTTTTTGACAGTGGGATAATCAGTTTTTGTCCGGCCAAAAGCGGCTGTCCTTCAATAAGTTGGTTCGCCTTCTTGATGTTCGCCTCACTGTTGTGATAGGTCAAAGCAATGCCCGACAGCGTCTCGCCCGACTCGACAATATGAATGGCGCGCACCGGAATCTTCAGACTGGCGCCAATGGTCAGCCGCGTAGCCTCGTTGCTGTTCAGCTCCTCAAGCATGTTCAGCGGCACATTGTAGCGCAGACCTATGCGATAAAGGTTTTGTCCCTTCTCAACCTTATGCATATAAATGATGTATTCCTTCTCGTCAACTTGCTGATTGGCAACCGTTTGCTCGCCTTGTTTCTGGCTCGGCTGTCTCTTTTCGGGTTCCACCTTAACTGTTTCCTTCGCCTTGTTTGCAGCCGGCTCAGGAGTGGCTTTCACGGCCTTTGCGGTTTCGGTCTTGGTTTGCGCGACTTCGGTTTTTGCCTTCGAGTCGTTGCTGTTCACTTTAATTTTGTAACCTTCAAATATCCCGACGGTTATCAGTAGTAAAACCGAAACTATTGCCACTGATTTCCAAATAGATACTCGCGGCTCTTTCTTTACGTAAGTCGAAAAATCGACAACCTGCACCGATGTGTTGTCCTTGCCGCCGGCGGCATTGGCTTTTTCAATCAGTTGCGCCGTTTTGTACTCAGCCGACATATCTTTGTTGCTGACGACGCTAAATATCTCATCTTCCGACACTTGGCTTGTCAGTCCGTCGGTGCAGAGCATGAAAATCTCATCGCCGTCAATCTGAATAGGATTCTTGCAGACGCTGAATTTGATGTTTTTTTCTTTACCGACAAGAACCGTAACTTGGTCGTTTTCAACATGGTCGCGGGTTATTTGGGCAATCTCGCCGCCTTTGCACAGGTAAATCCGGCTGTTGCCCGCCGAAGCGTAGTAGGCCTCGTCGTTTTGGACAATAAGAATGGCGACTGTTGAGCCTATGCCATTGTATCGGCGTTCTTTAACCGACTGATTATAAACGCAATAGTTGGCATACGAGACCGCATTCGGCAAAGCGTTGGCCAAATTGGCGTAGGTGCGGTTCTGGAAATAGCGTTTTATCTCCTCGGTGGTTATCTTTGCCGCCAGCGCGCCGCCGTATTCAACACCGTCGTGGCCGTCGCACACAACAAAAACATGCCCGTTGGTTATCGGAAATTCGATAACAGCGTCGGTGTTGTGCTCTTTTACCTTGCCAACATCGGTCGCGCTACCATAATTTATATTGAATTTCATCTGATTGCAATCGTTATATTATTGTCGCAAAGCTAACATTTTAAGATTGTTTGAACAACAATAATTTGAAGCGTTCATTTTTTTACATTTGCCCGACAAATTTTTAGAATTATGGCAGAGGACAACAAAGTGATTTTTTCGATGGTGGGAGTGAGCAAGACCATTCCGCCGCAAAAGAAAATATTGAATAACATTTACTTATCGTTTTTTTACGGGGCCAAAATCGGCATTTTGGGCTTGAACGGCGCGGGTAAATCGACTCTGATGAAGATTATTGCGGGTGTCGAAAAAAGTTACGAGGGCCAGGTGGTTTTCTCGCCAGGTTATTCGGTCGGCTATCTTGAACAGGAGCCGAAACTCGACCCGCAAAAGACTGTCCGTGAGGTTGTTGAGGAAGGGACGGCCGAGATTGTCGCTCTGCTGAAGGAGTACGAGGAGGTGAACTTGAAATTTGGTGAGCCGATGAGCGACGATGAGATGACGAAACTCATTGAGCGTCAGGGCGAACTGACCGAACTTATTGACCAGCACAATGGTTGGGAACTCGACAATACTCTTGAGCGTGCAATGGACGCATTGCGCTGTCCGCCAGCCGATTGGAAGATTGAAAACCTGTCGGGAGGCGAGCGCCGCCGTGTGGCTTTATGCCGTCTGCTGCTGCAAGAACCTGATATTCTGCTGCTTGACGAGCCTACCAACCACCTCGACGCTGAGTCGGTGCAGTGGCTCGAGGCGCATCTGCAACAGTACAAAGGCACAGTGATTGCCGTCACTCACGACCGCTATTTTCTTGATAATGTGGCAGGTTGGATTCTCGAACTCGACCGTGGCGAGGGCATTCCGTGGAAGGGCAATTATTCGTCGTGGCTTGAACAGAAAACCAAGCGGTTGGAAATGGAGGAGAAGACCGAGAGCCGCCGCCGCAAGACGCTTGAACGCGAGTTGGAGTGGGTGCGTATGGCGCCGAAAGCGCGTCAGGCAAAGCAAAAAGCCCGTCTGAACGCTTACGACCGCTTGCTCAACGAGGATACCAAAGAGAAGGAGCAAACGCTTGAGATTTTCATTCCCAACGGACCACGTTTGGGTACGAATGTTATTGAGGCTCACGGCGTTAGCAAGGCATACGGCGACAAGCTGCTCTATGAGAATCTTGAGTTTGTGCTGCCGCAGAACGGTATTGTGGGCGTCATCGGTCCCAACGGCGCGGGCAAAACCACACTTTTCCGCCTAATTATGGGCCTTGAAAAGCCCGACAGCGGCGAGTTCAAAGTGGGAGAGACCGTCAAGTTGGGCTACATCGACCAGACACACTCGAACATTGACCCCGAAAAGACTGTCTATCAAATAATTTCCGATGGCCAGGACGAAATAAAAGTTGGCGGAAGGTTTATCAACGCGCGGGCCTATCTGTCGCGCTTCAACTTTTCGGGTGCCGACCAGGAGAAGAAGGCAGGAGTGCTTTCGGGTGGTGAGCGCAACCGCCTGCATTTGGCTCTCACGCTCAAATCGGAGGCCAATGTGCTGCTGCTCGACGAGCCTGGCAACGACATCGACGTGAACACGTTGCGTGCCCTTGAGGAAGGTCTCGAGAATTTTGCAGGTTGCGCCGTTGTCATCTCGCACGACCGCTGGTTCCTCGACCGCGTGGCCACTCACATTCTTGCTTTTGAGGGTGATTCGCAAGTTTATTTCTTCGAGGGCTCATACTCTGAATATGAGGAAAATAAGAAGAAACGATTGGGCGACATCGAGCCGCATCGGATTCGGTATCGGAAGTTGAAGGAGTAGGGGGCTGTTTTGGTTTAACCACGGAACGCACGAAAAACACAGAAATTTAGCCACCTTACGGTGGCTTTGTTTTTTTTTATCGCTGCGCGAAATATCAAGAAAGATACTACGAGTTGATTTTCTTTATTGCGGAATCAATCGATAAAACCGGAACGGAGGACAATGAAAAATCCTTTATATTTTCGGTTACAATAAAATCAACGTTTTCCCTCTCGGCGCAAACAATCTGCAAAGCATCTTCAAGGTCGGATGAGCCTAAACCAATGGCTTCCGAAAAAAGCGTGGAATCTTCGGGCAATATGGCAAAAGAATTGATTAACAGCCTTATAAAATCAAAGCGCTCGTTAGGAGTAAAGTGCTTGCGGGTGATGTAAAATAAATCGGTGAGCGAATGTGAACTCACAAACGGCATAATCTTGCCACTAAAGCACAACCGCATGAAATTAGTGGCTTCGGAATGAGATACATTTGTGGGAATCAGCCAATTAGCAATAACGTTAGTGTCGACAAACACCTTATATTCAGATTCCATAGCGCTCGTCAAGATATTTGCATTTTTCTTCTTTTATGTCGAAACCTTCGCCAACTTTAAGACGACCCGTAAAATGGTCGAATAACGACATAATCTCTTCGTTGCTCATCTTTTTGCGTGACGGCTTGAAAGAATTTAATAAAATGTTGATAATCCGGATTTTATCTTCGGCTTCAAGCTTTTGCGCCTCATTTATGAAATGTTGGGCTGTTGCGTATGTCATTTTAATGTCCTCCGAATTTTTATCACACAAATTTACAAAATATCTGATAAAAAACAAATTGGGAGCTGCGCAGCCGGGGGCGTTAATGATTATCGCTGCGCGAGAAATTTGAACAAAATTTTATATAAAAATTCATAAAAATTTGAATTTTAATATTTTGTATAATTTTTTGAATCAAATTTCTTAAAATTTCCGCCCGAAGGCGTGGTTTTCATTTGTCAATTAGCAAATATAGCAAAGGGCGAGGATATTGAAAAGGAAAAAAGAGAGAAAAGTGGATATGGCATATTCTGTTCGATAAAAATCGCTAAATTCGCAAACACAAAACAAAAAAAATCATGGAAGTTGCTATCGACAACGGAATTTACAAACAGGCATTGGAATCGGCTCAGCAACAAGGTTTGAATCTCAATACAATGATTGAGAATTTTCTTGTGCGCTTTATCGGTAAAAGCCAGAAAATCAACGAGGAAGCCATTCCTGATGTAGTGCTGAGTCTATTGGGCGCCGCAGAATCGGACAACAGCGACTTGAATGGCCGCGAGGCTTATTATCAATATCTTGAAGAAAAGTATAAATGACAACGCTGTTTCTTGATACTAATATTGTAATGGATTTGCTTGAAAGGAGGGAACCATTTTGCAATGACGCAGTACGTTTGTTTACAATGGCTTACAATCGTCAGGTAAAATTGATTGTTTCACCAATGACATACGCCACAGCGTCGTATCTGTTGCGAAAACATGGCTCAAATGGAGTTCGCAAACTTCTTGCAAATTTTCGCAGATTGTCGCGTGTTGCAACAACCAATGAACGCACTGTTGATGATTCGATTGCATCTCAATTTGCTGATTTTGAAGATGCTATGCAATATTATACGGCTCTTAAAGCCAAATCAGATGTAATTATAACTCGCAACGGGAAAGATTTTATCAACTCGAAAATCCCGGTTATGACAGCAAGTGAGTTCCTTGCCAGTTTATAACAACCCAAATCATTGATTTTTAATAATTTATTTTATCATAAAAATAGGAGATTTTCAGTATTTAAAATATCCTATTTAACATAATATAAATTATCAGACAAATCAGCAAACCCGAAAAAAGCGTGTATTTTAGCCAGAAAAACGATAAAAACCATTCATTTCAATTATTCGATATTTCGGTAAATGCTTTGAGAATCGCGTAGAAATTTTTTTCTGATAAACTGTACGGAATGTTTAAAATTTTCAGACGGTTCGCAATTCAACCAATCCGTCAACAAAATTTTCAATTCTCAATTTTCAATTATTCAATCCTTCAATCCATCAATCCTTCAAATATTGTTCTCTCTGAGAATCGCATAAAATCGTTCGATTCGATAAAATGTACGGAATTTTGAAAATTTCAGCACAATCAATCCGTCAATCCGACAATCATTCAATCCTTAAAACAGCGGCTTGAACTGATGAACGATTCGCAGCAACGGATTGCTGATTTTTGAAATCTGGTAATATTCGACCGGCTTGGCGCCAAACCGACGGTACGACTGCTCAACGTTCTCAATCATGCTGCCTTCAAAATCAAACGCCAGGCTCATTTGTGCGGCCAATTTCATTGCATTGAACATCAGATAATCGCCAACGCCAGAATTGCGATAATTATCAGAAAATGAATAAGTTAGCGCATACATAGCTATTTTGTCCCAGACAACAAACAATGCGCCGCATGTAACACATTGTGAATCAACGGCTTGCAAGATTGTTCCGGCGTTGTTTTCAGCGCAGGCCTTGTGCAGCTTCAGAAACAAGCTCCGCGAGAACAAAACCTCGGCGTTCTTGCTTTTCTGGTTGGCGGCAAAAAAATCGTAGAACTCCTCTCCTGTCATTTTATGCCTGATTTCGAGCTGTTTAGCGGCCTTGCGGACATTCCGTTTCTTCGATTCGTCGAAGTTGTTGAACACCGCATCAATATTCGATAAATCGTTGATTATTAAGCTGTAACGTGTTGTCTGTTTGAATCCGCGCCACAAATACGGCGACCAATACTTGAAATTGCGGCTCATATTGAGCGCCATAAACGCGTTATTGGGCAGCGAATCGATAAAATGATTTGATATTAACTTGCAGTCGTTCAGCGAGTTGTCGGCAAGCGCATATTCGCCTAAAAACTGTGTTAGCGGCGGCATCACTATGTATCGGAGGCCGCATTTCTTCTTTACAAAAAAGACGAAAACCGACTGCGGCTCGCCCTGCTCGGGATAAACCTCGGCGCGCCACTCTCCTTCCTCGCAGACGCTATCGAGCCACCATGGTTGGAAAAAGACCGGCAGCCTGTCGGTCAGCAATGTGTAATCTTCCTTTTTCATTTTGACACCCGTCCGCCTTTAACAAACGCCTTTCTATAATATGGATTGCTCAACGTATTGACTTCCACGCCTTTAGACGAGCTTGCGTGCACAAAACGCCCGTTTTTCAGATAGATGCCCACGTGGTTGGGTTTCTTTTTCCGCCCTTTTTTGTCGGTGTGGAAAAACACCAAATCGCCTTCTTTCAGCTTGCCCTGCCTTATCCGCTGGCAGTCTTTGTTGTAGATATCCTCGACCGTGCGATGCAGCTTGGCACCGTAAACCGTGCGATAGACGGCTCCTGTAAAGCCCGAACAGTCAACGCCCTGCTTGCTTGTGCCGCCGAGCCGATACCTTACGCCCAGCCAGCCGGCCGCCTCGCGATAGAGTTTTATGTTGTCGCGCTTGGTCAGATTGACGCCGAATTTGCTCGACAAGGCCTCAAGTTCGCCCGCCGCAGGTTTCGACGACGCGCACGAGCCAAAAATTGCCGCAACCACTACCAACAGCGCTATTCTTGTTAAGAAGCGAAAAAATCCTTTTTGCGGTGTTCTGCACAACATATTATATAGTGTGTGTTTGGAGTGATAAATATCGAAAAATTTATGGAACGCACCATTTATTGAAGCCATTAATTATTTCGCAGATATTGACAGAAATCAAACAACGACTTTTTGAGGCTTGTGAATCGGCGAATATTATGTTAAATAGACTGTAAGTTTATTTTTTTTGTAAAAAAAGACTATTTTAACATTGTAAAATTCCAAAAAGCACCCGAAGTTACATTTGTTCGGCGTCCGTTTTTACAAATGTAAATGATTTTTTACATACTTGTTGGTGTCTTTTGCCAGCTTCGGACCGTAATAAATAAAGCCCGTGAAAACCTGCACCAGAGTTGCTCCGGCCTCAATCTTTGCCATGGCATCGACTGGCGACATGGTGCCTCCCACTCCTATAATTGGCAGATTATGAGAGGTTTTCTCGCTTATGTAACGAATCATCTCAACCGAGCGGTCGCGGAGCGGCTGTCCGCTAAGTCCGCCGTTGGCAATCTCGGCAATGCGCTCAGGTGCGGTTTTCAGCCCGTCGCGCTTGGTGCTTGTGTTTGCCACCACAACCCCGTCGATGCCGTTCTGCGCAACGATTTCAAGGGTTTCGTCAATCTGCTCTTGCGTCAAGTCGGGCGATATTTTCAGTAGTATGGGCTTGTAAACGGCCTGCTGCTTGCGCTGGCTGGTAATAGCGCCCAGCAATCTGTCGAGATACTCCTTGTCTTGCAGCTTTTTCAAGTTGGCCACATTAGGGCAGCTGACATTAATTGTTATATAATCGACATAGTCGTAAAGTCCTCTAAAACAAGCCATATAGTCATCAACGGCGTTCTCGTTAGGCGTGGCTGTGTTCTTGCCGATATTGCCGCCAATAACAATCTTATGATTGCGCCGGCGCAGTTTTTTCACAGCGGCCTCGAGTCCGTTGTTGTTGAACCCCATGCGGTTGATTAAGGCGCCGTCGACTGGCAAGCGGAACAGGCGCGGCTTGGGATTTCCGCTCTGCGGACGAGGCGTCACCGTGCCTATCTCGACGTGGCCAAACCCCAGATTTCCAAGCATTTTGTACACCTCGGCGTTCTTGTCAAAACCTGCGGCCACACCTATTCTGTTAGGAAATTTGATGCCGCAAAACTCAGTTTCCATTTGTAAACTGCGAGGATTGTAAATGGCACCGGCAACAGCCCCTAACCCAAGTGATTGCGCGGCTTTCATCGAGAAATTGACAACGCCGTGAATGCGCTCGGGATTGATTTTGAACAGTGCCGGTCTGATTAATGATGTGTAAAACGACATGATGTTTTTTTTGCAAATATACGAAAATGAGCGCAAACGGCGCAGGCCGAATGATATTAAAACCGACGCGCTAAACAAAAGGTTATCAGCGTGTTTTGGGTGGCGAGCTATTGGCGGTTGTATGCGGCAAACGTGCCGTCGGTGTATAAAACCACAATCTGTTTTATTTCGGAACTTCCGGCGGCAAACCTCTCGACAACCTTTTGCGGCTCAATTGCGGGCGTTTGCGGCTGTGTTTGAGAAATTGGTTGCGTGTTAGCTTGCTGCGGCTCTGCAGGCTCAGAATCGGAGCTTAAAGGCGTTGTAACAGAAGCGCTTGGCTCAACTTGATTGCCACTCTCCGCTTCGGGTTGCGGTTCGCCAAGCACATCAAAAATGCTGGTCTGCACAGGCTGTTTATAGATTTCGCCCTTGCCCTGAATCAGCCAGTCGGTGTTATATTTAGGATAAGCCGTCAGAATTTTGGTGATAACATCGAGGCTGACGCGGTTGCGGCCACTCAGAATGTGCGTTATTGTGGCGTTTCCAGTGCATATCGATTCGGCAAACTCAGACTGCGTCAAGCCTTCCGACGCAATTATTTTAGCTATGCGCTCAATCATTTCCTTTTGCATGCGCTCCATTGCTTCCATAATTCAACTCTTAAAAAAACAGTTTACAAATGTAAGAATTTGCATTATTTTCACAATTCACTTTTGTAAAGTCGTAAATTTTAACAAATGTTAATCAAAGCTGCATTATGTAAAATCACGGCGTTAAACTGAATAATTAAATAAATTAATTATTTAACTGATTATTAATTGTTTGGTTATGATTACTTGCTTGTAAAATCGGTAAAAACAGCTAA
>JAFZKK010000069.1 GCA_017551905.1 Salinivirgaceae bacterium
GCCAAGAACGGGTCTTCGCTCATATATTCAAATGTGCGGCCGTTGATTGGTGTGCGGCAGATGTTCACGCCCGGGCCAAGCAGCACGTTCTTGCGGCGGTAGAGCGCCTCCTCGCCAATGCTTTTGCCGTAGAGCGCGGCCATATCGGTGTTCCAAGTGGCTGCAAGACAGGTCAGCGAGGGGAAGGCGATGCAAGAGTCGTTGGTCCAGCCAGCCTGTTCCCACTCGTCCCAAAGCACCTCGTCGCGGATGCCCATCGGGCCATCGGAGCACCAAACTTCGGGGATTCCGAGGCGCTTAACGCCAGCCGAGCTGAATTTCGATTGTGCGTGCAACAGAGCCACCTTTTCCTCGGTGGTCATGCGCAGCAAAGCATCTTCGATGCGGCTGTCAATTGGTTGGTTTACATTGAGATAAACTGGCGTCTGTGCCAAAATATTAGCTGCCGTCACAAGTGCGGCCGCTGTTAAAATGATTCGTTTCATATTTTCAGTTTTTTGCCGATTTCAAATGTCGCACAAAATATGACATTAGCAAGATAAATTACAAAAAATCATAATTTTATGGTTGCTGACGAGTATTAATCACACACCAGCAACACGCTGATATACAATATTATGAATATGCTTAAATCGGTTTTAATTGTAGGTGCTGGCAGTTTTGCGGGTGGCTCGCTACGCTATCTTATATCGGTGTTGATGAAAAGCCAAGCTAATGGTTTTCCGTTTGGCACATTGTGTGTCAATTTGTTAGGTTGCCTGTTGATAGGTGTGTTTTACGGATTCGCTGCACGGCATCCGCTGATGTCGCAAAATACGCTTTTGCTGTTGACAACAGGTTTTTGCGGCGGTTTCACAACATTTTCCACTTTCGCCAACGAAAGTTTACAATTGCTTCAAAACCAAAATATTGCAACCTTCGTAGTTTACGTTAGCGCAAGTGTGATTATCGGTATTGCATTGGTATTTTGCGGCTATGCGCTTACCAAACTTTTTGCGTAGCCTTCAATCAGTCAGACAATGAGTTGGTTTTCAACTTGTTGGCCGTCAATTCTTTATATTGCTTACGATTTTTGGTGACATCGCAAGCCAGATATACCGCATTTTGGAATGCACCGGGTTGGGCTTTGTCGTTGCCAGCCTCCTCATATCCAAACGGTTGGAATGGAGCAACGCACACCTGAGGAATGCCCAAAATGTAACTTGCGCCGTCATCGTAGCTGAGAGCGCGGAACGGAGCCATTCCTTGGGTGTAGTAGATAGCCAAAACAGCATCGAAACGGTTGAACAAATCGGTTCCGAACATGGTGTCGGCATCGAATGGACCAAAGGCCAAAATGCCTTCGCTGTTGGCTTGCGCAATGGCCGGAACAATCGTTTCTTTCTCCTCAAACTCCTGATTTTCAGCATCAGTACAATTCGGATTATAGCCTAATACGGCAATTCTCTGATTGTCGATAGCAAAGTCGGATTTTAGTGAGTCGGCCAGCAAGTGCAGTTTGCCGACAATATTGTCAACAGTTATCGATTTGGCAATGTTGCGCATCGGGCGTGCATCGGTGAGCAAGGCGACGCGCATGGCACCGTTCACAAGCATTGTCATGGTGTTGCTTGCGCCAAGTTTCTGTTTTATATAATCGAACTGACTTGACACTTGCAGCGTCTTGCAGCCAATGGCCGGCAGCGGATTGAGAACCAACGCTTCGAGTTTGCCAGCCGAAAGGTCGGCAACTGCACGCTCAAGCGACACGGCAGCCGCTTCGCCCGAGGCTTGTGTGGCGCTGCCAAGCTCAACCTTGGCGGTATCGTCAAGAACATTTATCAGACTGGCTTTACCGGTTTGAACATTATCGGCATTGTCGGCCGGATTGAACGAAAAATTGTTGATATTGAGCGCCTTGCGGTAGTAAGCCGCAATCTTTGGCGAGCCGTACACAACAGGCGTGCAAATCTCCTGAATATGTTGTTCCAAAAACGATTTCAACATCACTTCGTAGCTTGTTCCGTTTCCGTCGCCTTGAGTGATTCCTATTTTAATTTTATGATGTTCCATTGTATTTCGATTATGAATTTGAACGGCAAATTTAATTTTTCTGATATTTCATTAAAATCTTTTCGCAAAAAATGAAAAGCATTGTTAAATTAGCATTTACGGTTTTTGAATCGTGACGAGGGGCGAATTATATGCAAAAATAATAATAATCAGACAATTAGGGTAACTGCCGCAAAAAGTTGAGCCAATTCCGTCGCCCAATGTGAGGCGCATTTATGCTGTGTTTCACGAAAATTGGTCTTATTTTTGATGGCAGAAGATTGGGGAGACACACGTTTGAATAACATCAAACACATATTCGCAATTATTATCAGTCTTTGCCTTGCGCTGGCTTTGCAGGCTAAAGCGCAACCGGCTAACGACGAGTATGCCAAGTTTCAGTCAGCACTTGACAATGGAAACCGCCAACTCGCTATGAACCACTACGATAAGGCTGAAGAGCTGTTGCTGAACGTATTCGACAACGCTACCGACAGCCGCATCAGAATGGTGGCAAGCTTCAAACTTGGCGAGTTGTATCTGATGACC
>JAFZKK010000070.1 GCA_017551905.1 Salinivirgaceae bacterium
CTTCCTTTTGAAGTAGTTCCAAAATGGAAATAGTTGAATTTCGTTCTAACTCGTGAGTATCAAAAATGTATTTCAAATGCTTTGTAATTGCCTGACGTTGAGTGCCGAACAATTCTGCCATCTGTGCCTGTGTCAGCCATACGGTTTCGTCATTCATTCTGACTTCAAGGCGAATGGTGTCATCGGGATTATAAAGTACAATCTCGCTATTATCGGTCGTTGGCAAATTATTATTCATTGTTTGCCAAATATATGGCAGTTTTTGAATAATATGAAGAAAAAAAGGATGATATAGTTTGTAAGAAAACCTTACCAACGAAGTAGTTCCAATTTGGAACAGGTTCAGCCCTAATGTCCGATTTTATTGGTGATATATATAATAGTCGTGTTGTTTAACCCAACACCCAATACCCAACACCAACTACTTATTATCCATAAACAACTTAATGCTGCATTCGGCAACTGTCTGTCCGTCAACGGTTGAGCGGGCGCTCATCAGTAGCACGTTCATCACTTCCGACACAATGCCGATTCGGGTTTCAATCATTTTGCCGACTTGCGGCAACGAGTTGATGGTCAGTTTTTTGATTTCGCCAATGTAGCCCAGCACAACCTTTTGCCCAGCCCCAATGGCGTTAAAACCAGCAAAAGCCGCAGCCGATTGAGCAATGTGCTCAATCAGCCCAGGCTCTGTAAATTTGTTGTTTTTGCAAAAGATGTTGCCTGCCGATATTTCAAGCCCCGTTTCGGCCTCTGTTTCGGTTGCGCCGAAAAAGTGGCTGACCATCACAATCGGTGGACGTTGCGGAATGAGTTTGGCAATGTCATCACCTTGAAAAAGTGCTTGTTTCATCAGTGGCGATGTTTTGCGGCGGTGAGTCCGCTATTTTTCCATTCTGTCGAAAACAAAATCGTAGAGCAGACCGAAAGTCTTTACGCTAGCCAACTCTGTGCCTTTGATTTTCACACCGAATTCTTCCTCTATGAGAGCAACCATATCTACAAGGCTCAAACTATCGAGATTGAGGGTCGATTTGATGTCGGCATCAGGAGTGATGACACTTTGTTCAACTTCAAATTCATCAGCCAAAACCTGATTGATTTTTGCAATAAGTTCTTGTTTTTCCATAATTTAACGATATTTAAAATTTAGTTATTAAGTATTCAAGTTTAAAGTTTAGTGCTTCGCTGTTGAGAAGGTTTAGTTTCTAATCATTCTCAATCATCTTTACACATTACTCATTATTCTTTACTCAAATTTTTAATTGTTAATTGTTCATTTTTAATTCTTTAACGCCGTCTGCATATAGTCGTAGAGTTGCGAGAAAATCTTGATGTGAGCGTATTCGCTTGCAGGAATTTTCACCCCAAACTCGTATTCAATCACCGCAATCATATCAATGGCGTCTAAACTGTTTAGCATCAGTGTTTCTTTAATGTTTGCTTCCGGCTTGATTTTCGCTGCGTCCACCTCAAATTCCTGTGCCAGAATAAGATTTAATTTGTTTATCAATTCAACTTTTTCCATCGATTTCTATTAGCAAATCGTTGTTTTACTATCAATTATTCAGTCAGTCAATCAATCAATCAGTTAATGTTGCGGACGATTAATGTTGCGTTGGTGCCGCCAAATCCGAACGAGTTCGACAGGAACGTGTTGAATTTCTTTTCGATACGCTTGTCGGGAATCAGCAGTTTGGCCGAATCCTCGTCGGGATTTTCAAAGTTGATGTTGGCTGCAATGAATTCGTTTTTCATCATCAGCATCGAGTAGATGACCTCGCTTGCGCCAGCCATCCACATTTCGTGGCCAGTCTGCGATTTGGTCGATGTAACCTCAATGCGGCGGTCGCCGAACACGTTGTAGATGGCCTTCGCCTCTTGAGCGTCGCCAACGGGTGTCGAAGTCGCGTGAGCGTTGATGTAGCCAATCTCGTTGATGTCGATGCCAGCCAGTTTGATTGCCATTTCGAGCGAAGCCGTCGGTCCAGCAACGTTTGGTGTTGAAATGTGGTCGCCGTTCGACGAGAATCCGTAACTCAAAATTTCGGCAAGTATTGGTGCGCCGCGCTTTACAGCGTGCTCATATTCCTCAATAATAACGGTTGCCGCACCGCCGCCAGGAACCAGTCCGTCGCGGTCGCGGTCGAATGGGCGGGAAGCCTTTGTCGGGTCGCTCTCGCGGGTAGAGAAGGCGCTGATGCCGTCGAAACTGCCAATTGAGAACGGGTTAACCTCTTGTGCTCCGCCGCAGACAACCATATCCTGCAGGCCGTTGCTAATGAGCAATGCGCCCAGGCCGATGGCGTGCGAGCCGCTTGCGCAGGCGCCCGACACCGTCAGGTTGATGCCGCGCAGTTTGAAGATGCACGAAAGGTTCATTGTAACCGTCGAGTTCATCGATTGGAAAATGGCGCCCGAGCCCACCAGAGTGGTGTCCTTTTTGGCGCGCATTGTATCGACGGCTTTTACCACAGGGTCGGCGCTACTGTCGTTGCCATACATAAGTCCAACAACGTTGCGGTCCAGATAGTCTTGGTCGATTTTCGCGTTTTTCAGCGCTTCGGCCGTGGCCACGTATGCGTACATTGCCTGTTCGGGCATATAGACGCGTTGGTTGCGTGAAAGAACGCCCTTCAGGTCAGGTTTCTCAAGATAAGCGGTCAGAGCCGAGCGGAAGCCCATTTCCTTGCGTTCGGGGTCGAACACAATGCCCGATTTTCCGTTGTATAGCGATTCGCGCACCTCGTCAAGATTCTTGCCGATGCACGAGTAAATTCCCATTCCAGTTATTACAACTCTCTTTTTCATAATTCAAATTGTTTGAACGGCCTGCCTCATTGTGGCCATACTTGTTTTATATCTGTCTATAGTGTTGATTATCTGATTAAAATACTTCGCATTCGACGATTCCTTGTCGGTTTTCAGGTCGATGGTGGTGTTAAGCAGATAGCGCACGCTGTCGCACATTCGCTCAAACTCGTCGAGCAGTTCGAAAAGGTTCTGTTGGTTCAGCCTGTAGTAATGCCGACGGCCGCTCTCGACAACCGCCACACGGCATTCGGACACTAGTCGGCGCAAAACCACGCTTGCCGAGCCCTTGCTGATTTTCAAGCGGTTAATAATCTCGTCGAACGAGAGTTCCTCGCGGTCCGATACAGACAACAGCCCAATAATCCTACCTGCAATTGGTTGGAAACCAATCGACTCAAAGTAGGCACCAAAATCGTCAATTAGTCTGTTTTGTCCCGATAAACGTTCGTTGTCCAGCATTGTCATGATGCTTTTTCGACTGCAAAAGTAGCAATTTTTATTTAGTTTAATCGCGATTGAACTAAAAAAACATGGAACGGAAAATCCGCTCCCTGCTTTCATCTTATCACTTTTATTTATCAACGTGTTCTTTGCGGCGCTTGCAGCGGCTCGCCGAGCGACGAGTCTTCTGCATCTTGTTCGTTCAGCTTGAAACGCATAAACTGTCCGTTTTCAGATGTGTATGGTTTCCAGTCGCCACCATTGGCTCCGTTGGGGTCGTTGTATTTTGCAAAGTTCGACCACGCGGTGAGCATCTTCTCCGACAAGTCCCAGTCGCCTTGTGTCCACGGGCGCCAGCAGTGCTTGAGCGATTTGAACACAAACCACAAATCCGATGAGTGGAATGCGCCCTTCAGATAATCCTCGGGGTGGCTGCCGTCGTCGGGCAGCGGGCGGGCAAACTGATAGGCCCAAGCTTTTCCGCCGTTCTGCTGGCGGTTGAGGCAGAAATCGGCAATCTGACCGGCCATATTTCCGGCATCGTTGAGGGTGAAGCCAATCATATAAGGCACGTCGGCCAGCGTGTTGTCGAGGCAGGCGTCGTCGAACGATTTATCCATTACATATCCGTCGATATACGGCGCAATGGGGCCGGCGTTGAGGCAGGTACGCTTACCGGTCACGCGTGCGTAGAGTGAGCCAAGGGCGAAAATTTCCTCGGTCGATGCCGAACGCAAGTCTTTGAGTGTCTTCAGGTTGGCCCAGTCGCACACTTCTTTAATCTGTGCCTCAGCTTCTTTAAGCGTCAGATGCGATTGACGGAAGAATGCCGGAACATCGGTGCGCTCAGGGCTTAGGAATCCGCTTGCACTCATTATCACAGCCTTGTTGAACAATCCTTTGGTGAGAGGAGAAGCCGACAGGAATTTTGTGCTGCGGCCTCCGGCGCTCTGTCCGAAAATCATAACATTGTCGGGGTCACCGCCAAACTGCGCGATGTTTTTCTTCACCCATTTCATAACTTCAATCTGGTCGAGAGTGCCCCAGTTGCCGGTGGCGTGCTCAGGGTCTTCGGCAGAGATTTCAGGGTGAGCGAAGAATCCGAACGGCCCAACACGGTAGTTGAACGTTACCAGCACAACATCTTTGGCAGCCCATTCCTGACCGTCGAATTCGGGTTCCGAGCCCCAGCCTTCACGTAAGCCGCCGCCAAAAATCCAGATGGCCACGGGCAGTTTCTTCTCGGGCTGTGCCGATGCTTTGGTGTAAACGTTGAGGTAGAGACAGTCTTCGCTGTAGGCTTTCTCTTCGCCATAGCCCCACTCGGTGGTGTATCCGCCCGGATAGTGCGCGGCTTGGAATGCCGGATGTCCGAACTGGTCACATACTTTGACGCCCTGCCAAGGCACAACGGGCTGCGGAGCGCGCCAGCGGTTCTGTCCGATTGGTGGTGCGGCGTAAGGAATGCCCTTGTAAACAACAACGCCCGGTATTTCGGTGTTAACTCCCTGAACTTGACCGCCTTCGATGGTCAGCACGGGATTGGTGTTGGCGCTGTTTTGTGTCGAGCACGACGCCAGCATAGCAGCACCAATAGCTAAATAGAGAAATTTTTTCATATACAACGATTTATAAGTTTTTACCCGATAAAAGTAAGTGTTTTGGGTTATATATGGACGGCGCTGGGCGAATTTTTCGTGCGGAAGGCAAATCAAATTCACTCATGATAGTCATCGTCGCGCCATTCGAACTTGATGGTTTCGGGCACCATATACTTGCCAATCTTGTAATCGATATTGGCCTTGTGGGCTTGGCTGAGTTGGTAGCAGCGCGGAATGCGGTACATTCGACCGTCTTTGATGAAACGCGCACCAGTCTGATGAAAGCGAAAAGCCACATTGTGAGCCACGCACTGTTCCCTGACGTGCAGAATCCAATCGTAGTTGCAAGGCCGCGCCTCGGTGCCAGATTCGCCGCTCGTGGCCACCTCCTCAATTGCGGGCGTGAGGTACGGCTCAAGGTCGATGTCGGTGAGCATTGGGGCCACCATTATGCTCTTGTGCTTGATGGGCATATTTAGGAAAATCGGCAGCCGGTAGTCGGCCATTGCTTGATTCTCGACAGTGCAGCCTACTAGCACGTTGTTGTAGCCGTCGCCCCAATCGTCGGGAATGCACTCCAAAAAGCGGTCGATACGCTTGGTGAAGAAATAGAACCAGAGGTCGTTGCGCTCGCGCATCATCTGCCAGCATTCGGGACGCCACTCGTCGGCATCTTTCAGCAGAAAATCAGAAGTGAAGCAGGTGAACACAATTCGTCCGGAGGGAATCTTCCAACTCTTGTCGCGCTTGCGTTTCAGAGGCAGATTGAAGTTGGCTGTCTTCCGACACTCGCTGCTCGAAATCTCGCTGCCGTACATCTCGTCCTGACGGTAGACATAGCAATACTTGCAGCCGGCGCTAATCTTGGTGCAACCATGCCAAGGGTTCCAATCGGCGTATATCTCCCAATTTTCGGACATTAATTAGTTCTCTCTTTGGTGCTTCCATCGCCGGTGCGACCATACCCAATTCTCCGGTGCCTCGCGGATTGACGCTTCGAGCAATTGGTAGAAACGGTCGGTGATAGCGTGCTCAGGCTCTGTGGCGGGCGATTCGGTGATGAGTGTCAGTTTTGTGTCGAATCGGCTGAATCCCAAGCGTTTAATTTCGCAGTAGAGTACAGCCATATCGAATTTTTTTGCCAGCCTTTCGGGACCCACGAACACGCCCGTATCCTGATTCAAAAACGGCAGCCAGTAGTGGATTTGGCTACGGGTGGGGGTCTGGTCGGCAACGCTCAAAAGGGCAAAGCGGCGACCGCTGTCGCGCAATTCAACCATCTTGCGCATTGTGTCGCGCATTTCAATCGGCTCAACACCTGTTTTTGAGCGCATTTCCATGTAGAATCGCTCAAAAATTGGGCTGCTCAACTTCTTGTAAACCGCTGTCGTACGGATGTCGAAATTGGCAATTTTCGCGCAGCCATATTCCCAGTTGCCGTAATGCCCAAGGATGATGAGCACGTTGCGGTTCTTGTCGATGAGTTGCTGGAGTGCTTCGGGATTCTGCACACCCATACATTGTGCAATGCGTTTACGCGGTGAGAATCTGAGGTTTACGGCCTCAATAATCATATATGATAGGTGCCGGTAGTAACGCCGTGCAATGCGGTTAATCTCTTTTCGGCTTTTCTGCGGAAACGATTTTGTTAAATTGGTGATAATCACCTTTCTGCGATAGCGCAAAACGTGCGCTACAATCACATAAATGAACAGCCCCAACAACATCTGTAACGGTTTCGGCAGTATCCATACCGCAAGAAAGAGCGTCATTGTAAGGTAGTAGCCGATTAGTTGCAGAGGTTTCATCTTGTTGGTGAATCGGTGAATCGTTTTTTTGAGGACTACAGACTACGGTCATCAGACAACAGACGCAGGCGGTTCGTCCCCAAAACATCCGTTCGTAATTCGTAATTCATAAATCGTAATTCAAAAATCCTAAATGTTACTATTTCAATTCTTCACGCATTCAATCCTTCAATCCTTCAATCCTTCAATCCTTCAATCCTTCAGTCCTTATTGCAGTCCTTCAAATATTTCCGTATCTGCAGGTTGAGGCTCTCCTTTGGCGAATAACTCATTTTTCCAACCGTCGTTTTGGCGTTCGCATGGCATGTTGCTGTGCAGAAGCGTGTAAGTGCCGTTTTGTGGCGTGAACACGAATTTGATGTTCGTAAGGTTGCCGATTTTGTAGTAGTGCCAAACTTCGAACGGCTTTTCGTCGTTACGTCTGTCAACAATGGTGTTTGGAATGCCGTAGCGCAGCATCAGTTGGGTTTGGTCGGGGCTGCATTGCTGTTGGCGGGCGGCATTGGCGCGGTTAGCAAAGTTGGCCAGCGTGCCGTCGGGGTCGAACTGGTTACGTTGAACCCAGAAGTCGTGGAGCGTTTGCTGCATCACAATCATATCGGCCGAAGCAACGGCTTTGCTAATGATACCGATTTCGGTGCTGTCGGCAATTATCTTCATGTCGTTCAGTATCATAGCCACAGTGTCGGAATTGCTGTATGTTGATGCGCTGCGCAAAGTTTTTCCTGTTTGGTTGTAGGTCGGCAGCTTGAATCCGGGGTTTTCTCGTTCAAAATATTTCGATGCAGTACCCACCGGTTTGTTGTGTTTGTCGCGTATTTCGACAGTCAGAAAATATTGTCCCGACGGCAGTTTTTTCACGTTTATCTCCTTCATATACTGATAGTAGTTCATGGCGTTGACCGATGAACTAGACGAGTGTCCGGCGATGGTCCGTAGCGAGTGGACGTCGCGGATGCTGGTGTAGATTGAACACTCGCCCAGTCCGTTGAGCTCGGCTGCTACGTTGTATAATTCTACGTAAAACCGCAGATATTCAGTCTCTTGCGGTAACATACACTTGCAGTAGGGAAGGCATTCGTAGCCGTTTTTAAGGTTGATGGTGCGTTCTTTTTTAGGAATGAAACTTTCCAACAACTCTATTCCGCTGAGTGCCACTTGTTTCTGCGGAATGTCGATAGCGATAATTTCGTGCCGTGTGATGGTTTTCTTGAACTCGTCTAGCGCATTCAAATCTTTGATTTTCAGTTCGAAGTTGTATATTCCTTGCGGAATGAAGATGCGTTGGACATCGGAAAAGTCGGGATGGACTTCAGCGGTGTCGGGCAGGGGAGGGTTGCCAACAATAAAATGGCGGAACTCCACCAAATCGTCGGCGTTTTTGAAAATCATCGACACATCGATTTTCGACTCTAGATTAACATCGTTTACAGTGTAGTTAACTGATTCTCCGTCGATTAACAGATAAGTCTCAACGTATGAGCGCTTGTCGGAGAGCATGTAAACCGCGTAGTCGAAGCTGACGTTAAGTGTTTGGCAATGAGCTGCGAATTGAGATGCTAAAGCCAATGTTATCAATAAAATACGTTTCATATCAAATCAAAATTTGTAGAGCGTAAATGTAGTTAATCTTTTTAATGGTGAGACGGTGTTTGGGTGAATCGGTTAATCGGTCAATCGGTGAATCGTTTAAGGTTGAATGGGTTTAACAAGTTGAACGGGTTTAACAAGTTGAACAGGTTTAAATATTTTGGACTTCAGACAACAGACGATGCTTCCTTATGCCTTTTGCCTTATCACTTGTAACTTTATAACTTCTAATTCCTAACTTCTAACTCCTACATCTTACATTTCAAAATCTCCAACACCTCGTCATAAACCTTCGGACTTGCCGCAAACATCTCACCGCCAAATAGATAGTCGGTGCCGCCGCGGTAGTCGCTGACAATGGCGCCAGCTTGCTGCGCGATAAAGGTGCCGCCGGCCACGTCCCAAGGATTCAGCCCATACTCGAAATATCCGTCGAAGCGGCCACAGGCAACGTATGCGAGGTCTGATGCTGCCGAGCCCGTGCGGCGGATGCCCTGTGAGTGCAGCACAATTTCCTTCACCACAGCCACGTGTCCGTCCAAACGGCCATATTTGCTTATCGGAAAGCCTGTTACAATCAAACTTTGCTCCAAATTTGGCGCTGCCGATGCGTGGATTGGCTGTCCGTTGCAGAACGCACCGTTGCCGCAAGAGTAGAAAAACTCGTCGCGGCCAAGCTCGTACACAATGCCCAGCACCAGCTCGCCCTTGTGCTGCAGCGCTACGCTAATGGCGAACGGATAGACGTTGTGCAGAAAATTGGTGGTGCCATCGAGCGGGTCGATAATCCAAATATCGTCCTCGGTTGTGTGCCCAGCGGTGTTTTCCTCAACAATGAAACCGCTGCCTGGCAGAATCTTGCTCAAGCCATCAACAAGCTGACGTTCAGAGGTTTTATCAACATACGAAACATAGTCGTGCAGTCCTTTGTGCTCGATTTTGCTTGCATCGAACTGTGCGCGTTGTTCTTTGATAAAACGGCCAACTTCCTTTACAAGTTCTGTGGCTTGACGGCCTATTTCTTCAATGTTTATCATTGGTAAAGTTTAAAGTTTAAAAGTTTAAAGTTTAAGGGTTTAGAGTTTAATTGATTTTCAAGCGATTATTGTGCCTGTGGCTTCGTTGTCGCCAAGGTAACGGTCAATCCGCACGTTTTGCACGGTGTTTATAAACGCTTGATTGGCAGATGTTTTTACGCGAATGTAGTTATCAGTGAAACCGCACATCTCTTTGCTAAACGGCTCGGCTTCGAAAAGCACGGGGCGCGTGCGGCCTATCTGACTGTCGATAAACGCTTTAGTCATTGTTTTGCCAATGCCGATGAGGTCTTGGCATCGGCGTTTGCGAATCTCGTTCGGCACCATTTCCATTCGAGCGGCTAAAGTGTTGGCTCTCACTGAGTAAGGGAACACGTGCAAGTAGGATAGGGGCATCGATTTTATAAAGTTGCAAGCCTCGGCAAAGTCGGCATCAGACTCGGTTGGCACTCCTGTAATCACATCGGCGGCAATGCAGGCGTCGGGCATCAGCTTCTTAATCAGTTCGATACGCTTGGCGTAGAAGCCCGTTGTGTAGCGACGGTGCATCAGTGCGAGCAGACGGTCGGTGCCGCATTGCAGCGGAATGTGAAAATGCGGCATAATTACCTCAGAATCAACCACGTGCTCAATAATCTGGTCGGTGAGCAGGTTTGGCTCAATCGACGATATGCGCAGCCGTTTCAGCCCTTCAATCCGCTCAAGCTCAAGCAGAAGCTGGTAGAGGCTCTCGCCGTTGGCGCGACCAAAATCGCCAATGTTGACGCCCGTGAGCACAATCTCACGGATGCCACGCGCCACCGCCTCGCGCGCCACATCCACGGTGTGCGCCAAAGTGTTGCTGCGGCTGCGTCCGCGGGCGTGCGGAATGGTGCAGTATGAGCAGAAATAGTCGCAGCCGTCCTGCACCTTGAAAAAACTGCGAGTGCGGTCGCCAAACGAATATATCGGCTCAAACACGCGGCTCTCTTTTGTGACCGAAATCACTGGCTTCGGCTGTTTTTGCAGGTTGCCGATGATGTCGGTCAAGTCCATTTTGTTGTCGGACCCGAAAATGTAGTCAATACCCTCAATTTCAGCTACTTCGTCGGGCTTGAGTTGTGTGTAGCAGCCAATGGCCACCAATATGGTTTCGGGGTTGCGGTTCAAAATTTTGTGGATTGCCTGGCGGCTTTTCTTGTTGGCTAGCTCGGTCACGGTGCAGGTGTCCACCACCACCACATCGGCTTGCTCGTGATTGTCAACACGTTCATAACCAGCGTTTTCGAATTGCTGCACAATCCACGACGTTTCGGAAAAATTCAGCTTGCAGCCAAGCGATATGTACGCAACCTTCGGCATAAAAACTCATTAGGGCGGCAAAGGTATTTATTTACGATTTATGATTTAGGTTTTTTGAGTCTATTTGCGAAATATGAGTTACAAACAATCGTTTTTATGAAAAAAAATCATCGTTATATTTTCAATTCTTTATATTTGCACGTCAATTCAACACACCATTTGGTACATAAAAATAGGAATTATGGCTTTGGCGCCTTTGATTATTGAAAGCAGTGAGGTTACTCCTGAGGTTATTTTAGACAAAGATTGCAACGTATTTGTTTTCAAAGGAAAATCGCTTCCCGAGAACCCAATGGGTTTTTACCGTCCGATTCTGAATTGGATTGACGAATATGCCATGCAGCCCAACGACAACACGCAAGTCAGCTTCAAGATGATTTATTTCAACACTTCGAGCTCGAAGATTTTTCTCGATATCATGAAGAAGTTTGAAAGTATCAATCGCGCTGGAAATCAATGCTGTATAAACTGGTACTACAAAGATGACGATGAGGAGATTCTTGAGGCCGGTGAGATTTACGCAGAGCGTGTCAGTCTGCCTTTCAATCTGACAATCGAAGAATAACATATTCTCTCACAATAAGATGAAGAAAACAATTGTTGCGCTTGCGGCGTTTCTGCAAGCCTGGTTTTGCTATGCTCAAACCCAATTTGAGCGTTTTTTTACCGACGAATGTCTGCGTGTCGATTATGAACTTGTAGGCGACAGTAAATCAGTGAGTTTCGTGTTGAAGGAGATGAAATCGCAAGGACAATGGGCTGGCAACCGGAATGTCGGCGACACTTGCCAAATGGGTTGCTACCGATTCTCGGTTATCGATTCGGTATCGGGTAAAGTGCTGTATCAGAATGGGTTCAGTAGCTTGTTCGACGAGTGGCAGCAGTCGCCCGAGGCTCGCCGATGCACACAATCGTTCTATCATGTCAGTCTGATGCCGTTTCCAAAGCAGACGGTCAAATTTCGGTTTGAGCAGATGAACCGTGATAGGGCGGGTTATTCGGTGATGACTGAATTTTACATTAACCCGAAGAATAAGTTTATCCGTCGCGAGTCGGCTAACAGCTACAAATACAGTATTATACATGGCGGCGGCGATGTTGGCGACAAGGTTGATGTCGCTTTTCTGGCGGAAGGTTACACGGCCACTCAGATGGATAAATTCCGCCGCGATGTGGAGCGCGCATGGCAGTATATGTCAGGAGTGGAGCCGTTCAAGACTTACCGCGATATGTTTAACATTTATGCGGTTGAGTCGCCGTCGGCTGAGAGCGGCACTGACATTCCCATTAAGGGCATTTATCGTAATACGGCTATAAACTTCACATTCAGCACTTTCGATATCGACCGATACCTGACAACTTTCGATACAAAAGCCATTCACGATGTGGCGGCCTGTGTGCCATACGACCATGTTATAATTTTGGTGAACACCGATGAATACGGCGGTGGCGGGTTCTACAATTTCTATTCGGCAGGCACCACTGACCACGATTTGTCGCTTAGGGTTATAGTTCATGAGTTTGGGCACGGTTTTGCCGGTTTGGGCGATGAGTATTTCTATGCCGACGAGGCCAACGAACAGATGTACAGCATCAAGCGCGAGCCATGGGAGCCCAACCTGACAACACTTGTCGATTTTGAATCGAAATGGAAAAATATGATGAATCCGACGACACCGCTTCCGACACCGCGCACCGCTGAATATGAGAACGTTGTCGGTGTTTTTGAGGGTGGGGGATACATGACCAAAGGAATGTTTAGCCCGGCTCAGGATTGCATTATGCGTTCGAACACACCATCGGAGTTTTGTCCGGTTTGCCGCAAGGCGATTGAACGGGCGATTTTGTCGCACAAAACGAGACAATAAGGCAAAGAGTCATAAGGCGATAAGCATTTGAACATAAATGAAAAAGCCGAATCTGTAACAGACTCGGCTTTTTCGGTTATAAACATTTAAAAAGGGGTTCAGAACTTGACAATCTTAAGAATGGTCGATTCGCTGTCGGTTGTGTATTTGGCAATGTAGATGCCGTTTGCCAAATCGCCGATGTTTATTTGCTGGTTGAAGTCGGTAACCTCAAACTCCTCGACAACCATTCCATTTTGTGTCATTATCACAAGCTGTCCGCTGTTGCCGCAGTTTTGCAGAGTGAACATTCCGCTTGTTGGGTTCGGTACAATGCTGACGGTCAGCTTGTTGTTTGCGAATGTCACAGTCACAACCTTGTCGGCATATTCGCGTGTGCCATCGAAATCGACTTGCGACAGACGGTAGTAGAGTCGTCCCTGCTCGGGCGCGTTGTCGCTGAAGATATAATCGATGCGGCTGCTCGAGTTGCCGGCACCTTCAACGTAACCGATAGTCACAAAGTTGACACCGTCGGTCGAGCGCTCAATCTCGAAGTAGTCGTTGTTGTTCTCCGACATTGTCGCCCACTCAAGCACAATGCTGTTGCCCTCCTGGCGACCAGTGAAGGCGGCGAAGGTTACGGGAAGGGGATGAATATCATCCAAGCTCTTTGTGCCAAACGTAAACGGACTATAGTCATCGACAAGCGTTTTGGTTCTAATCGCATCGGCACCTTTAGGTGCAGCCGCTATTGGTTTCCACGAACCACCTTTCAGGTGAGCCACCAACAAATCGCCTATTTTGTCAGATGTTATACCGCTTGAATCGGCATTGAACCAGTGAAGTGTAATATAGCTTGATGCGTCACCGGTTAGATTCCATTCCTCAGAACCGCTGACTCGTGTCAGATCCCCTGTCAGATTTTCGGTTATTGCCTCCCTGCCTTTAGTAAACGAATAGTTTGCCGTGAATGTGGCACCTTTTGAATTCGGCTCAATGCCAACCATTGCCAGACGGTAGCCGTTTCCGATAGGGAATGTAAACTCATTCTGTCTGTCGTCAGCCCAAGTTTTCGAGACATTACCTGCTATCCACGATTTGGCTGATTCAGTATATACACCATCGGTTGTTGAACCGTTTGTTCCGAAATAGAGCGTATTATCGCCGAGTTTTATAAGACCTTTGGTTAAGGTAAGAGGTCCGTCGATATTTATGTCGGATGCCGCTGTGACATTGCCACTCTCTTTATTCACCTCAAGATTTGTGAATGTGCCGCTGCCCGAAATTGTCTGAGCCGCCTCACCCGACAGAATAATCTTTTTACCACCACCTAAAGTGCCGTTGTTCTCAATAGCGCCAGTCACATTAATGTTGCTATTGGCATTTACTGTTGCACCAGCAACCAATGCAATGTTTTTGAAGCTTGCGTCAGATGACGAGCTGGTTACATTATGAGTCTTTGCAGAGAACTCTATTGTGCCGTCATAGTCTAAAGTGCCGTTGTTTTCAATATCGCCGTGGACAATCAGTTTTTGTCCCGAAGCAATGGCTAACGAAGCACCAGCTTCAATCTTAACATTTCCGGCATCGGTTGTCGTAGTAATCTTCGGCATACCAACAGTAGTTGACGTTTCACCCGTTTTCCAATCGATTAAGTTGTCGGGGCGGATAATGGCGACAACATCATCTTTATCATAGGCGGGCGCACTACCCATCCACCAGTTGGCACCAGCACTCCATTCACCCGGTTCGGCAGTGCCTGTGCCTTTCCACAGATAATCTTTGCTAATAGCTCTATCTATGCTATAGGTGTTTGAACAAGTCTTCCCTTCAACCGAATAATTATGATTGATTGTTAGTGTGCCTTTCATTCGGTCGGCCTTAGGTATTTCAACCATCATATATCTGCCTGTCGGCAATTCTTTATTCTCAAACGAAGATGCTGTCACGGCGTAAGATACGCCCTCGTTACTATAATTGAAACTATAGTCGTTAATTACGATTTCGTTTGGCGTATAGCTTAGCTGAACCAACTTACCTTGGTACAAATCGCGGTCATCAATTACAAAATTGTCGATTTCCGGATTTTCAAGAATTGAAATACTGTTATCCAGTTTCACCTCGCACCCTTTGTTTTTGGCAACGACCTTTATTTTTACCTCCGGCCCACTTGAATACAACAACGGTTCGGTGGTTTTCATTAACAATTCACCGCCTGTTCCGAAATATGCGGGACCGATAGCTTTTGTTCCTGTTTCATCATATATGGCGTAAGAGCAAGAAGCATCAGATGTTTTGAGTTTTACGCTGCCAACGGTGTTGTCGCAAACAATGGGGCGGGACGAGAAATCCTCTTCTTCAAAGGCCACACCTTCGTAGAATGTAATCACACGCTCTGCGTCATTATACACACGTACCTCATCTTTAATGTATGCTTCTGTTACCGTCAGTTTGGCTTCTGTTGCATCGAAAGTCTCATCCCACGTAACAGTGGCGGTGTTGTAGTCCTCGTTTTCAACATCGGAATGATTTACGCTAATACCCGATAATGCATTACCTGCCTTATCTGTAATTTTCCAAAGATACTTGTGCCCGGCCACTTTTTCGGTCGAGTAATCGGCTGTTCCGCCTTCGCCCGGAACTTTGCACAATCCAAAGCTGCCAACAATCAGAGGCTGTGGTTTGCTTTCAACACTGACAACTTTTGTGCCTTCGCGCACGCAATAGTGGCCGTTAACCTCCACTTTATAGGCGTTTTGAGCCTTCAACGTTACAGTAAATGGCTCTGTGTCTTCGCCAAATGTTATTGTAGCAGTAGATTCATTTATTGGGTCTATTACAGCCTTGTTTGGCGAAACGCTCCATAAATAATCAATTTCTATACCTAAGCCCTCTACTTCCACAATACTATAACTACGCTCGTCGCCCATACCGACAATTTTTATTCCGTCGATTACCGGCAGCGCGTTATAATGTACTGTAACTTCAGCCTTGTTGCCGCCGGCAGGTGCGCCGTCTTCGCCATTATCTTTCATGCTGACAATTTCGATTATGTATGGCTCGGTCGAATAGCCTTCGCTCTTACCGAACATTGCGGCGAAATCGGAACCCGTCAGAACTATATTGTCTTCAGCACTCAGTGAGCCTATTTCACGCTCAACAGATTTCGATTTTTCCTGGTCGGTTATCCTTATTTTCACAGAGTAAGGACCACCTGAACCTGTGAAGAACACCGGAATAGTTACCGAAGAGTCACCGTCGCAAACATCGTAACCTCTTGTTGTCGATGACAAATCTTTGTCAATCAGTTTCGCGGTACTTGCGCTGATGCCGAATGTATATTGCTCATAGTCGTCTAAAGCAACGGCTTTATTAGTGAACATTTTAGCCGACGGCAACGAACCGGTTGCTTTATTGCTAACGATTTTTTCCCAGTTGGTACCGTTGTAACCTGCGATACTTACTTTATTGAGCATAGACGCATTCAAGCCTGTAATTGTGTTGTCTCCAACACGAAGCTCCAATCTTGCGGTAGCACCAGTAACATCCAATGGCTCTATCTCCCAATATTCGGTACGGCTCATCTCGTTGAATGGCCAAACCACGCCAAAGTCGTACGACCCTGAATGGAATGTGACTTTATATGTACCGGTCTTTGATACAGGGTTGACCTGTGTCGGCGCATACACCTTTTCACCAGTTCCTTCATCTATGGTACCGATAGGGAATGTATACCCTTTATTTCCTGAAATTACCTTTGCCAACGGACCGACAACATATTTCGAAGCGCTTGCCGAAGAAATATCTGCCGCATTTGCAATTGTGATAAGGCTGTTATCCATATCGATTATGCAACCGTTGGTGAGCTTCAAATCCTTGTTAATTGTAACCTTGGCGGTTTCGATAGTTACACCATCCTCATTCGATTTAACAATCTCAACATCTTCAGGGTTGTTGATTTGCAGCTTATAGAACGCTGTCTGGTCGTTCGACAAAACAATTTGCTGCTTGTTGCTGCCGCAGAATTCCACAATCGACCTATCGGCTGACGAACCGGCAATGAAACCTGAACTTGTGCGGTTTTTGTCAATCCAATTGCCTTTAATATGTATAGGTGTGTTGCCGAAATTCAACGATACGCCTTCTTCAATTAGCATATATCCGTTGATATACTCGCCGTACTCTTTGGTGAGCCGTTTCTCACCAGAGCCAGACAAAATCACATTTTGCAATGGGTTTGAAACTTGGCCGATAATTGCGTTAGGCAGTTTGCCGTTTCCGCCGGCAAACTCGATAACGCTTTGCGTGTTGGCAAGGAATACCGAGAAGTTGCCGGCCGGCATCTTATAATAGTTCTCATCGGCAGGAACAGGGTACATAACCAAATGACCTGCGCCTTTCACACGGCCGAAGTCGCTACCTACGGTTTGTCCGACATTCAAAATACCCAAATCTGCCCCCTCGTCGAATGTTACGCTATACGCGCTTGTATGGTCTTTGGTAACAGTAACTGTGTGTCCCGGACTGATATGGAATGGGTTGCCGTTTATTCTATACTCCTCCACATTCACCGCACCGGTTATCTCTTTGTACGATACCATGTCGCCATTCTCGTTTTTATAAACCCATGTTTCGGGGTCGTCCCAAAAACCGCTTTTGCAAGAGTACAGCACCGGACGTCCGGTATAAATGTCATCACCAACGCAACCCACTGTGTAGTCGCCATAGATATGACCAAACGGTTCGTATATAACGGTGTCGTTGTCTGTACTAACGGCATTCTTCAACGATGCTTTGTCCTCTAACCTTTCCCATTCAAATTCGGTTTCGCCACCATAATACATATACTCGGGGAACATTTCATCGTCGCCGTCACTCACTTTACCTATCGGATAGATGTATGTCTGTTTTACAGCGAAATTGCAATCTTCCGGTTCTTTGATAGCGAAATTCTCACTTCCGTCTTCGCCAAAGCCATCGGTTGTAACAACCCAATAGTAATCGAGCCACTTTGTCGGTTCCTGTGTCAGATTCTTGTGTCGCGACTTGATGGTCTTAACCGTGATTGATGCCGCTCCATCGGCGAGGTTGTTCTTTGTAAAGTTGTATATGGCCGGTGTGTAATAGCGGTCGCTTCCCTGCAACACACCAATCGGGATAATGTAATTTTTCGGGTTGTGTTGTATATACTGTATAACACCATTGTCCTCATGCTCACCATTGAGACGAATCATACGACCGCTGTCGAAATCGCCGCCAGAGCTCTCAACAACAGCAGTGTGGTCGAGAATGACGCGGCTGCGGTTGATATAAAGCGATGCCCCAAGAACAAGTTTATTGATAATGTGAAGGTCGGTGCTCAGGTGTACCTCACTCGGGTTGTTGATTAACAATGTGCCGATTTTTCCCCTTGCGTTGCCCTCAATGTACTGTATTTTGTCGGTGCGGCATAAGTTGATGCCACCATTGCCAGTGAAGCTGCCATTATAGACAAGGTCGCCATAAAGCGATATTACATTCCCGTGGTCGTTTACAGTACCAGACTCCTGAGTCAGATTGCCGCTAACCCTGATGTTTGAGTGTTCGCCCGTCAAACTAAAATTACCGTTGATTATCAACTCGTTGAATTGAGTTTCGGATTCATTGATGCCTTTGTATTCCATGTTGGTACCCACAAATTGTGTCAAGTGGGTTGCCGCGCCGAATATAAATCCTTCGCTGGCGCCAGACTCAGCCTCGTTGTTCTCATTATGGAACCATTTGCGGATGGTAAGTTTATGACCTAAAGCATTGTATCGGCCAGTGTTGTCGATTTGCAAACCATAGACATTAATATCGGTGAGTGTGTTAAGTACAGCTCCGTTGGCAACCTCCAAATTGTACAAGTTAACCGAAGTGTGAATCTTCTGTGTACCGTTGCCAGCCGCTACTATTGTGCCACCCATACATTCCGATTTTACCGGTTTAATGTAGATATCGCCATATTGGTCGTCACCTCCAACACCCCCCACAATAAGTGTTCCGCCAGTCATTTTGAATTCGCCGTTGTTTGCTATCTCAAATGCACCTCGAGTCCTAAGATTAGCAGTACCAGGTCTTCCGTGTCCATGTATGGTAACTGTACCACCTCTCTGCTCCCAAAGAAGTGAGCCCATCTCCGAACCCATTGTTCTACTGATTTGGCTATAAACTGTCAAAGAGCCATCAATGACAGTGATTGACGGTTTCCCGTCAGGTGCATAGAATAAATTGGTATATTTAGTTTTCGACTTGCCTACTATAAGTTCTCCACCGTTTATTTCTATATGTCCATTAAGTGTGAGAGTAAGCACATTATCACTATAACCAACTCTTGCCTTACCCGAAGTTACCAACAAACGAGCATCGGCTGGAATTGTGAAATTAGAGTTCTTTGTCAAGGGAATCTCTCCATCAATAGCAACCTCAAATGTTCCTTTTTTCAAGTCTAAAAGTTTAGTGGGGTTGGAATGTCCAACACGCGATGTTTCCAAAGTCAACTTTGCATCAAGATTGTC
>JAFZKK010000071.1 GCA_017551905.1 Salinivirgaceae bacterium
CTGGTGCACGCCTAACTTCCTGCCTATGGCTGTACTTCCTTTCCCCCGGCGGTACATCTGAACCGCCTTCAGCTTGATTTCTGTCGTGTAGTAATGTGACATTTCCAAAAGTTTTTTGTCCAACTTTTGGGGTTCACATCACGCGCAACGTCTCTACAATAACCGTCAATAAACCAGGTGTTTACATTGTGAAAACAGGCAGAACGGTGAAACGTGTGTTCGTGAATTGAAAAATGTAAATAATTGAAAATGAGGTTGTAGAGGTGCGATTAATCGCGCCTCTACGTGTTTATAATAGCCTTTGCGGTCAAATCATCCATAAAAACCGTCCAACCCTCGCTTTTCCCACCGAAAAACGCAATTGGCGGTGAGTTGAATAACTATGTAATTATTGATAGGAAACAGGAATCTATTGTGCATTACGTTGTCTTACCACCTCATACATAAGCACCGCAGCGGCAGCCGACACGTTTAGCGACTCAATTTCGCCTAAAATCGGGATTTTCAGCAATGGCTCGCAAATGCGCATCACTTCATCGCTGAGGCCTGTGTCTTCGGCGCCCATAACAAGGCAAAGCGGGCCTGTAAGTGATTGATTATAATAGATATTGTCAGTTTTCTCGGTAGCCCCACAGATAGTCAGCCCCGAATCCATAAGCATCTGCAATGTTTTTTTAAGCGACGACGTGCGGCAGATTGGAACCTTGTGCAATGCGCCAGCCGAAGTCTTAACGGCATCAGGTCCAATGCGCGACGCACCCTTTTCGGGAACTACAATGGCATCCACTCCGGCGCACTCCGCCGAACGAACAATGGCGCCAAAGTTGCGGACATCGGTAACACCGTCGAGCGCGACAATGAAAGGCATTTTTCCATTCTCAAACGCTTGAGCCACAATATCTTCTACTTGGCAAAATGCAACTGGCGACATCAATGCGATAACGCCTTGGTGGTTCTTGCGCGTTATGCGGTCGAGGCGCTCAATGGGCACACGCTGAACGGGAATGTTGTTTTGCCGGATTAGCTCCGTAAGTTCCTGTGTCAGTTCGTTGTTCTGGCCAATCTTCATCAAAATTTTATCGACTTGCTTGCCAAACTTAATGGCCTCGATTATTGCGCGAATGCCGAAAATGTAATCGTCAGTGTGCCGGTTCTGATTCTGTTGCTCCATTTGCGTAAATGTTTAAGAATGCGCAAAATTAGTTGATTTTGACGTAAAGCCGATGTGCCCGTGATTGTTAATTTTCGCATTTTTGTTGCCGATGTTGCTGAAAATCGCATCTACTTTTTATATTTGTATGTTTGCGAACATTGCAAATTTTAGTGACTATTAAACTGATATGAATATTCTCCGTTCATTTTTAGAAAGATGACGGAACAGATAACCAAACAGAAATGAGAATCGTACTATCACTTATAATGCTCATCTATTGTGCTTTACCTACAATGGCGCAGTCAAAGAGGGCAGAAGAGAAGCAGGCGCAGACGCGCATAGCTGAAATCAAAAAACAGGGCAACATCTACCTTTGGGGCGAGGCGCAGGGCAAAACCCTCAACGTGGCCGACCGTGACGCTTTGGCCGACCTCATCGGGCAGATTTCAACATCAATCCAGAGCGATTTTACGTTGATTCGAAACGAGGACCCGGCGGGCTACAGCGAGACATTCAAGGGCGTCATCAAGACCTACTCGCAAGCCACTTTAAGCAACACCGAGCGTGTGGTGGTGGGCAAAGAGCCGAAGGTGACGGTTTTCCGATACATCAAGCGCACCGAGATTGCCAAGATTTTTGTGGCGCGCCGCAACAAGATTATCGGCTTTGTGGAGTCGGCCATTAGGGCGGAACAGAAGTTGCAGATTGCCGACGCGCTGCGTTACTACTATTGGGCGCAGACGTTGCTCCGCAGCCATCCCGACGGCGCCACAATCAAATTCGCCGACGAGAGCACGGGCGAGCAATACTTGCTCCAGTCGTGGATTCCGGAGCAGATTAACAACATTTTTTCGAACATCAGGGTGACGAAAGGCGCGTCGAAGGTCGATGGCAATTTCCGTCAGGTTGAACTTTTCTTCACTTATAAAAAACAGCCAGTCAGCAATTTCGACTTTACTTATTGGGACGGTCAGGACTGGTCGAATATTGCTTCGGCCAAAGACGGACGTGGCGTTGCCGAGTTGCCAACCATTGTCGATGAGAACAAAATCGACTTGAAAGGCGA
This sequence comes from Salinivirgaceae bacterium, assembly GCA_017551905.1. Lineage (GTDB taxonomy): Bacteria > Bacteroidota > Bacteroidia > Bacteroidales > SZUA-534 > RUG13583. The sequence continues at coordinate 2,220 of JAFZKK010000071.1, forward strand.
GTACATTTTTACGGGTGAGGCCACTATCGACACCGAACTGAAAGACGTTATGGAAACCCTTGAGCCAGTGCCATATAAGAGCAGTAACTTGCAGTTGAGCAGCGTGTCGGCCAAGCCGAAACAGGCGCAGAAGGAGATTCAGAAGGCGCAGGAAAAGACCGCAGCCAAGACAGAATCGTTCTTTGAATATGTCAAGTCAGACGCTGATTATAAGAACATTATGGCCGAAATTGAGCGCAGCATCGTCAATCGCAGTTACGACGCCGTGCGTAAGTATTTCGACGATGAGGGCTGGGATATGTTCACAAAACTTGTCAACTACGGCCGCGCCCGAATCTGCGGAACGCCCAACTATCGCTTTGCCAAAACCGACGACGGCATCATCTGCCGCAGTATGCCGCTGGTTTTCAACTTCCCGAACAACAAAAACTCGTTTGTCGAGGATATTGTTTTCGAGTTCGGTACCGACGGAAAAATCCATTCTCTGTCGTTCGGCCTTGCACAGACGGCCTTGGAGGGCATCACCGGCAAGACGCAGTGGAGCGAGCAGTCGCGCCTGACGCTCATCCGCTTCCTCGAGAACTACAAAACGGCCTACGCGCTCAAACGCCTCGACTACATCAGCAGCATTTTTGCCGATGACGCGCTGATAATCGTTGGCCACGTGCTTAAAAAACAGCCCGTTCAGGACGCTATCAGCATTGAGCCCGACAAGCAGGTGATTCGCTATACAAAGCAAACCAAAGAGCAGTATATCAAGAATTTGGGTGTTTGCTTTGCGAGCAACGAGTTCATCAACCTGCGCTTTGCCGACAACGAAATCCGCAAGGCGGGCAACGGCGAAATCTACGGAATCCAGATTAAGCAAGACTATTTCTCGTCGAACTACGGCGACACGGGCTATTTGTTCCTAATGGTTGACCTGAACGACCGCGACAAGCCGGTGATTCACGTCCGCGCCTGGCAGCCCGACAAAGACCCCGATTTCGGTTTGATTGATTTAAGTTCGTTCACATTCTAAACCATGAAAAAGATAGTTAGCATTATAGCCGCAATATTTTGTGCCACAGCGGTTTTCGCGCAAGGTGATGACAACAGCATATCCGTGGCGTCGTTCAAGAAACTCGACAACGACCTGACGGCGCGCACGCAGAAGAAAATCGACCAGAACGGCGAGCCGTGCGCACTTATCAAGGTGCAGGTGCAGAGCGACGGATTCATTTTCGAGGGCGACGGGCTGGGCATTGTCACCACCGTGCCCAAAATTGACGAGGGCGAATATTGGGTTTATGTGCCACGCGGCGCCAAATATCTGACTGTCAAGCATAAAACATTGGGTGTCCTGCGCCAATACGCCTATCCGGTCAAAATTGAGAAGCAATGCACCTACGAGTTGCGCCTGTCGCACAAAAAGATTGAAACCGAAGGCAACTATCTGATTATAAGCGTTGAACCAAAAGAATCGGCGATTTATATTGATGACGAAAAATTAGATTCCGAAATAAAATCGCCTTTCCTTCAGACAGGCCGACACACCTATCGTGTTGAATGTGAATACTATGTAACAAAAACAGGTAACCTGACTATAAGCAAAAGCGAGCGAGCGAATCTTGATGTAAAGTTGGAACGCGCAAAAGGCTATCTGACAGTTAATTATAAACCTGATGGCACCGATGTTCTTGTTGATGGCAAGACTGTGGGCAAAACGCCTCTGCGTGTCCGTCTTGAGGCGGGCGAGCACAACCTAATGCTGAAAAGTGATTTGTATATCGAGGAAACCAAAACTGTTAAAATTACGCAAGATGCTGAAATCCAAGTTAATGGTGAACTAAAACGGATACCGTCAGGATTTATCAAAGTGCGGACAAACGCACGCGGCGCTTCGATTTACATCGACGACAAGCTGGTTGGCAAGACTCGCGGCGTGTTTGAGTTTACGGCTGGCACACACACAGTATACATCAGCAAACCCGGCGTGATTGAAAAAACAAGCGCTGCGGATGTCAAAGCCGGCAAAACGTGCAAGGTGATAGTTAAAGAGCCGCTTCCAAAATCGACGGCAGCGGAAAGGAGAGAGGCGCGTCGTGCGGAGAGGCAGGAGGCTCGTGCTGCCGAGAGGCAGCAGAATCACGATGAGCGTGTTGGCAAGCGTTATATGAGTACTGGTATGCGCGGATTTGTTGGCGGCGGAGCACATTTCACGCTCGATGCCACCGATTTCAAGGACGGCATTCTGGCTGACGAAGACAACAACAATGAGATAAAACACGAAAGTCTGGTGGGCACTGGCGCACAGGTTTCGGCTTCGTTCGGTAACAATGTCAAACCGTTCTGGTATTTGGGTGTCGGCGCATCCTACATTTTTACTGCAACCAGCACGGGGCATCATTGCTGGGCGGTGCCGGTTTATTTGGATAACCGTGTTGAGGCGTTTAACCGCCGGGTATCGCCGTTTGTGGCGTTGAGGTTGGGTGCCGGTTTGCCGTTTTCTACCGATAACAAATCGTACAATGCCGGTCAATTCTATATGTCGCCGTCGGTGGGCTTGCGTTTCGGACATTTGAATGTGGGCGTTTCGTACACTAACCGTATGGCAGTGAAATACAAGGATTTCAAAACACCAAGAACATTGTCGATTGGCGTTGTTTATGATTTCGGAGGAAGGGGAAAGTAGATAATATTTAGGATTTAGAAATTATGATTGTATGGGCGTTCCTACATCTCAACCCTGCACCCTACACTCTCTCCACTCTGTAAAGCAACTGTAAACCCACTGTAAAAAACTTTACACTTTTTTACACTTTGCAAAAGTTTGATTCGATTGATTATCAGTCAAATAAACTTTTGGCACGGGTTGTGCCATTGTTTTTGCAGAAAAACTAAAAAACGAAGCGAAATGCAAAAACAAATGATAATCGGCATTCTTGTGGCAATCGCGCCAAGCGTTTTTGGGGCGGGCCAGGCCGACAGCGTCCGCACAATGACGCTCAAAGATTGTATGGAGTATGCGGTGGCCAATTCGACCAAAATCAAGGTGCAGCAGAGCAACGTTGATGACGCGCAAATCAACCGCCGTGAGGCCATTCTGACGGCACTCACGCCAACCGTTTCGGCCAGTGTCGGCGCCGACTACAGCTTCGGCCGCAGTATCGACCCGGAGTCCAACACCTATTTCAACACCATGTCGTTCGGCAACAACTACTCGTTGAGTGCCGGAATCGACCTTTTCAACGGCTTCAGTGCGGTGAACAACGTGCGGGTTTCGAAAACGGCGTTGGCCATTACGCAGTCGGAGCAGAAGCAGACCGAAGCCGAAATCTGCCTTGCCGTGATGCAGGCCTACTACAACGTGGTGTACTACAATCGGCTCTGCCAACTGTTTGAGGAACAGATAGAAACAGCCAAACAATCGCTTGCACGGATGCGCCGTCAGGAGGAATTGGGGCAGAAAAGCCGCGCCGATGTGGTTCAACTCGAGGCCGAACTTGCCGACCGCGAGTACGACCTTGCCAACACCCGTCAGATTTGCGACGAGCAGATGATGACCTTGTCGGATTTGATGCTTTTCCCAATGGATGAGCAACTTACGGTGGACACAGTGATGCCCGAGCCGGTTGCCGGCACGCTGACGGTTGACGATGTTGTCGGCTTTGCGTTGAGCAACAACCCAAGCGTGAAGATTGCCGGAATGAACGCCGAGCGGGCGCGGCTCGAACTGTCGACGGCGCGGTGGCAACGGTTGCCACGATTGAGCGCCAGCACCGGTTGGAGTTCGGGCTACTACTCGTATGAGGGCGTGCCAGCCGAAAGTTTCAGCAACCAAATTCGCAACCACGGCGGCGAGTATGTGGGGTTGTCGCTGTCGATACCCATTTACAACCGTCTGCACGGCCAGTCGAACGTTGCCCACAAAAAGAACTCGTATGTCAGGGCCACTGCCGAACTTGAGCAGAAAAATCGCGAGACGGAATCGGCTGTGCGTAAGGCTTTTAGCGAGTGCGATGCCGCGATGACCGCCTACCTTCAATCGCAGAAAAAGACCGAAATTCAGCAGGAGGCCTATCAACTTAATATGAAAAAAATGGAGCAGGGCCTGATTTCGGGACTCGAGTACCAAACGGCCGTAAACAACTATCTGAAAGCACAATCCGACAATATGAACTCGCTTTTCAGGTATCTGATAAAACAGAGCGTGGTGAAATATTACAGCGGAATAGAATATGTAAATCAATGAGTTAGTGAGGAGTTAGGAATTAGGATTTAATAATTGAAATATGTAGGGACGTCATATTATGGCGTCCGAAAAATCGAAAATCAATAATCAAAAATCAACAAATAATTATGGACAGAGTTATCGAACAGAAAAAAGGAATTGCGGCTGCGTTTTCGAAGAAGGCGGTGCCGTTTTGGATTGGCGGATGCGTTGCGGCGCTTGTGATTTATCTGTTGCTGCAGAGCGATTCGCGGGTGCTGAAGGTTGACGCCGCCGCGCTCACCATTTCCAACGCCACAAGCGGCAAGTTTGACGATTATATCAGGGTTGGCGGGCAGGTTCAGCCGATGACAACCATACAGTTGAGCCCGCTCGAGGGCGGCATTGTGGAGCGGATTGTGGCGGAGGAAGGCTCGCGCGTGAAAGCCGGCGACCCGATTGTGGTTTTGAGCAACGAAAACCTTGATATGCAGATTCTTAACTCGGAAGCCGAATTGGCCGAAAAGGAGAATATGCTGCGCAACACATTGATTTCGATGGAGCAGCAGAAACTCTCTCTTCGCCAGGAGGAGATGGGGCTTGCGCTGAACGTGAAACGCAACAAGCGGAAATACGAGCAGCAGAAGGCTCTTTACGAGGACAAACTGATTGCACGTGAGGATTTTATACAAGCCGAAGAGGATTATTTTCTGTCGGTTGAGAAGTACGAATTGGTGCGCGAGCGTGCCCGTCAGGACAGCACCTACCGGAGCATTGAAATACAGCGTATGGAGGAGAGCCTTGAGAATATGCGCTTGAATATGAAGATAATACGCCGCCGTAAAGACAATTTGGTGATTAAGGCGCCTATCGACGGCGAACTTGGCCTACTTGATGCCGTTTTGGGACAGTCGATTCAGTCGGGTGTCAAAATTGGGCAGATAAACTCGATTGGTACATATAAGATTGAGGCACAGATAGATGAACATTATATCGACCGCGTTGCCGTGGGCCTCACCGCCACCTTCGACCGTCAAGGCGAGGTGTTCAACGCCACCATTCGCAAGGTTTATCCAGAGGTGCGCAGCGGCAAATTCCAGGCCGATTTCCGTATCGATGGCAACCAACCGGCCAACATTCGCAGCGGCCAGACCTACTACCTGAATCTGCAACTCGGTCAGAGCGAGGATGCGGTGATTATCCCGCGAGGCTCGTTCTACCAGACCACCGGTGGCAAGTGGATTTACGTTGTGGTGCCCGGTGGCGACAAAGCCGTCAAGCGCGAAATCCGCATTGGTCGCCAAAACCCGAAATACTACGAAGTCCTCGAAGGTCTTGAGCCCGGAGAGAAGGTTATCACCTCGTCGTATGAGAGTTACAAGGATTATGATGTGATTGAGTTTTGATAGTAAGTGAAAGCAAACACAAAAAAAGCCAATCCGTAAGGATTGGCTTTTTGTTTATGCAGCTAATGCGTTATGCGATAGCTATTTGGCGCATCGGTTTCGGTTTGGCTTCTTCGCGTTTCGGAATCTCGACGTTCAGAATACCATTTTCGTACTTGGCCGAAATCTTGTCGCCGTTGGCGGCTTCAGGCAGCGTGAACGAACGGCAGAACGACTGGTAGCTGTACTCGCGACGAGTGAAATGCTCATCGTTTTTGGTCTCATTCTCAACCTTTTTCTCCGACGAAATGGTCAGAACGTTTTGGTTGAGTTCAATCTTGAAGTCCTTCTTGTCGAAGCCAGGAGCGGCCATCTCAACATTAAACGCGTCGGCGTTTTCCTTAATGTTCACTGAAGGCAACGTAGTGTTGGTTTCAGAGTAGTTGCGGTTTGTCCAATCGAAGAGGTCATTGTCAAAAAATTGACCGAACAACGACGGATAATTGTTAGAAAATCTTGAGAGTGTCATAGTTCAATCCTCCATATTTTAATTAGACATTAAATTCACAATCAATTTGTTAAGCGATAGCGATTTGACGCATCGGTTTCGGTTTGGCTTCCTCGCGTTTCGGAATCTCGACGTTCAGAATACCATTCTCGTATTTTGCCGAAATCTTGTCGCCGTTGGCTGCGTCTGGTAGCGTGAACGAGCGGCTGAACGATTGGTAACTGTACTCGCGGCAAGTATAACGCTCACCGTTTTTGTGCTCATTCTCAACCTTTTTCTCTGATGCGATGGTCAGCACATTGTGGTCGAGATTGATTTTGAAATCCTTCTTGTCGAAGCCCGGAACGGCCATTTCAACTTTAAACGCGTCGGCGTTTTCTTTAATGTTCACTGCCGGCAGAGTGGCTTCAGCCTGATGGTTGTTGTACTCCCAGTTGAACAAATCGTTGTCGAACCAATTGTCGAACATCGACGGGTGATAGTTGTTAAATCTTGCGAGTTTCATAATTAAATCCTCCATATTTTAGTTATACATTGTTTCAAAATCGAAAACGCCCATACATTTTCAACTTCTGTGCCAATGCCCGATTATGGACTTATTGTCCACTTTCGGAGGATTTATTAATGACAAAATGTCTTATATAAATAAGTCGTGTTGATAAATATTATTGTTTATCAGTGATATAATAATTCAAGAGTGTATGTCATTTTGTCAAAAAGAAAGACAGTGATAATCTATTTAGCCGCCTCTTCAAGTAAAATTGATTTAATGATTGGTGTGCCATTGCTGTGGTATCCTCTATATTTCTTCACTACCTGACCTTTCTTGTTGATAATCGCGCCTTGTGGATACCCCTGCGAAAAGTTCAATTTCTTATACACCATATAAAATGTGTCGGTGCTGAGCCTGTAATTTGTGTTGCCCCATTTTTCGCTTTGCCTTTTGAACGATTCTTCTCTTGTGTCTCGGTCGTTGCAAATATTGATAAACACAATTTTGTCCATAGGCAGCTCTTTTTCAATCTGTTTCAGTTCATCGGTTAGTCGATGGCACGGGGCGCAGGTTTCGCTCCAAAAGTTAAGGAAAACCACTTTTCCTTCGAAATCCTTAATCAGTTCAACGAAAACAGAGTCTATCAGTGATTCATTTTCAAAGTGATGCCAATACGATGTGGTGTCGATTTGGTTGTACAATCCTCGATTGATGTTTTCGGCGAATTGAGCGAACGCTGAATCTGACATTGTGCGCAGCAAGGCCATAATGGTGTCGTTAACGTGTTCATATTCATCTGAAAACCGGTCATGCTTGATAAAAAATCGTGATGTGTATTGTACTTCGGCAAAAATCGGGTTGGTGATACCAAATTTCTCTTTAGCAATCTCTTGCATTTTCTTTTCGCTTGCCGCCAAACGTAGCTCAACAGCCAGCGGCTCGCCTTCCTTGCTCACCACTTCGTATTTAGGTTCAATGAACGAGTTTTTGCCTCCGGTAGCCAAATTACGGGCAACATTTAGCAAGTAATATGTCGAACCGTGATTGTAAAGGTCGTTGTTGCTATTGATAGCCAACTCTTCGAGCGCGTTATAATAATTGTCGTCGGCTTTTAGCGGATTGCCGTTGGCGTCTTTGCTGCCAATATAATGCCGATAGTCGGTCAAAGCCCGAATGGCATTTTGTCGCAGCATAATATCGTACATCTCTCTGATTTTACGGTTGATAGCTCGACTGTTGACTTCCGATTGGCGCATTCCCACCGAGTTCACTTCGTTCTGTTTCTCGCGATACATCGCCATTATAAAATCGGTGTATTGACTAAGATTCATTCCTTGCATCTTGCTCTTATACACTCGCTTATCCAAACCAAACATGTTAAAGTCACCGATTACCCAGAAATCGTAATTGTTGATTTCGGCATCGGCACCGCTGAAATACGAAGCCTTTCTGAACGCGGTTTCTCTGTTAGCGGGATAGTTATCAATAGCCGCTTTCAAATCGACGGCCATGCTCACCGTGTCGTTGCATACTACGTGGATATTGCCACATTCTGCATTTGCAATTCTTAAATTTACATATTGGTGTTTTTTGGTGACAGGTATTTTGAGTAGGAACGTGCCGTCGTTTTTTATTAGTTCGAATTGGTCAGTAGGTACTTGCAGAGTTCCACTTGTGAGATAATAAACATAGTTTGCCCCATTTCCTACTGCCTGTGGGTGGTAGCCATAGATTTTGCCTTTGACATATGCGAAACCACACATCAGACACTGATTGTCAAGTCCTGCGGCATCGTTGCTGACGGTTCTTGCCTCACGCACAATGCTGTCAGGTACTTCTGCGTCAGCCTTTATCCTCGCCGCCGCATAATCGTTTAGGGCGATATTCCAAATTTTGAAATCCATAAAATCCTCGCCTTCAAGAAAATCGATTGTCTGAATGGTGCTGTCAACGTCTTGAAAATTAAGAATAAAGCGAAATTCTTTCGTTCCTTTCGGTGGAAATATGAAATCGGGGGAATAGATGTCAATGCTGTCAGCGGAAAGTATTTTATGCTTCTGTCCGTTGGCCACAATGTACGACTCGGGCGAGATTCTGAATCCGTTTTTATCGGGGCTGTTCCAAATCATAAACAGCCTTGTCAACGAGTCGGTTATCTCAATTTTTTCGATGTTGAAATTCGCCGTTGAACTTGATTTTGCGCCAAAAACCGGATTCTCGATGGTGCGGTTGTGTGGTGGGTAAACAAATTCGTTTTTTGGTGCGGTGCGCGTGCAAGCGCAAAGAATTGCCACAGCGGCAATCGGGAATAATGCTCTCATAATGTTAGGTTTAATTGTTTGTAAATATACAGATTTGTTTGAAACTTCAAAAACAAAAAACCACCCCAAGGCGAGCGCCCCAGGGTGGTTAGTATGTTTCAGTATTGTCTTTTGCGATTATTTCGCTCTCACCTCAACCCTCTGCCCCTCAACAGTTTCCACATCATACTCAAAATACTTCTCAAGTTCAGCAGCCTCGATTGTGGCCTCGGCTGAAACCAACGGTTGTTTCACGTCGGCCGATACAAGCAATGCGTTCGGGCAGGTGCCTTCGGCAGGTTTCAGACCATTGCCAACGAGTTCGGTGTTCGAGCGGATACGCAGTGTTCCGCCTGATTTTGAAGTGATTGTGGCGCGGTTGATGCGGCCGTTCTGCCAATCCATATCAACCACAAAACCGCCACGGGCAACCAGACCTTTGACGCTACCGTCGGCCCACACATCGGGCAGGGCGGGCAGAAGATGAACGGCGCCGTCGTGGCTCTGCAGCAGCATTTCGGCAATGCCAGCGCAGAATCCGAAGTTACCGTCGATTTGGAAAGGCGGGTGCGCGTCGAACAGGTTGGCGTAGGTGCGGCCGTTGCCGCGGTAGAACCACGAGTTCCCGCCCGACGGCATCAGATTCAGCATATTGCAGATAATCTTATAAGCGTGGTTGCCGTCCAAAAGACGCGCCCAAAGGTTGATTTTCCAACCGATAGACCAGCCCGTGGCCATATCGCCGCGCTGCGTGAGCGTGTTTTTGGCCGACTCGAACAGCAGTGGTTGCTTGAACGGCGAAATCTGATTCGACGGATAAAGCCCGTACAGATGCGACACGTGGCGGTGTTGGTCGGTCGGGTCGTCGGCGTCCACAAGCCACTCTTGCAGTTGGTTGTGGCGGCCAATCGCCATCGGGGCAATGCGCTCAATCACAGCCTGTGCCGAATCGCGGAAAGCAGCATCGGTGTCAAGCACTTTCGACGCTTCAATTATTTGATTCAGAACGTCGAAGGCAATCTGATTGTCCATTGTGCAGCCAGCCGTCATCGACGAGCCGTCGTTGGTGTAGCCGTGCTCGGGCGATGTCGAAGGTGTGGTCACTAACCAGCCCAAAGTGGGGTGCTCAACCATCGCCGTCATATAGAATTTCGCGCACTCTTTCAATATGTTATAGTTGTCGGCAAGGAATTCACGGTCGCCAGTGAACAGATAATGCTGCCAGATGTGTGTCGACAGCCAGCCGCCGCCGTTGGGCCACATTCCCCAGTAGGCGCCGTCAATCGGGCCCGTAACGCGCCAGATGTCGGTGTTGTGGTGAGCCACCCAGCCGTCGGCGTTATACATCTGCCGAGCAGTGGCGCGGCCCGTTTGCGCAAGGTCGGCGATGAGCGAGAACAGCGGTTGGTGGCATTCGCTCAAGTTCGTGACCTCTGCGGGCCAATAGTTCATTTCGGCATTGATGTTGATAGTGTATTTGCTGTCCCACGGCGCGTCAACCATATTGTTCCAGATGCCTTGCAGATTGGCCGCCTGCCCGCCAGGCTGCGACGACGAGATGAGCAGATAGCGCCCGTATTGGAACATCAGCGCCACCATTGCTTGGTCGTTGCCCTTGTTGAAAGCCGCCAGCCTGCGGTCGGTCTCGATGGCCGAGCTGTCCGATTTTGGCAGTTCGAGTTTTACGCGGTCGAATTGCTCTTTGTATGCCGATATATGATTGGTTAACATTGAGTTATAATCTTTCTCTATTGCTTTCGCGAGAGCCGATTCAGCCTTTTCTTCGGCATTCCCGCTCACATCGTTGTAATTTACAAAGTTGGTTGCCGATGCAATGTAGATGGTTGCCGACGATGCGCCGCGCACCATCAGTTTGTTCTCGCCAGCCAGATTTGTGCCGTCGCTTTTCACTGTAACTGCCAGATATGCACCCAGTTTGGCATCAACGCCTTCCTGCGATTTACCGTCAATCTTGACAATCATCTTCACATCTTCGGCGCTCTTGAAGCCACCTGTGCCAACAATTGTCGTCTTATTGTCCTTCACATCGATAGTGTTCGGCAGCGGACAGTTGTGACTGATGTCGAAATCCAGACCGCATTTTCTGTCCGATTCAATGCGTACAACTATCACATTATCAGTCAGCGACGCAAACACCTTGCGGGTGTAGGTGGTCTCGTTTGCCGTGAACCGAGTAGTTGCCGTGGCATTGCTGATGTTTAGGTCGCGATAGTAGTTGCTAACGTCCTGAATATCGGGCATATCGATAAACAAACTGCCAAGCGTCAGGTAGCCCATACCGTTCTGCCCCGTAAAGAAATTTTGGTTCACAACATCTTGTGCTTCAGCAAACTTGCCGTCGAAAATCAGTTTCCTGACCTTCGGCAGAGCCGCGTTGGCCTTCTCGGGGATGTTGGTGTGCGGTCCGCCAGCCCAGAAAGTCTCATCGTTGAGTTGGATTTCCTCGTGGCCCGTGCCACCGAAAACCATTCCGCCCTGATGCGAGTTCCCGACAGGCAAAGCCTCTGTCCACGCCTTTGCAGGTTGCGAGTACCAGAGTTTAAGTTCTTCATTGTCAGCCTTGTTGCCGCACGAGCAAACCACCGTGCCGACCATTAGCGCAAGTGCAATCTGTTTCTTCATATTGAGTGTGTTTTGTTTTGTAAATATATGTTTTTCAATCTTCCAACCAACCGTACACCTTTATTTCGTACACCTTCACATTTTTATTCTTGCCGAACTCGAATTTGACGTAACGCATTGTCATATCGCTCAATTCGAGTGCGATTTTCTGCGGCGCAATGTCGTAGTGGGCAAGCGGAACGTAGTAGCCGCCGTCGTTCGAAATCAGCACCGTAACATCCTTAATACCAGCGCCTAACACAGCCTCGAAACTCTTGAGCGTTATGCCGCGCTCGGTGTCGAGAACAAGGCGCGGGGCTTTGTCCGTTGCCAGCGGCGACCAGAATGTCGATTCATCGCCGTCGGCAGCAAGTGCCGAAGCGTGTTTTGGGTCGTTGGTGCTTGCAAATGTCGGGTTGTTGGTGCCCAGAATCTGTATGTCGCTGTCACTCTTTGCTTTCTGTGTCGAAATATAAGGACGGTCGACCGTTTCGGGTGTCACGCCTTCGACATACGGCTCACCGCCTACAAAATTCAGTTCGATAGTGGCCGTTGTAAGTCCTTCAGAAACAGCCTCTACCACGGTTTTACCAGCGTAATACGAGCGCATTTCAATCGCACATTCGCCGTCGATAATGGCAATCTCGCTGTTGCGGCTGAACTTAATCGACTTGCCAGTCGGGAACTCGCCAGGCCCCGACACAATCCGCAATTCGACATCGGGCGCGTTCGAAATCTGTATTCCGTTGACATCCAATACTTTGATATTTAGTCTAACATCGTCCGTGCCATCGGTTTTGATTCCGTCGGTTTTGGTCGATTCAATCTTCAGCGCAGCCGCCACGCCCTCTGCAGGCCACTGCGGCGGCTCAATGCCGCGGAAATAGTTGCGGTACCAGTACCACGAGCGTTTCGGAATGCGAAAATAGTCGATACAGCCCATTTTGCCCATCGTTTTGCCGAAAATGCTGCCGTGGTCAAAGCCGCACCACAGGCAGTGCCCGCCGCGCCATTCAACGCCCTTGTAGCCGTCGTTTATCAGCAAATCGGCCCAGCCAGCGTCGTAAACGCCAGGGCGAGTGGAAGTTGTGCTACTGTATTCCGACACCAGCGAAGGCACGCCAGGACGGATAAACGCGGGAATGGTTGCCCCGTCGCCGTTGTAGCCCACCGCGTCGCCAATCAGGTCGAAACGGTCGCGGCCCAGCGGACGTTGAGCCCCACCGATTGCCGCATAGCGCGTCGCATCGAGTTCGTGACTGCGGTCGACCATCTTTTTCAGAAGTTTTTTGGTGCTCTCAATTGTCTGATTACGAGTGAAAAACACTTCGTTGCACATCGACCACGCAAACACCGACGGTTGGTTGCGGTTAATGATAATCATCTCTGAAAGTTGCTGCAAAATGCTGCGCTCAAAAGCCGCCGTGTCGGCATCGTTCACAGGATAGGCACTTGCGTACCAGTAGCCATCTTGCTGATTTCCACCAGTTCCCCAGAACGGCGCTTCCGACCAGAACAGAATTCCCTGCCGCGAGCATTCGTCGGCAAAAGCGGGCGAGTGCGGATAGTGCGACCCGCGAATCATATTGAAACCAGCCTCTTTAATCATCCGCACATCGCGGCGGACGGCCTCTTCGGTAATGGCATCGCCCCAACCTGCGTGGTCTTGGTGCACGTTAGCGCCCTGTAAATAAAGGTGTTGGCCGTTCAAGAAAAAGCCCTTGTCGGCGGTCCACTCAATCCATCGGAATCCCAAAACCGACGATTGCGAGTCAATCACCTCACCGCCGTCAACAATCTGACATTCAGCCGTATAAAGCGTTGGCGTGTCAACTGACCAAAGCATCGGGTTAGCAATTTCCGCTGTCGCGATATTGGCGGTTAAGCGCTCACCAGCATTCATTTTCAGTTCTTTATCGCTTTGCGCGACGATTGCGCCCTTGCTGTCCTTGACAATCAGTTTCAAAGTGGCCGTTTTATCGGCATTTGCCTGATTTTCAATAGTTACATCAGCATTGACCGCAGCCTGTTTGCCGTCCGATTCCTTCAGTCCAGGCGTTGTCAGTTGCAGGCCGCACCACGCAATGTGCGTCGGTTTTTTCTTCGCCAACCGAACCGTGCGGTAAATGCCGCCGTTGAAGTTGTGTTCGCCAGCGCGCGGCGCCACATCGGCCTTCCACAAGTTGTTGACTCTCACCGCAATAACATTGTCGCCACGTTTCGCGTTTTCAGTTATATCGACACTAAAACCCGTGTAACCGCCTACGTGTGAGCCACTTAACTTGCCGTTCACAAACACTTCGGCTTCTTGAAAAACGCCGTCGAACTCAAGGAAAATCTTGTTTTTCAAATCGTTGGCGTCCAAACAGATATGTTTGCGATACCAGCCGTAGCCCACGTAAAAATTGCGCCCCATAAAATAAGGTATCCCGAACGAGTGCGGCAGCCCAATTCGCTGCCAATCAGCATCGTTAAAGCCAGTTTTTTCCGCGCCCGCAATGTCGCCCAGCGTGAAAGTCCAGCCGTTGTTCAGCACACCCGACGGTGTCGCTTGTTTCTCTGTGCACGACGCAAACATCAGTACCACAAATAGTTGTAGTAGAATTATCCGTTTCATTTTTTGAGTTGTTTAGTAGTTATTATTTGTAGTTCCCGTTTTGCCAATCCGAAATGGCATCGAAGTAGCGGCATAAAGATATAAAAGTATTTTGTACTTTTAATGTTGGGGCTATTTTTTAGCGATTTTTCTTTTGCCAAAACAACGAATGCCGCAATTGGTTGCCGCGAAAAGTGCTGAAATTAGAAATAATTTTTGCGTTTGAGCACTTTATAAGTATGAAAACTGCTGAAATGAGATTTTTATTTCGCGTTTCAGCAGATTATAAGGTGTTTCAATGTCAAATCTTCGGGATTTAATGATTTGGAAAACAAATATTTATCTAACAATCAATCTATAAACAAATCATTAAGCGTTATTTGTTTTTGGATTTCACCGCTGTATTTGTTGTTTTTCAGTCCGAAACTTGTAATCATCGTCAGCATTATCGATTTGCGAGTTTTGGTGCGACCGATAAACGTATCGAGTTTATTATCAAGGTCTTCGACATCCGATTTGGTGAGTTCGTATTCAGCGCGGGCGAATTTCATTTCGCAAAGATTCACGGTTTGGTCGGCACGGTCAATCAGCAGGTCGATTTGGGCGCCTTGGCCGCCATCTTTGGGTTTGCCAATCCAGCAGCACGCGCGGCTCTGAACGCCCGCAATTCCCAACGCCTGCTTTATCTGCCTAATGTGATTCAGGCACAGCATTTCGAACGCCAGGCCGCACCACGCGCGGTGTCGGGCACTGTTGAGCGAACTTGTCCAAAACGCCTCGTCTTGGTATTTGTTCTCGTGTCCGTAGCGGAAAACAAAGAGCGTGAAGGCGTCGATAAGTTGGTAAAGCACATCGCGTTTTGTGTCGCCAAACGGCACGTAACTGCGTATAAATCCGCACTTTTCGAGTTCTTCGAGCGTGGTTGTGAATTTTTTGTTGTTGTTGAGCCCCGTGTGCTCCAAAATCGATTTGCGCGTCAGGCCCATTCCGCGTGTGGCTAATGCCGTGACAATGGCAATGTGGCCGCCAGCCTTCTTGAACAGCGAATGGTAAAGGTTGCTGAACTCGTCGCGCAATTCGCCGTTGGTGGCAAAAAACAGTCTGTCAATGTTTTGCGCAACGCTCTCACTTGGGTGCATCAGCGAGTAATAGTAGGCCACGCCACCCATAACCATCTGACATTCAGCAATCTCTTTTGCACGATAGCCGAAACCGTTTGCTTTGAAATATTGTTGGCTCTCGGCAAGCGTGAACGGCGCAATGTAGATTTGGTGCGTCTTGCGGTTGTGCAGTCCGCCACGGTTGTTGATTATGTTGTCAATCATCCACGAAGTTGCTGAACCGCAGACAATTAACTTAATGTCGCTGCGGGCATCGGCCCAACTGTTCCAAAAGTGCTCAAGCGCGCTAATGAAGCGGGCGCGGGCGGTGTCGAGCCACGGCAACTCGTCGATAAAGATTATTTTCCGACCTTCGGGTAGGCGCTCAAGGTAGGTTTGCAGTTGGTCGAACGCCTCAATCCACGATTCGGGGCGTGTTGCACCCTCGTACAAACGCCGCAAGGTGACGTAAAAGTTGGTCAGTTGGTCTTGCATATCAGCGTTTTCCATCCCCGTGAGCGCAAAGCACAACCTGTCGCCCACCACCTGACGTATAAAGTAGGTTTTGCCCACGCGTCGCCGCCCATAAATGGCGATAAACTCTGATTTTTTGGAATTTAGATACTCTTCCAACAGTTTCCGTTCCTCAACTCGACCAACCAATGTTTTGCTTGCAACCTCGCTCATAATGCTTGAAATTTGCTACAATGATACAAAAAATATTCGTTTCAGCAATTTATAAGGCTATAAATTGCTGAAACGAGAAATAATTTTTGCGTTTGAGCACTTTATAAATACAAAAACTGCTGAAACGGGATTTTTGTTTCGCGTTTCAGCAGATTATAAGGTTTGTTCCATTTTGGAACTAACTGCCAGCGTTAGAAAGGTATTTTGCATTTTCTGCAAATTGCAATTTGCCGTTTTAAAACAAGCAAGGCTGCCTTTTCAGACAGCCCTACGTTATAAATTATCCGCAGTTTAATCTAATATCTAATCTTCTAACTTCTTCCCTTCTCCAATATAATATCCGTCCATATCGTAAAGATTTTCAAAGTAATAAAAACCGCCATCTGGGTAGTATTCGCGAGCGAGCATTACAATCACTTTTTTACCTTTTTCATTACGAACCTCTTTAAATCCGTCAAACGAACGCAAAAGCACCGCTTTTTTAGTTGGAATATCAAATAAATAAGAATAAATGTTCCGAGAATCAGGGCAACCATTTACAATAATTCTGTCTTTTGATACAGAATGGTATCCGTATCCGATTGCATCAATTGTTATAAATCCCGTATCTTTCGGATGCAATGATTGGTGTTTCGTGCATTTCACTTTGCTGTCATAACTCGGTTCAGTGATTAATTTCTCCAATTTTATTTCGTTGGGATAATAAGCGTAGAGACTATATTGTGCTGGTTGCGGAAACCAATCGGGTGAACCATCATCTGGTGTGCCTTCGTCCCATTCTACTTTGTAATACAATTCGATACCGTAATGGTCGCCAAGTTTTTCCATTTTTGCGAGTTGTGCTTTGATTTGCTTCTCTTTCTTTTTCGCCAAATTTGCATCTGTAACATCATCGCTTTCCTCAACAATCAGCCAATTCCCTTTTATTTTTTTGACAACCAAATATGAAGGGTATGTTTTTCTTGCTTCCTTTGGCGATGTTTGTACCAATTTGTCAAAATGTACTTTTACACTGCCATCAGAATTATTTGTCACTTCAAATTTTGAAATCACTTGCAAGAAATCTGGCGTTTTTGCAAACAAATCACGCTTCGACTTGACAATCATTTCAGGTGTGTATGTCTGTTGATAATATTTTACTTGCGACGCGTAAAGGTTGGCGAAATCGTCTGCTTTCTTTGAATTGTGAAC
>JAFZKK010000009.1 GCA_017551905.1 Salinivirgaceae bacterium
TAATGGTTACAGAGTTAAAACCGATGGTTCAACAACACAATCTTTTGTTCCGCAAAAGAAGTATATATCAAGAGTGGATATCTATGCTTTTCATGAAGGAAATCCCGGAAATTTGAAGGTTGCCATTATAAACAAAAACAAAAACGAGATTGGCTCTACAACAATAAACTATAAGCAAATAGGCGATGGTTGGACAGAAATTGAATTTAAAGAATTGTTGAAAGTAACACCCGGCGAGACGCATTACATTGTTTTAACCGCCGACAAATGCGAAGATGACAACCGAATCAATTACTATTACGACAAATCGGATGCCGAGAAAATGGTTTATCGCATTTGGGGGTATGAAAACTATTTCACAACAACCGATGCCGACGGCAAATACACCTTCCCTGTCGAAAAATACAGTTTAGGGCAACTAAGCGCTTTCTTGGGCAACAAGGAATTCGATGTCGTAACATTCGACAATATTGCTGAAAATCAAACTGACAAAGATATTATTCAGTTAGGCGTTATAGTAGTTGATATTACAGGAAAAGTGTTTGATGCAGATTCTGTTCCGGTTGAAGGAGTTGTGGTTACATCAGCTGATTCAATTCCTGTACCTGTAATTGACTGCGAGAACACAAACAGTTCCGGATATGGTTCTCCCTTCAACAACCACTCTATACCTTTCACTCCGTCGATGAAATTTCTGACAAAAGTTGATGCCAAAGTTTTCTACCTAGATGGTAATCCTGGTGCACTTACAATTTCTGTTATGGATGCGAATAAAAAAGTGCTGGCACAAAAACAATATCCACAAAGCAATTTTTCAAGTATTTCTAAATGGATTGGCTATGAGTTTGATGCGCCTTTGGCCGTAACACCAGGGCAACAGTATTATATCAATCTTTCAGCAAATAAAAATGACGATACGTGCTATTACTATATGTACAGCCCTGGTGATGAAATGCCGCTTTATCAAGTTACCGGTGTTAATGACTATTTCACAACCACCGACGCCAACGGAAGCTACACATTCAAGGCTGACAAAAATTGGAGTGGAACTCTGCACGCATATTATAACGACAAGAACTTCAACAATTTGACATTCACAGAAATACACCATTCGGATTCTATCAGAAACTTTATGGAGAACGCAGCCGACACCACCTTCGACTACAGTTTGAAATCGATTTCGCTCACACCGCCAACCAAAACCGAATACATTATGGGCGAAAGCATCGACCGTGCGGGATTGGTTGTTACTGGCACTTACAGCGACGGCACTACGGCCAAAATCAACAACTACGTGATAAGCGGTTTTGCAACCGATACTGTCGGCGAAAAAACGGTTACTGTGTCGGTTAAAGAATTGTCAGACACTTTCAAAATCAATGTCAAAACAAACAAATATTCAATAACTTACATGGCCGACAGCAATGTTTACAAGAAACTGGACTACACGCTTGGCCTGTCGGTGAAAGTTATCGAAAAACCGACCAAAACCGGCTACACCTGTACGGGTTGGACACCGGCCGTTCCTGCCAGAATGCCAGCTGAGGATTTGACTGTTGACGCTGTTTGGCAAATCAACGAATACACACTGACTTACATGGTTGAAGACACTGTATATCAATCGGTAAAAGTAATATACAACGAAAAGATTGACAGCATTGCCGCGCCCGTAAAAGCCGGATACCTATTCAATGGCTGGGCCGGGCTGCCCGAGACCATGCCGGCTAAGGACACTACTGTCGTGGCTCAGTGGCAAAGAAACAATTTCGTCATCACTTTCGATACCCAGGGAGGCTCAACCATATCGAAAATGACTGTAGAGTTCAACTCGATAATTGTTGCGCCCAAAGACCCGACCAAAGAAGGGTACATTTTTAACGGCTGGTCGCCCGCTATTCCGACAACCGGTGTTACAGATGATATGACCTTCACTGCAATTTGGGTTGCGGAGGCACTAACAACTGTCGACGACAATGCGATTGCCGAAATCAACATCTGGGCGCATGGCAACACCATTGTTGTTGAGAACGCAACCGACGAAATATATGTTTACAACGCAATGGGCGGATTGGTTGAGAAAGAAGCGGCAAACCTCGCTTCCACAACGACAATAACCATCAATCGTCCAGGCCTTTACATTGTCAAAACCGGCAACATTGCCAAACGCGTAATGGTGAAATAAACCGGCTTCCGCACATTTGCGGAAACCCAAAACAAAAACAGAGCCGCGGATTATCCGTGGCTCTGTTTTGTTGTTAGGAGGGAACTGTTTTCAAATCACTTTTGCAGTGTCGCCCCTCACCTATTATTTACTAAACATAACCTTCTCGTTATTAAACATTTTGGTCAGCACCCAGACGGATACCAGCGTGTAGGCAATGTTGGCGGCAATGCACACGGCGGCGTTCATCAGGTGCAGTTCGTGTTGGAACAGCGCCGTCAAGACGGTTACCGAATTATAGAACGGGATAATGTCGTATAACAGGCTGTTGCTCACGCTGTTTTGGAACATCGATATAAGGCAGACGAACAGAATTCCGAACATTACAGGCAACGCCAGGGTGCCAGCGTTGCGTACATCTTTGGCCAGCGTCGAGAGAAGGCTTATGGCGGCCGTCATAATGAATACCGAACTGATTATGACGAGCAACAGAATGGCCATATCGGTGGTGCTGTAGCTGAACGACAGCTCGCCGCCGCCGTTTGCCGCAATGAGTTTGGGCATCGAAAGCACAATGCCAATGAAACTCGACAACGCACTCAAAAGGGCTATTCCGCTTATTGCCAGAATCTTACCCAAAGCCAGTTCCTCGCGGCGCATCGGCGTAATGAGCAAGGTGGCAATGGTGCCTCGTTCTTTCTCGCCCGCAATCGACGTCTGCGCAATGGGCATCACGCCGCTGAAGAGCATCATCAGAATCAGTATCGGCAGTATCTTGCTCAAAATCATACCACTAACCTTCTCGTCGTCGGCTTGGTTGAAACGCATTTCCTTGCTGTCGGCGCGGTTAATGTCGAAGCGGTTGCTGATAGAATTCTCGTAGTTGTTCAGTGCGCCACAAACCATCGAGTAGATACGCTGTGTGGCGGTGTTGGTCGAGTTGTAGTAAATCTCGACATTGGGCGCCAACAGGCCCTGCGCGGGCTCATAGACGTTGACAAGACTGTCGAACTGCACGGGGAAGCGCACCAACAGGCGGTTGACGCTTTTGTCGTTCAGCGCGTCGATTTCGGGCTTGGTGAAGGCGCCCTCTGTCACCGACACGTTGTCGCCCAACGTTTTGAACGCCTCGGCCACGCTCTGCGGCAGATTCTCGACCTGCACGGCCACGTTTTCCTCGCGGTCGGACTGCGCCATTTTGTTCGCGGCATCGCCCATCAGGCTGTAAACGAAATAGATAATCAAGCCAGGCAGGATTACCGTTGTGAAGAGCAATTGGCGGTCGTAGAAGACGCGATTAAACTCTTTCTTAATGATTGTCAATATATTAGATTTCATTCTTCGTTCCCTTTCACTTCTTTATACAATTCAAAAAATCTGTCTTCGAGCGTCAGCCCGTTGCACACATCGGCCAGCGAGCCGCAAGCCACCATCCGCCCGTCGATAATGACGCCCACGCGGTCGCAGAGTTGCTCTACAAGGCTGAAAATGTGGGTGCTCAAGATTATCGTCTTGCCCTTCGAGCGCAGTTCGCGAAGAAAATCGGTCACCACGCGCGCCGTGAGCACATCGAGTCCGTTGGTGGGCTCGTCGAAAATGATAATGTCGGGGTCGTGAACGAGCGAAATGACTATCGACACCTTCTGTTTCATACCCGTCGACAGGTTGGCGACCTTCACCTCGGCAAACTTGTCGATACCGAAGCGGCTGAACAACTGCGCTTTACGCTCGGCGGCCACTGCCGAATCGACGCCGTGCAGTTGGCTGAAAAAGTCGAACAGATAGTTGGGCGTGAAAAAATCCTCGAGTTTGAGTTCCGACGTCAGGAAAGCGATTTTGGCGCGTACCTTTTCGGGCTCATTCACAATGCTTTGGCCATCGACAATGGCGTTGCCGCCGTCGGGGCGGATAAGCGTCGAAAGCATTCGCAGGGTTGTGGTTTTTCCTGCGCCGTTTGGGCCCAAAAGGCCGAAAATCTCGCCGCGGTAGGCCGTGAACGAAAGGTTGTCCACCGCCACTTTCTGCCGCGCGTTGGTGCGCTCAATGCGCTGCTGCTTGCGCGACAGATTGAATGTCTTGCACAAGCCGCTTGCTGTTAATATCTCATCCATAAAGATTTAAGTGAGTTTTAAGTTTTTGAAGTTTTAAGTTTTTGAAGTTATAAGTTTAGTTTAAAGTTTGTAATATGTTGTTTTACAAAACTTTCTTAACGCCAGGAATCAACCGCAAGAGCCAAGTGATGACAAACGAGAAAGTAACGGCTAATACCGTGACTAACAAGAATTTACCAACTACACCAATCCAAAGTTTATCCAATAAATTTTGCACTATCAGCAAAACAAACAAATGAATTACGTATGCGCCAAAAGCCTGGCTTGCAGACCATTGCCAAAATTTTCCATTCCAATTGGCAATTTTCTTAAAGAGCCAAACCAATCCAACACAGAAAAACACGCACAAAAACGACTCGTAAATACCGAACCAATGCCAGACAAAACCATCCCACGCGCCACCAGCACGCAAATAGTTGCCAACGCAAAGCAAAGTGCCGATTATGAGCGCAACGCGTCCGACAAAGTCCGACATTTTGTCGAACCAATTGCCGTGACCAGCCAAAACGCCAAGAGCGAACATAATTATATATTGCAGATAATGAGCAGGTTCGAACTTATAAACCCACAAATGAATCCATTCGTTTTGCGGATAAAACTGCCGAATGAAATAACCTCCCACACCCATTACTACCGCAAACACCATCAGCAAAGGCAATGTGAGTTTCAGGGGTTGCTCACCGCTGCATCTTTTACAAACAAGGCGTATCAACGCATACACTAAACAAAACGCGAACAAACTGCTCAAGAACCACGTGTGTCCAGCCTCAGGCGTACCCGTAGCCAAACTCAGCACCGCCGTAATCAAAGCCATCGGCACCAGCAATCGCAATACTTTTTTCCAAATAAAAGTAGCAAAACCTTGACGGTCAAAACTTTTCGGAACAAAATAGCCCGAAATCATAAAAAACAGCCCCATAAAAAATGCCGCGTTGGTGCTAAGGAAATGCCACATATAAGGCATAGTCTCTTCGGCGATAGAAGGATGATAAGCCCAGCCTTCGCCATCGGCAAACGGAATCATCGCGTGGTGGGCTATCACCAATATGGTGAGCATAACTTTTAGATTGTCAAGATAATATGAACGTTGCATAATAATTATACTTTAAAGAAAGATAGATTTGTCAAGTTGCTAATCAAAATCAGATTACTTATTAATGACTTGTGTTTTGTTTTGATGTTACAAGTTTTGTTTAAAGTTGAAACGCTGCGCTGCTTAACAAGTTTAAAGTTTGGAAGGTTGAGTGCTTCGCCGTTGAGTAACCGCTCGTAATTCGTAATTAAATTCTAAATCACCAACACCTAACACCCAATACCCGAACATCACAATTCATTTCCTTTCACGGCAATCGCAGGGCAGACGGGCATTTTCTTTATCTCGCCGTTAATCAGCCCTTTGCGGAAATAGCCGCTTTTTGCACTTGCGCCAATCATAAGCGTGCCTTCACCGTCGCTGTCAACCATCGACACGCTTAAATAGTACTCTGTACCACGTTTCAGCAACAGAATATCGGTCGGCTCAACATCGAGTGTGAAACCTTTTTTTGACTGTTGCACAGTCTGATAAATCGGTTTCTGAAGAACGTTGACAAGTTGGCTGTCTTGCCTCTCGTAGAGATTGAAACTCAATTTGCATTCCTTGTAGGTGCATTTCTCGATTTTTAGCGTTATGTTGCTGATAATGTAATCATTATCAAGCGTAAACATTGGTCCGCCCTCGGGACCATCGGGGGTGCCGCGGCCTGTGAGCACGCAACTGCCAGGCATCGGCATTCCGCGGCCCTCAATAGTTTTGGGCTTGCTCGACTTGCCAACCGAAATCTCGGGCAGCACTATCATTTTGTCTTTCAAAACGATAGTCAGTTCGTTGCCTGCCGAATATGTATCAAACGGAATTTCTGTCGGCAGATACGATACGTGGCTGAAAACGAGTGTGTTAGTGCGTCCTGCGGGGATTTTCAACGAGAAATGTCCGCTGCCGTCCGATATGGTGCCCACGCTGTCGCGATTGAAGCCAATGCTGACGTACTCAACCGTCTCGCCGCGCTCATTCAGCACGTTGCCGCTGACGGTGGTTTGCCCAAAACCGATTATCGGCATTGCGGCGAATATCATTATTAATGGTAAATGTTTCATTGTTAAAAGTTTAATTTAAAGTTTAGTCGCTTCGCTGTTTAGAAGTTTAGACGCTTCGCTGTTTAGATAACTAATTATTCTCTTCTTTCTAAACCTTCTAAACTCTACCCCCTCTACACACTTCCCTTTATTCTTTCTTCAAAAAATCGAACTGCATTCCGCTCTGATTCAGAATCACACGGTTGTTTTTCAGGTCGAATGTGAGTTTTATGCCTGCCGCGCGGTTTTCGAAAGTGCTGTCGTTGGCGGCTTGCAGCGGAAATGCCGACTGCCCCGTGGCCTGCCCTACAAGGTGGTCGCCATCGACGGTGAATTTAAGGTCCATTTTCAATTGCGGGCAATTGTAAACACCTGTAAATGTGGCGAGTTGCTCATTGGTCAGCGAAACGGCAGGTTTCGGCTCGGCTTCGGCGGCATCGCCTATGCGCACAAACTCAAACTCTTGCCCCATCTGCTTGAGAATTATCGTCTTACGGTCGGGTGCAACGGTAATGACAACGCCCACCATCGAATTCTCGAATTGGTTGGCCGAAACGGCATCGAGCGGGAACGACGGCTGCCCTGCGGCCTGTGCGCTTAAGCGGTCGCCCGCAACTCTGACGGTGACTTCCATCGAGAGCGCATCGCATTTGTAAACACCTGTGTATGAAGCAAGTTGCTCGGGCGAAAGTTTAATGTGTTTGTCGAAATTTGGAATGTCGATTTTTTTGCCGTTCAGGGCGTCGAGAACGGTTGGGACGATTAGGTTGGCATCGTAGTCGGCGCCATTTGAGCAAAAGGCAATCGTAACATTCTCGAACACAACAAGTTTCGACGCGAAACCGTCGATTAATCCCGCATGGCCGTAGCCGACTTGGTCGCCGTAGGTGAACTCGACAAGGCCGCGTCCGTAGGCGTCTCTGAACTGCTTCATCTGCTCAAAAATGTAGTTGCCGAAGATATTGCCAACCAAAGCATTGCCGAATTTTGCAAGGTCGGCGGGTGTTGAAGCCAGAGCGCCCGCGCCAATCGCCACCGACGCATCGGTCTCGGGCTGAACCTGCCAATTGTCGAGTAGCGTGTATGAGCGGGCGTCACCGTGCTGCGGATTAATGGCCTCGCTGAAGCGAGTGTGCCGCAAATCCAACGGATTGACAATCTGCTCATTGACAATTTCGGCGAACGGCTTGCCCCACACATCTTCAAGAATGTAACCCAACAAGTTGTAGCCCGTGTTGCAGTAGCGGTACTCGCTGTCAGGCTGAAAGTTAGTGCCTGCGGCGGCCACACGCTCAAGAATCTGTTGGCGCGTCTGCGGCGTGGTGAAGTAGGTCAGATACTCGTATGGCTTGTCGTTGACAATATCCACCAAACCACTGCGGTGCTGCAACAGTTGGTCAATGGTAATCTGCTCTGCATTAGGTATTTGCGCGTTGGGGAAATACTTTGCAATCGGGTCATTGAGCGACAGACGGCCTTCGGCGGCGGCCTTCAGCACCAGCACCGCCGTGAAGGTTTTCGAAATCGACCCAATGCGGTACTGCGTCTCGGCTGTAGCGGGAACTTGGTTCTCAACATCGGCCCAACCCAACGAGCGTTGGTAAATGGTCTTTCCATCTTGTTGAACCACAATGCTTCCCATAAAATGTCCGTCGAGAGCGTCGAAATAAGCGTCGAGTTTCTGCTCGGCTGTTTGCTGACTGCAAGCGGTGCAGACGGCGGCGCATACTAATGCGGCGAAGGTTTTTGCTAAATATCTCATTTTGTTATCGTTTTGAAGTTTGTCATTCATTTTAACAATTCAAAAATACTAAATCCTAAATAATCAAAGTCTACTCTTCTCGTCATTTCCCGCGCCTGTGCCTTTGTACTTGCTCTTGGCGGTGTTGAAGTTGTATTTCACCGTCACCGACACGCGGCGGTTGTCGTTATTGTTGATTTGCTCGGTATAGCCCGATTGGTTGTAGAGTCTCGCGTTGACTGTGCCTTTGTCGAGAATGTCGCTGATTCCCGCCTCTATGTCCAACGTCTTGTTAAAGAATGATTTATGAACATAGAAATCGACATTGAAAGAACGGTTAATCAACTCAACATAATCTTCGTTTCCGCCCTTTTTCACAAATTGCGAGTTCAGTTCGAACAGCCAGCCGCTCTTCAGTTCGACGGTATTGTTGAAGATAAATGCCTGAATCGGCTTTTTGAACGACAGCATTTGACCATTCGACTCAATGTCGTCAACCCATTGTTTTTGAATGTAATAGACGATTGTTGGCCGATAGATGCCCAATGGCAGTTGCGTGGCGAATTGCAAGTTCAGTGTCGGCTTGTCGAAGTTTATCCAACTCAACACTTCCGACTCGGGATGTTCCTCATTCACAGTCTGATACTGAATGTAATGGTTCTTGGCGTGCGTGTAGATGGCCTTCACCTGAACCACTAACAAAGTAGCCGTCAGCTCGGCGCTGCGCAGGATTGTCGGCTTCAGCGTGGGGTTGCCGATTTGTTGCAGATAGCGGCTCACGTAGGTCACATTGTTGCTCATACTGAAGTACGACGGGCGCACAATCTTCTCATTATAAGCTAATTGCAACTGTACATATTTGCCGAATTGTCCGCAGATGGTTGCCGACGGGAACAGCTCGTTGTAAACCGTCGAAGCCTCGCTGTTCAACTGTCCGTTGTCGAAGAAATCGAGATTCAGATGCTCGTAACGCAGGCCCGCCGTCAGGTTGTATTTTTCGGCAAAAGTGCGCTTGTATTCGGCGAATCCCGCCACAGCCTTCTGTTGCGCCTCGCTCTTGACCGACGGCACAAACTCTTCCAGATTGCTCGAAGTCTCGTCGGTGCGGTCGGTGAGCGATGTCTCGCAGCCAACGTCGATGTGGCCGCCCCAAAGGTCGTGGCCAACGACAAGTTTGTGCGCCAAAAGTTTGTTCAGAACGCTGTTGGTGGTCACAATGTCGCGATTCTCGAAATTCTCGCTCACCTCGGGCGTAGTTGTCTCTTTTTCAGTGGGATTGTAAACCAAATCGGTGTTGAAATCGATATTGAAACCGCGCACCTCACCATTAAAATAAGCGTTCAGGTCGTGCTCGAAATCGTTGGTAGTGCGCGCGTCGCTCTGCATTGTCAGGTGGTCGTACAACTGCCCGTCGCACATAGCGTCAATCAAGTTTTCCGCCTTGTCTTTGCGGTTCATAACGGTCTTGTAGGTGTATTGCGCGCCCAACGAATTTTGGTTGTTAATCTGATAGTTAGCACCGAAATTAAGCGGCATATATTGATATTTCTGCGTGGCTTTGGCCGTGTTGTCGGTTTCCCAACGATGGTTCGAATTGTTCAGCGTGTAAAGCTCGATTTCGCTGCCCATACGGTCGTTGATGTCGAACCGCGCGTTGCCGAACAGGTCGAAGCCGCCTTGACGGTAGTTGAAACTCGCCTTCTCGTGAAAAACGCGGGTGAAATCTTCCAGACCTTGAGTGGCGTCCGATTCGAGCGAAAAACCTAAGCCCTCGCCCGTTGGCACGATGGTTGTGATGCGCACCACGGCCTTAACGGTGGCGTCGTAGCGTGCGCCAGGCGACGATATAACTTCCACATTCTTAATATTATCGGGCGACAGCGTTTCCAACTCGTTCAAATCACGCACCTTGCGGTTGTTGATGTAGTATTCGGGTTGTCCGCGGCCAATGACTTCGATGCCGCCGTTGCGCTTAATCAAGCCTGGAACGTTCGAGAGCATTCTCATTGTGCTGCCCGTCCGCGCCAGAGTCGAACCCTCGATGGTGGTAACCATTGCGCCGTCTTTCAGTTTGGTTTTCGGTGCGATGGCTTTCACCGTCACCTCGTCCAACTGCGTGCTTTGGCTGTCAATAACGATATTGCCAAAATCCTGAATTTCAGAAATTTGCTTACAAAATCTTTCGTACCCGATGCACGAAATGGCAATTATCTGCGCGCCCTGTTTCTGTTCGATGGCAAACCGCCCGTCGATGTCCGACACCGCGCCAGTCACGTAAGCCGAATCGACCGTCATAAGAACCACGTTGGCAAAAGCCACAGGCTCGTTGCCGCCGTCTTTGATTGTACCATTAATTGTTTGTGCATTTGCAATTTGTGCGCTTAACACAGTCGCCATAATTGCTGTAACTAATCTTTTCATAATTCTTTGTTTTTATTGTTAATGACTAAATTGTTTTTGCTTCGTTTCGATTCATTTCATTTTGTTTCCGACGATTCAAAAGTAGACGTGCTGCCACCGCCGAGCAAATAATTTATCGGGGCGTGTTGCGGTTGTTTTTGTACCGTAATATATTCTATAACAATCGTTTACAACTGCACCAAATCTTATTTTTTGAGCAAAACCGTAACAGCGCACCAAAATGGTGCGGGGTGATAATCAATGAGATAGAGCGATTTTTGTATTTGCGCAAAAAATGGGTTATCGCTTCGCGAGAAATGTGAACGCAAAAAATCGATTAACTTCGCCCCCACAAATCATTTTGAAATGAAACTAACAAAAACTATCTCAAAAGCACGATTCGCAGGCGTTGTGGCGATGGCTGCCGTATTGCTCGCGGCTTGCTCAAAACCGTCGGTAAACCAGCCGATTTTCGACCGTGCATACGCGCTTTTCCAGGACAGCGAGTACAAAATGTCGGAAGAGTACCTGAACAACCACCAATCGGAACTTGTGCAGCCGCTCACCGAAGCCGACAGTCTTTACCTAATCTTCTTGAAATCAATGTATAAGGCAAAATTCACATTGCTCGACTACAATGGCATTGCCGACACCTTTAAACTCAACCGCTGTATCGATTTCTACACCAAAACCGCTGACAACGAGAAACTTGCGTGGTCGTTGTATATGAAAGCGCTTAAAGTGGCCTATTTTGGCAACTACTCGCAAGGCATTCTCTACATACGTCAGGCCGAAGATGTTGCCAAACCACTCACAAACAGCGAGTTAAAATTCAATATCACGTATGCGCGTTACTGTTTCGACGGCAGCTCATTCGATATGGGCGAGCACGGTTTGGGACTTATCGAGAAATTGCGCCCATACGCCCGCACTATCGAACAAAAAGCCTTATACAACACGGCGAAAGTCTGCACATATTACCTTAACGGCCTGATTGACAGTGCAAAAGTGTATATGCGCGAATTTGAACAAATCGACACCACTTCTCAATCATTCTTAAGCATTTACGGATTTGTTTTTGCCGATGAAGAACCCGAAAAATCGCTGCAATACACACTGAAAGCTGCCGAAAGTAATCCGTGGAGCGATGCCGTAAAAATCTCACAAATAAAGAGTTATCTCTATCTGAACCGACTACAGGACGCTTTGGACTTTTATCATAATACGACATTAACGGGTGAGGGAAATAAGTTTATCATACTCGAAGAATTCTACAATTATTATCACCGCCACCAGATGGCTGTCGAGGCCGACAACGCGGCGACCGAGCTGATAGCGGCCTACCACACCATTCTGAATAGCGTGACCGAAGGTAACCGCGTGTATTCGGCCAGCACAAACTACGATTTCGAGATTCAGGAAATGGCCAACCGCGCCCGTACGCAGCGCATTATTTTTGTTGCGGTGCTGTTGTTTGTTATGGCAATATCCTTATTATCAACAATTTTGGTGCGCCAGCGCCGCCGTCACGAGCAAGAACTCGACCGCAACCGCCAGATTCTGAAAGAGTCGCACGACAAAATCGAGGAACTGCGAATGACCGACAAATCGGCTGAAAATGAGCGCGAAATTGCCCGTCTGCAACGCAAGATTGCCGACATTGAGAGCCGCTACGCCGAAATCTACAACGAGGGCCGCAAACTCTACAACGACATTTTCGTGCACAACGGCAACAGCGGCCAGTGGACCAAAAAAGACTACGAGAAATTCCTTGAGTATTACAAAACATTGGATTTGAGCCTTATAGCCCAAATCGAGGACGACTACGACCGTCTGAACCCGCGCCAGACATTCTATCGCCTTCTTGTCGAGAAAGGCTTTGACAAAGAGCAAATTATGCGCACAATGGCCATTCAGGAAGACGGCACTTTGCGCGCCTTGAAATCGAAGGTGGAAAGCGCCAAAAAGCCGGTATTAAGCAATGACTAAAAACAAAAAGCGCAGAAAATCAGTGATTTCCTGCGCTTTTTCTATATCGCTTATCTTGTCTATTTCTCCGGCACGTTCTTCAATGTTTCAACCACCCAGTTGTAGAACCTCTGAACCGATGCAATGTTGACAGCTTCGTCGGGTGAGTGCGGGTGAACAAGGTGCGGACCGCAGGCCACCATATCCCAATTTGGATATTTCGAGCCAAGAATGCCGCATTCCAAGCCAGCGTGAACGGCCTTGATTTCAGCCTCGTGACCGAATATTTTAGACGATGTGCGGCGCATCACATCAAGGATTGACGACTTCATATTCGGTTTCCAGCCCGGATAGCCGCCATCGAATTCAGCCTCGGCCTCCGCCATATTAAACACACAGCGCATCTGCTCGGCAAGGTCAGCTTTTGCCGACTCAACTGACGAGCGTAACAGACTCTTAACCACAATCTTATCGCCTTCGAGTTTCACAATGGCAAGGTTCGACGATGTTTCGACAAGCCCCTCAACATCGGCACTCATACGAGCCACACCGTTGGGGCAAGCGTAAACGGCCTTTGTCAGACGGCTGCCAACGCCGTCCGATATGGTTTTTGCGGGCATTGCCGTCGGCTCAACGCTGATTTTCAAATCGGGGTCGACGGTGTTCAGCTCACTCTTGACAACGCTCTCATATTCAGCCACATCAGCGGCAATCTTGTCGGCATAAAAATCGGGCACGAGAATGGTTGCAAACGCCTCGCGCGGAATGGCGTTGCGCAGACTTCCGCCCTGAATGTCGGCCAAGCGGACGTTGAATTTTGCCATTGCGCTGTTCAAATATCTGAAAATGATTTTGTTGGCATTGCCGCGACCAAGATTAATATCAATTCCCGAATGTCCACCTCGCAGACCTGTGACGCTCAATTTGAACGCTTTGTGGTGCTCGGGCACATCTTTCAGCTTGGCATCGAAAGTGAAGTTGCCGTTGACACCGCCAGCGCAGCCCACGCAGAGTTCGCCCTCGTCCTCGTAGTCGCAGTTGATAAGCAAATCACCTTTCAAAATGCCTGATTTAATGTTGTTTGCGCCAGTCATTCCCGTTTCTTCATCGACGGTGAAAAGTGCCTCAAGCGGGCCGTGCGCAACATCTTTCGAAGCAAGAATAGCCATTGCCGTTGCCACACCCATACCATTGTCGGCGCCCAGAGTTGTGCCAGTGGCTTTCACCCATTCGCCATCGACGCGCGGCTGAACGGGGTCGGTGAGCCAGTCGTGCTTCACATCGCTGTTGGCTTGCGGCACCATATCCATATGGCCTTGCAGAATAACACCGCGGCGGTTCTCCATCCCCGGCGTTGCGGGCTTGCGGATTATCACGTTGCCAATCTCATCGGCAAAAGCCTCAAGACCAATGCCTTGAGCGAAATCGAGAAGAAACTTGCGAACCTTCTCCTCGTGTTTCGACGGACGCGGCTGCTGCGTCAGTTGGTAGAAATAGTCCCAAACCGCCTTGGGTTCGAGATTCGATAGTGGATTACTCATAGTATTACGTTTTTGATTCAAAATTCATTTCACTAAATATCAGCACGTTTCAAACTTGCGCGCCGATTTTGAACTTTGAACAAGATACAGAAGTTTGTGCAAAAAGAAAAAAGAATTGTGCGAAATGGGAAATGATTGAATGGAAATCGATATATTTACGAATCAATAAACTAAAACACATACTGTTATGAAGAAACAACTATTCGCCATTGGTATGGCACTGTTGGTTGCAGGCTGCGCAAAGCAATCCGATTACGAATGCAAATTCACTCTGAACGGCGAAACGCATTTGACTTTCAACTTTACGAATGTGGACACGCCGAAATCGTTCGCGTTTTTCTACAACCAATCATTTCCCGGTGGCCAACACCAATATATTTTTAGTGTAGAGCACGATACAACCATAGAATATACTTTGCAACTGAACCACCCTGCCGAAGCAATTTGTTATTGTCGAAGCAATAATTTGTCATTTAATATGTTTTTGGTTCAAAACGAGCCACTTATAGCAAATTATGATATGGCAAACGACAGCATTTGGTTCGTTGGATTTACAAAACCAATTTGTGAGCATCTGTCTTGTAATCCGACTTGGTTATACGAAGACTACGACGAAGACGCGTCGTGTTTTGCGAAAATTGATAAAGCGTACTTGTCGAAACAAAATTTTTTGGATTCCGCATACACCGCCGGCTTGCTGCCCAAATGGTTTTACGACTTGCAAACAGAGAATCTGCTATATAATAAAATTGAACTTAAAGAAAATTATGCGAGTCATTTCGGTTATGTGGACAATTTTCGGAAAGAAAACCCAATCAGAGAAAGCAAGTATTATTGGTTGGACAGTTATACGAGCTATCTGTTTATGTACCGCGACCCAAAATTCGATTCTGTAATATACCAACCAACAAGCAGGGACGTGTTTTTCAATTGCACGCAAAACAATTTGGATACCATAAAAGCGCATCTGTCGGAAAACATTGCGTCGTTTTATACGGCTGCGCGGTTGTCGGTTTTTGTGAATTTTTTACGAAGGGCGAAATCCGTGTCGGAATACGAACAAGAAAACGAATATCTGAACAAACTGCTTGCTGCAAATTCAAGTCGGGTTAAAGACACAGCAACGTTGAATTACATTGTAAATGAACAAAAAAACATCTATAACGACCTGATTACCCGAAATACACTGAAACCAGGTGACAAAGCGCCCAATTTCTACCTGAAAAACCTTGACGACAAGAGTGTTTCGCTTTCGGATTTTGCGGGGAAATTGGTGCTGCTCAACTTTTGGGACACACATTGCTCGGCTTGCATCTCTTCAATTCCGAAGAACGCGCTTGTTGAGAAATTCGGCAAGCAAGGCTTTGAACTAGTGAACATCTGCCTCGACAACGCCCCCGACGTGTGGCGGAAGATTATCAGCGACCACCATCCGCTTGGCGAGCAACTGATTTGCAAAGGTCAATGGGAAAAGAACCTGCGCGACAAATATATGATTTCGTCGCGGCCGCATTTCGTTTTGGTCGACCGCAACGGGCTCATCATCGATAGCCACGTGAAAGGTGACTCGTTAGAGACTTATATTGAGCGAAATATATCCCTGAAATAAAAGGATTTACTCCCCCTCCAACTTGCACTCTTGGAAGTTCATTTCGGCTTGCGCCTTCTCGCGCGACATTGTGAAATAGGTGCAGGTGGCCTCGGTGCAGACAACGCCTTCGCTGTCAGCAATTTGCGCATCAATTATTACAATATTTCGTCGTTGTTCGCGAATGTGGCCGCTGATTGTGATTTTTCCTTTGCTGATTAGCACCGGGCGGCGGTAGCGCGTCTCCATCTTCGACGTTACGCCGGCGGTTTGCAGTTTGCGCGTCACAACCCAACCGCAAAGTTCGTCGAGCAAGGTTGCCTGAATGCCGCCGTGCAGCGTGTCGAGCCAACTTTGGTAGTTATTGCTCGGCTCCCACTCGGTTACAATGTTGTCGCCGTCCTCGTAGAAGCAAAGGTGCAGGCCGAACGGGTTGTCGGGCGAGCAACCGAAACAGTTGTATTTGGCCATCGACTGCCACGGGTTTATTATGCGTTTCAAATCCATCTCTCTTATTTTTGATTTTCGATTTTTGACTGCCAACGAGTCTTACAATTTCTCTAAAACGAATTGTAACATTTTGTTATACAAATGCATTCGTGTATTTCCACCATATATGCTATGGTTGCGGTTGGTGTAGACGAAATAGTCGAATTGCTTGCCGGCCTGAACCAACGCCTCGCACATCTCGGCTGAATTTTGCCAATGCACATTGTCGTCGGCAGAGCCGTGGATGAGCAACAGATTCCCTTGTAAATCAGCCGCGTGCGTGATTGGCGAGTTATCATCGTAACCGGCGGCATTCTCTTGCGGCGTGCGCATAAAACGCTCGGTGTAAATGTTGTCGTAGTAGCGCCAATTGGTGACGGGCGCAACCGCAATGCCGGCCTTGAACGTGCCGTTGCCCTGCGTCAGGCAGTTGAGCACCATAAAACCGCCGAAACTCCAACCCCAAATGCCAACACGATTGGCATCAATGTATGGCAACAATTTCAAATAATTTGCGGCATTCAATTGGTCGGCAAGCTCGTATTTACCTATCTGCAAATAAGTTACCTTACGAAAAGCTTCGCCACGCGCACCTGTCCCTCGGCCATCGCAGCAAAAGACAATATAGCCGTTGGCTGCCATAACTTGCTCCCAACCAACCTCAAACTCATCAAGAACCTCCTGCGAATTTGGGCCGCTGTATTGCACCATCAGCACAGGATATTTCTTCGCTGGATTGAAATCGTATGGCTTTACCATCCACGCATTCAAGCTGATACCATCGGGCGTGGTGAATTGCAGAAACTCCTTTGGGCTGAACTGCCAGGTTTTGAGTATGGCGGCAAGCGCTTGGTTGTCCTCAAGTGTGCGGATAAGTTTGCCACTGCGCTCATGCAGTGTGTAAATGGTTGGCGTTTTGGCATTTGAGAACTCCCTGATATAATATTTGAAGCCTTTGCTAAAAACGCAATTATTTGTACCTAAATCTTTGCTAATCTGTTTTTTGTCCGTTCCGTCAGTTTTCACCGAATAAACATCACGCACTGCCGCACCACGCTCGGCGCTTTGGTAGAAAACTGTGTTGGTAGGCTCGTCGAAGCCGTAAAAATCGGTCACGTCCCACTCGCCTTTGGTAACTTGGTTGAGCAAGGTGCCGTCAGCCTTATGCAGATAAATGTGACTCCAGCCATCACGCTCGCTCACAATCAAGAATTTAGAGCCGTCGGCATTGAACGTTAGAAAGTCGAAATACGACTCGTCAATGTAATATTTGTTGGTCTCGTCGTAGAATTTTTCGGTTGCGCCGGTTTGGGCATCGGCATAGAGCAACTCAAGGTTGTTTTGCAGACGGTTCAGCCTGTAAACCACCAATTTACCTGCCGGACTCCACGTTATGCGCGGAATGTATTGGTCGGTTTCCGGGCCGACATCGATTTGTGTTTTTTGCTGATTGTCAAGATTATAGTTCCATACAGTTACAACCGAGTTGCACTCGCCAGCTTTCGGGTATTTATAGGTGTAGTCCGACGGGTAGAGTTTGTTTTCGGCGTGTTCGGGCTCGCGACCAGCAAACATTGAAAATGAGTAAGTTGGCACAGCTGACTCGTCGAAACGACACCAAGCCAGATTGCGGCTGTCGGGCGACCAGCAATAAGCCGTGTTGTACTCAAACTCCTCCTCATAAACCCAGTCGGGAATGCCGTTGATAATGCTGTTTTTGAGTCCGTCGGTTGTTACCTGCGTTTCTGCACCATCGGCCAAGTTTTTGATATACAAATTATTGTCGCTGACGTATGCCACTTTTGTGCCATCGGGCGATAGAGTTGCCACTTGTTGACGGCGCTCATCGGAAACGGCTGTCAGCCGTTGCGCGGCAATGTCCCAAACGTAGAATTTTGCTGTAAATGAGCGGCGATAGATGTATTGCCAATCGGAAAAGAAGATGATTTTAGACTCCGAACGGTCGAATTTGAAGTTGGTAAAATAGTTTATTGTGCTGTCGCCAAATTGCTCAACCGAGGCCAGTATAGCCACCTTTTTGCCTGTCTCATAACTGTATTTGACAATTTTGGTGTCATTTTCGATAACCGCGTAATGCAGCCCGTCGTTCATTGGGGTTATAACATCAATGCCGTTTTCGTTGAATTTTCCATTAAAAAGGTCGTCAAGAGTGATTTTGCGGTCAACTTGCTGACATACAGCGGTCAATGGCAGAATGACGGCTAATAATATTTTTGTCAGTCGCATAATTGTGCGGTGATTTAGTTTAAAATCTATGTAACAGCAATTTGCAGGTTATTTCTTCTTATCCTTCCGTGCGTACTCGTCTTCAAGCACCTTCTCAAGTGTCTCAACATCAATGCGTTTGGCAATGATTTTTTTGCCACGGTCGAGCAAGTAGATTGACGGTGTGCTGCGGATATCGTAGAACAAGCGGAAACCCGACTGATTGTAAGGGTCCCAAGCGTTTACCCAGTTTTCAAGTCCTTGACTTTCAATAAATTTACCCCATTCTTCCTTATCGGTTTGGGTGTAGATTCCCATCACCTCAACACCGCGTTCCCAAAACTTGTCGGCAAGCGCCTTCATCTTTGGCGTGGCCTTTTTGCAGTGTCCGCACGACGGCTCAAAGAAGAACAAAACAGTGTATTCGGCATTGATGCCGCTGATGGTCACCGGCTTGTCGTCGTAAGTGTAAAGATGCAACTCAATGGCCTGATTTCCAACCTGATTGTAACGCAATTCCTCCACCCTCTCGCGCAATTTTTCAACCCAAGCCGAATCAACCCAAGGCGTCTTGCCTTCCTTCAGATAATAGTTATCGCC
Source organism: Salinivirgaceae bacterium (assembly GCA_017551905.1). GTDB lineage: Bacteria > Bacteroidota > Bacteroidia > Bacteroidales > SZUA-534 > RUG13583. The sequence goes on from JAFZKK010000009.1 coordinate 18,941, forward strand.
AAAGAAGACAAGCACCTTGTCCATACCCATTATGTTGCTGTTATTGTACTTGTTAAATATGGTCTGAAGCGTGAATCGGAACATCTCGTCGCAGCCTTCGGTGCGGCCGATTATGTCGCGGCTCTCCTTGATGATAGTGTCTGGAGCCTGAAGAATCATCTTGTCGAAATAACGGACCAGCTTGGGCTGATAGAACTGTGTGCGGAGCAATCTTGCGTCCTGAAAATCAACATTATCGAAGAAATGTTTCTTGTAGAATTTGTATTGGAAGGCCGAATCGAGCACATTGCCATCGGCATCGCGCGGAAAATCAGGAATGTCGATGTCACGGTTGATGCGCAAAACGGCTGCCAGCAACGATTCGTGGTGATTCTCGTCGATGTCGGCCCAGCGCTCTTTCACTTGCGTGAACAACAAATCGAGACTGTCGCTTATAGCTGTTTTCTCTTTGCCTTTGGCCTTTGGCAGACGCTTGCGCAAGCCCATTGCCAATTGGTTCTGATTAAACATAAATTGCTGATAGTCAACATACATTTGTTGTTCATCGCTGCCTTCGGTTTTCAGAAATTTTGTCAAATCGGCTGCATCGCCTGTGTATTTGGTCGAAACGCTGAATGTCTGCACTTTATCAATCATCAACTCGAAAATGGTGTTGCCCGGCACCAATATAAAATAGATGCCTCCGTCGAGCGGTTTGTCGCCACGGAACTCACCATTGGCCTTGCGGTCGAGCTTGATTGTGTCCTTAACATATTGTTTGTCACCATAATAATAGCCCAAATAGACCGTGCTGTCGGCCAGATTATCGATATGGACTTTGATGCTGTAACCGCCAACAGTTTTTCCGTCGGCGGCATTGGCGTTGCGGCCACAAAAAACTGCAACCGCCAACAAACAATATGTTAAAAATCTCATATTATATCTTTTAGAAATTGCACAATATACCAACGCCGGCAATCTCCTTAAATTGCACTTTGCTGCCAACCATTCTTGTCTCGCCGTTTTCCTCAACCGCCACTTTGATATCGTCGTCGTAAATCAGGTGAGTCTGAACGGTGAACGAGATGTATTTATTCACTTTCATCGCAATCTGTGTCTCCCAGCTGACATCGATGTTCTGCGGATTGTTGGCGTAATTTGAGAAGAAATCGGCCTTCGAAGTTATTGAGAAGTTCTTCAGCCATTCAGCCTCAAAATCGTTTTTGCTGTAAACCAGACGCAAGTAACCACCGAACTCGCCACGAGCTTTCTTGCCAGCTTTAATCATTTTTCCCGGATGAGTACTAATCACAACTCCATTTTCATCTTTCTCCTCAACCATCTCATATTCAGCTGCATCGACACCAAAAGCACCAGCATCAGCAAGGTCTTGGTCGTTGACAATGGTATATTTCAAAGTTACCGGAGCCAGGAACGCGCTGAAGTAGTTATTTGGCTTATAATCAATACCGATAGCTCCCAAAACGTAAGCCGGAGCCAGAAAAGCCGAAATCTTCTCTTTAGTGGTGTCGTTCACATAATTGTAGCCGTTGTCCATCTGCGATTTGAAGTTGAACAAAGCCGCATAGTAGAACGATTTGTAAGCCTCGTAGCCGTATTTCGATGTGAAATCGATGCGGTCATCGTTCTTAATGAAATCGCCATCCTTGTCCTGGCGCGACATTCCGTAGCCAAGGTCGAGGGTGTTGTCCCATGTGTTTTTGCCTGCGCGATAGTTGGCGAACAGGTTCAATGTTGCGTTGAAAGCTATCGAGTTCTGACCGCCCGATGCCCAGTGCGAGAGCGATGTCTGCGTTGCGTTGAGTGAGATGACTCCGCCCTTGCGCCAGCCTTGTGTTGTGTCGGAACTTTGTTTGCGAAGCGTAGCCTCGCCGTCAGTAACTTGACCCGAAACCAATTGCGCACTCCCCAAAAGCGCTGCAATTGCGATGATTCTGATTTTCATTTTACTTTTTATTTAATGAATTAAATGTTCGCCAAAAATACAAGATTATGACAAATAGTTGTTCGGAAATTCAATTGCTTTTTATATTTTGGTGAATCATTTTTTGCGTATCGTATGGATTCAAATTCGATAAAAATCGACAATCTGGTCAATCAGCTGAAGGATACGGCTCCCGAAGCGGCCGCGCAAATAGAGCAATACGCGCAGACAGCCGACAATCGGATTAAAGAGCTTGAAAGTGAGATTGCTAAGCTGCGCGAGCAAATGAACGTCAACCAGCAACGGCACGAGTTGTTCATAGAATCGCTCGACATCGAAAACTCAACCGTCTCTTACACCGATTTCTTCGTCAGATTTCTTGAACGAATCGGGTACCACATGAATCCCAAACGCCTGTTCATATTTTTGGACGACGACGCAAATGTGAAGAGCAACCTGACTTGCCAATGGACATCGGGCAGTGCGAAACGCTTGCCGCCAAACTGCGCCATAGAGCATCTGAAATGCCCGTCGTGGAGCAAAACGCTGAACGAGAAGCGAATGATTCGTGCTGAAAAAGACTCAGAGCTTCCCGATGACATCAGTTTGATAGTCAAGCAATTCGGATTCGAAAACGCTTATGTTTTCCCCCTTATGGCCAGCGGCAAAATCTGCGGCTCGCTAATATACGAAACATGCGCCGACCGCATTCCCGACGACTTGGAAATCAGCTATATAAATATTTTGTCGATACTGTTGTCGGGACACATCAGCAAGCACAAAACGGCAGAGATTCTGAAGCGCGAAAAAGAGCACGCGCAAGAGGCCGACAGGCTGAAATCGGCTTTCCTCGTCAACATGAGCCACGACATCCGCATACCGCTCAACTCAATTCTGGGCTTCAGCGACCTACTTGCCGACCCCGACCTGACAGAAACCGAGCGCGACGAATTCATCAGCCTGATTGACAAAAGCGGACGCGACCTTATATCGTTGGTTGACAACATAATAGATATATCAAAAATAGAAACCGGCCAGATGAACATCAAGCTTGAAACGTGCAAGCTGAAAGCGCTGATGAACGACATTATGGCCACATACAATCACCACCCGAAATTTGAGGAGCACAGCGACCTGAGCCTGCAACTCGATTTTGCCGAGCGATTCAACCAACTGTCAATTAAAACCGATATATTCAGATTCCGACAGATTTGTATCAATCTGATTGACAACGCAATACAATTCACCGACGCCGGCACAATAAAATTCGGCGTAAGCAACGCTTGGGAGAACACTATCGAGTTTTATGTTCAAGACACCGGCATCGGCATACCCGAAGAATCGATGCATGTTATCTTCCAGAATTTCTGCAAGATAAACCGAACATCGACAAGAGAATACACCGGCACCGGACTTGGCCTGCCGATAAGCAAGAGCCTGATTGAGATGCTGGGCGGCAGCATCCGCGTGGTATCGGTGCCTGGCAAAGGTTCGACATTCTATTTCACGCACCCGCTGCCCGAGAAAGTGCCCGAATCGGTTAATAATCTGCACGAAATAAAATCGCTGTTCAACTGGGAAGGCCGCCGCATAGCCATTGCCGACGACATTGAGCAAGACCGGAAATACATGGAGTACATACTGAACAACACCAATGCCGAAATTGTTTGGTTAAACAATGATATTGAGGCACTTGACTACTTCAAAAAGGGCAACACCGCCGATGTGCTTCTAATGGAAATGCAACTGTCGTCGATTAACGGAATTGAGCCAGCAATTAGCATCAGCAATCTTACGGAAACGCCGATTATCGCCCTGACAGCCAATACAAACACCAACGAGACGCGCTCTATTGCAGAGAAAGCCGGTTGCGCCGATGTGATGTCGAAGCCGCTCAACATGTCGAATTTGCTGAATATGATTAACAAGGTGATGAAAAGTCCGGAGGAAAACACCGACACCGACAAATAGGCTACTACTTGTATATTCTATTCTTATTCAACGCCTTACGGTATTTTTCGGCATTTACATTATGCTCTATCAAGTTGCGGGCAAAAGCGTGATAACCTGAAAAATCGTCTTTGGCGCAGAAATACAAATACTTGTGTTTGTTACAGTTAAGTACCGCATCGATTGACGATTTCGACGGAATGCAGATTGGTCCCGGCGGTAACCCTTTGTGTTTGTAGGTGTTATACGGACTGTCGACCGTCAGGTGCTTGTTGAGAATACGCTTTATTTCAAAATCGCCGACAGCAAATTTGACCGTCGGGTCGGCCTGCAGCGGCATTCCGATGCGCATGCGGTTCAAGTAAACGCCAGCCACATCGGCCTTCTCATCGTTTTTCAAAGTCTCCTCCTCCACTATCGACGCAAGCGTGTAAACCTCATCGGGAGTGAGTTTGACGGCTTGGGCCTTGACTTGGCGGTCATCTTCGCTCCAAAATTTAACCGACTCGGCATACATACGCTCCAAAAATTGCTTGGCGCTGGTGTTCCAATTAAAATAATAGGTGTCGGAAATGAACAGCGTGAAGGCTGTTTCGCGAGTCTTGCCAAACTTCGAAAGATATTGATTGTCAGTCAGTAAATCGTATAAATCCAATTCATCGGCCTCAAGTTTTGAGCCAATAATTTCGGCTATTTTCTTTATTGAGCGCGTCTTATTAATAGTGATTTTAACCGGTTCCTGGACGCCGCCACGCAACATGTTGATTAACTGATTGTTGCTCATTCCGTTTTTGATTTTGAACCTTCCGGCCTTAACCAACTGTGGATAGTTTCTTTGTCGTGCAACCCAGTCAAACGATTCA
>JAFZKK010000072.1 GCA_017551905.1 Salinivirgaceae bacterium
CGGCCGTTTTTTTCAGTATCCGACGCATCATTCAATCATTGTTTTTAAGATGTCGTTATTCAGTTTCACCGGATATTTTGCTCTCAGGCCTTCTATCCAGTTCTTTTCCAAAACATTCTGATATTCAGACACAACGGCTCCGCGGCACTCGGCAAGAGTTTTTGGCATTGGCGGCACGTTTTTAACCAAATATAAGACGTATGAACGCCCGTCGATATTGCAAATCTTCGTTTTGCTTTTGCCCCAAGCGTTCTGGTTAATCTTTGTTCCGTAAAAGTCACAATATTTAACATCGATGGTGTTGCCATTGGCGTCGGTTTCCTGGCCGTCAACAATGCTGAATTTTATCACTTTGACAAGCAAGCCGATGCTGTCGGGCTCAGTACCGATTTTCCGCATTGCGGCCTTGGCTTTTTCCTCGTAATCAGCATTCTTGACACCAGCCTTCAGCGCTGCAGCCAGTTTGGTGTCGGCATTTTTCTTAGCGGCGTCTGAGAGTGCGTCGCCGTTGTAGGTGCATGAGGCAATCTCGGCGCGCTCGCCCCACATGTATTTCTGTTTGTTGGCTTCGTAGAATTGCTCAAGGCCGGCGGTGTCTGTCGAGGCTTTTGTCCATACTTCGTTGTCAGTCAGTGCAAAGAGCAGAATTCCGTCGTGATACTCTTGAAGCAGATAGCGGAAATCGGGGTATTTGCGTTCAAGCTGGGTGCGCTCAAAACCGACGATTGCGTTCTGCACCAGATTCTCGTATTCGGTAGTTACAAGGCGGTGAACCGACATGTTGCGTTCGCTTCCAAGAGCCGATTGCGACAGTCTTTTGGCAAAATCCTGTTGTGTGCGTTTGATGGAGTCGGCAAAAGTGAAAAGCACCTTGTTGAGGCCGGCGGCTTTCTCAACGCTCCATTTCTTTTGCAGAATTGTGGAATCGACAAGCTGTGCAATCTCGTTGTATGCGGCTTTGTCCTCCTTGAAGCCGTATTCCTTTTTCAGACGATCGCATAAGGCTTTTGCACCTTTCCGGCTGCGCACATCGCCTGACACTCTGCGTTTTATCTGTTCGCGCAACTCATCGTAAGGGGCGATGCCGTGTTTGTCAATCAGTTTGATGATGTGCCATCCGTAGGCCGTGCGGATAGGTGCCGATATGTCGCCCGGATTTTGCAGAGCGAATGATGCTTCCTCAAATTCGGGAACCATCATGCCGGTCGAGAACCATTGCTGTTCGCCGCCACGCTGGCTCGAGCCGCGGTCGTCGGAATAGCGGGCTACCATTTTAACCCAGTCGGCACCGTTGGCAATGGAGTCGGCAATCATCTTTATTTTCGCCTCGGCAGCTTGAGCCTCAGCTCCGGCGGCATTCTGGGCAAGTTTGACCATTATGTGCGCCACTTTTACCTGTCCGGGGTTCGGTCTGACATCGTAAACCTTTATAATGTGGTAGCCGAAACGGGTGCGGAACGGTTTCGAAACTTCGCCTACAGGTGTGTTGTAGGCCACATCCTCAAAATCGTAAATCATTGAGAATGCGGTGAAAAAGCCCAAATCGCCATTGTTGCGTTTTGCCGACGGGTCTTCGGAATTTTCGCGAGCAAGTTTGCTGAAATCCTCGCCTTTAGCGGCTCTTTTGTACAGAGCTTGTATCTTCTTGTAAGCCTTGGCGGTATCGGTCGGCGCCGCGTCTTCCGAGCACATTATCAATATATGCGCCGCGTGCACATCGCTTTGTAGGCGCTTGTAAGCCTCTTGATACAAGGCTTCGTCGGCTTTCTCGTCGGTCAGGTACGGTTTTTCAAGTTGGCTGCGGTAGCCTTGCAACTCTTTTCTGAAATCCGACGCGGTGTCCAACTTTTGAGCCTCAGCCTCAACCACTTTCAGTTTGTAGTCGATAAACATTGGCAGATATGCTGTAATTGAGGCCGAATCGAATTTGGCGTTGGGGTTGTTTTTTGTGTAGATGCGCTTGAACTCGCCGCACGTAACATCCTTATTACCAACGGTCATAAAGACTGCATCATCGGAATATTGCGCAACAGCGGGCAGAGCGGAAACCATAGCCAGCGCAAGCAAAAACTTTTTCATATATGTCATTTCTAAAAACGAACCGCCTTCCAATAACGAAGACAATTCTTATTAAACATTATCTTAATAACTGTAAATCAGGATATTGCAAACGGAAAACCGCAACGCAATAATCGCGGCAAAATACAAAAATAACTGAAACAGAAAACGCAATCCGCAGTGACTGTCTTCACACTTATGCCTTTTGCCTTTCGCCTAATGCCTTCACTACTTCACGCCTTCAATTAATCAATCCCTCACGCCTTGGTTTCCGCCAATCTGTCATACAAAACTGACACGGTTGAGGCTGATTTGGGCGGCTGACTGACAAAAATTCGGACGCTGCCGCCGGAAATCGGGCAAAAAGCGTCTGGCACAGAGATTGTCAGTTGCTGGGCAATCAATTTTAAAAATTGAACAACAATTTAAAATTTAAATATTATGGGAAAGATAATTGGAATCGATTTAGGAACTACCAACTCTTGCGTTGCCGTAATGGAAGGCAACGAACCGGTGGTTATCGCGAACAGCGAAGGCAAACGTACAACGCCTTCGGTAATCGGCTTTATTGACGGCGGCGAGCGCAAAGTGGGCGACCCTGCCAAACGTCAGGCTATCACTAATCCGCAGAAGACTGTCTTCTCTATCAAGAGGTTTATGGGCGAACGCTACGACAACCTTTCGAACGAGATTAGCCGTGTGCCTTACAAGGTTGTGCGCGGTGACAACAACACCCCGCGTGTCGACATCGACGGACGTTTGTACACTCCGCAGGAGATTTCGGCCATCATTCTTCAGAAAATGAAGAAAACCGCCGAAGACTATCTGGGACAGGAAGTTACGGACGCCGTGATTACCGTTCCTGCATACTTCAACGACTCGCAGCGTCAGGCTACTAAAGAGGCTGGCGAGATTGCAGGCTTGAACGTCCGCCGTATTGTGAACGAGCCTACCGCGGCTGCCCTTGCCTACGGCCTTGACAAGACCAACAAGGATATGAAGATTGTTGTGTTCGACTGCGGTGGCGGTACCCACGACGTGTCGGTGCTTGAACTTGGCGATGGCGTGTTCGAGGTTAAATCGACCGACGGTGATACCCACCTTGGCGGCGACGACTTCGACCATCGTATCATCGAGTGGCTGGTTCAAGAGTTCAAAGACGAGAACGGCGGTGTTGACTTGAGCAAAGACCCAATGGCGCTTCAACGTCTGAAAGAGGCTGCCGAAAAGGCAAAAATCGAACTTTCGAATACCACTTCGACCGAAATCAACCTGCCTTACATTATGCCTGTCGACGGCGTTCCACGTCACTTGGTTCGCACTCTGACACGTGCAAAATTCGAGCAGTTGATTGACGACCTTATCCAACGTACAATCGCACCTTGCAAATCGGCTCTGCAAAACGCTGGTTTGACAGTTAACGATATCAACGAGGTTATTTTGGTGGGCGGCTCGACTCGTATTCCTGCCATCCAACAAGCTGTTGAGAAATTCTTCGGCAAGGCACCTTCGAAGGGCGTGAACCCCGACGAGGTTGTTGCCATCGGCGCAGCCATCCAAGGCGGCGTGCTGACTGGCGACGTGAAAGACGTGCTGTTGCTCGACGTTACCCCGCTTTCGCTCGGCATCGAGACAATGGGCGGCGTTATGACCAAACTTATCGAGGCCAACACCACCATCCCGACAAAGAAATCGGAAGTGTTCACAACGGCTGTCGACAACCAACCTTCGGTTGAGATTCACGTGCTGCAAGGCGAGCGCTCAATGGCCAAAGACAACAAGACCATCGGCCGCTTCCACCTGGACGGCATTATGCCCGCACCGCGTGGCGTGCCGCAGATTGAGGTTACATTCGATATCGACGCCAACGGCATCTTGAACGTTTCGGCCAAAGACAAGGCCACTGGCAAGGAGCAGAAAATCCGCATCGAGGCATCGAGTGGTCTGTCGGACGACGAAATCAAACGTATGAAAGCCGAAGCCGAGGCCAACGCCGAAGCCGACAAGAAGGAGAAAGAGCGCATCGACAAGATTAACCAAGCCGACTCAATGATTTTCCAAACGGAGAAGAACCTGAAAGAGTACGGCGACAAGCTGCCTGGCGACAAGAAAGCAGCCATCGAGGGCGCACTGAACAAACTGAAAGACGCTCACAAGGCTCAAGACATTGCCGCCATCGACGCCGCAATGAACGAGGTGAACGCCGCCTTCCAAGCCGCTTCGCAGGATATGTACAACGCGCAGGCTCAAGCCCAACAGGCCCAACCAAACGCTGGCCAACAACAGCAGGCTAACAATGGTGGCAAGAACGGAGACTCGGAAGTCACGGACGTGGATTTTGAAGAAGTCAAGTAAGTTGTTGATAATCAATGATTTACAAAAAAAATAGGCTACCCGATTTGGGTGGCCTTTTTTTTGTTGGTCAGTATTTTAAGGATTAAGGCGTTGAAAAACCTATCGCACAGCGATTAATTCTCGCGAAAACCTTATGCTTTTTGCCGAAAAATGAGTAAATTTGATGTGTATTGAAGCGAACAACAAGTTATGGCCGACGGGTATTTGAATTTTGATGAATATATACGCCAAGGCGAGCCAGCACAGCGGGAACGTGCCGAGGCTTGGCGTGTGGCTATTGGCTTGCAGGCGGTTGATGGGTTGAAGACATCGGAGTATCTGCAAGAAACAGCACGCCGTAACATCGAAGGTGAAATCACCATTGACGAAGCCCGTGAAATGGTGAAACAGTATTATATCACCAAAACCACTCACGACGAAGATGATGGCGACAAGGAGGAGGCCGACAGAGTATCCGGCAACATTTCGAAATTGCTTCAAACAGATGCTTTCACCTATAGTGTGGCAGGATTCGCAGCCATACATAGAGCCATTTTCGACGGTGTGTTCAAACACGCTGGGCGCTTCCGCGATTATGACATCACCAAAAAAGAGTGGGTACTACGTGGCGAATCGGTGCTTTACGGACGTTGGCAGGACTTGCGTATGGCGGTAGAATATGACTTGGAGCAAGAGCGTCAGTTTGACTATTCATCACTGGATAAAGGACAGATGGTGGAGCATCTTGCCAAGTTTGTTGCGGGTTTATGGCAGATTCATCCGTTTCGGGAAGGCAACACTCGAACAACGGCTGTCTTTACAATAAAATATCTTCGTTCGCAAGGTTTTAAGGTTAATAACGAATTGTTTGAACAGCATTCTTGGTATTTCCGTAATGCCTTGGTACGTGCCAATTATCGCAATCTTGCAAAAGGAATAAGTTACGAACCGATATTTCTTGTGCGTTTCTTCCGCAATTTGCTGTTAGGTGAGAACAACATATTGAAGAATCGTTATATGATAATTAACCCGCCCGAAGAATGGAAGATGCCGGAAAGCGAACAGTCACCCGACAAGCACAGGACAAGCACAGGACAAGCACAGGACAAGCTGCGTACGGATAATTATAATATTGTTGAGATTATTAAAGTTATTGGTGACCGTCAGTTGTCTGTAAAAAAGATGATGGACGGTTTAAACCTTAAAGGCAGAGATAACTTTTTAAACCTTTATCTATCACCCGCAATAGCAGAAGGTTATGTCCGTCTGCTTTATCCGGACAAGCCCCGCCATCCCCGCCAGAAGTATTTGCTGACGGTAAAGGGACTGGCGTTGTATAAGGAAATTAGCAATAATAACGGCACTATTTTATAATCAATATGGCTACTTTCAAATCCATAAAAGAATTGACTCGTTGGCTCAATGTTGGAGCCAAGTTGTTGAATGATATGTTTTTGAAAAGGAAAACTATTGCCATAAAATATGATGACGCACTTGAAACATTAGACGGCGATGAGAACAAGTTGAATCCACTTATCAATTTTGGAGTTATTGCTCAAACTGGTGATTCTTTAGAACTTGACGATACGTATCAACGTTTCTTTGAAGATGTTTTGGTAGTTAATGAGGAGATTAATATTGCCTCGGTTCAGATGTATGTTAAAAAGTTGAAATTAAGCATAGATTCATATTTGGTTGCAGAGAGCAATCGCAAGTTACAGTTTTTGAAAGAGATACGACATACATTTAAAAGTATAGAAAATACAACACGACGCAATGTTGTTGATTTGAAGCGCAATGTTGATGACACATATAAGCAGGAGCCGAATTTTAAAATCAAAGAATTGCGTTTGAAAGATTTTGACGGGAAATCTAAACATATTCAAGAACTTATCCGTCAAACTGAACAAATAATCGAAGGGCAACCCATTTTCTTTTCAACAGCAATGGATATCGGACTGAAACAAACTATCGCCGAGGTTCGTGATGGATTGCGAGAGTCAGCTCACGGTTTGATTGCCATATCTGCCCAAATCATCGATTATCTAAATCGTATTGAGTACCAAAGTCGTGTGGTGAAAAAAGTCCGTCAACTGAAGTATATGAAAGACCAGTTTATGCTGGAGGCAAACAGTAATGTAAAAGATGTTTTGTCGGCAACTAACGATGTTTGGATGGAACCGCAACCGCGATATGTCACACGTGTTTCGCTTGATTTTCTGCGAAATGACGACAATGCTCTTGAAATACTCAATAATATTCGACAGCGTCTAAAAAAGAAAACCACAGTAAAATCGCGGCTTGCCGAACAAATTGATGCTCGATATTTAGAAGAAACACAAGATGTTATACGAGTATTTAACCATCAAGAGATAATAAATGGTTTCTTGGCACAGAGTGCCGACCTGTTTTACTATATCTGGAACTATCAGTTTGAAAATGAAACAAGCCAAGAGCAAAGGTTGGTCCTCTTTCTACAACTTGCTTCGCAATACAATGAGAATTTGCAATATCTGACTGATACAAAGATTATTAACGATAGTATTGAATATCCGATAATTTATCCAAAATGAAATATACCACCGAAGTTTTTCAGCGTCACTGTCGCGGGCAGTTTATTTCGAGCAATAGTATCGATGCCGAAACACGTGCCATTTACAACGATATTGAGGAAAATCAACAAGAATATGAGGAATACTTCAAGCAGATTGATTTTCAATTGTCAGTGGGCGAAGGCTTCTATTATTTTAGTCGAAAAGATGCGAAAGTGATTACAGAGAATAAGTTACAATCTCTTTTCCCGTGGATAGATTATCTTGATTTTCTAAAAACATTTGACACATCCTTCGATGCTGGAACGCAATTCAATTTGGCGCAAATTGAAATTAGGCTTTCGTCAGACCTTGAAATGAAGGAGAAATTGAGCCGGTTATTCCCTGACAAGCAATCGAATCGCGATAAGATTGAGGCTTTGGCGAATGCATTGGTAAATATGGTTTTTGCGGAGCAAATCAACGAACAAGAAGGAATGTATCAAGTCACATCGGCTTTCCATTATATTGAACAGATTATTATGACGATAAACATTGACGAGGAGGTGAAAGATGAGATACCTGAATAAAATCGTGTTCATCAATAGCGCTCACGTTCCTTATGCCGAAATCAAACTTGACGGTAATGTGCATTTTATTGGTACACAAGGCGTGGGAAAATCGACTTTGTTGCGTGCAATCTTGTTCTTTTACAATGTTGATAAGAGCAAGTTGGGCATTAAAATTCAAGCAGGACAGAAAAGTTACGATGAATTTTATTTGCCCAAACAAAATTCATATATCATTTACGAGGTGTGCCGAGAAACGGGGACATTCTTTGTAATGACTTTTATGTCGGCTGGTCGCACCGCATTTCGAATAGTTGATTGTCAGTATGATAAGAAATTCTTTATTGAAGATGATGGCAACGTTTTGTACGAGTGGGGGCGAATTAGTGAACGTATTGGCACTCGTATTTTCAAAAGTAACATTATCCGCAGTTATGAAGAGTTTCGTGATATAATTTACGGCAATCTGCAAAATGTTGATAAGAGTTTAAGACGTTTTAATATTCTTGAAAGTGCTAAATACCAAAATGTTCCACGTACGATACAAAATATATTTTTGAATCAGAGTTTGGAATCTCGCGTGATAAAAGATACCATCATAGACTCGATGGATTTTGCCAACGATAGTATCGACCTGAATTTTTACCGCGAGCACGTTAAAAATTTCAGACAGCAGTACGATGATATTTGGAAATGGTATAAGCGCGAGAAAAATGGCAAGATTAAGGTGCAGTCGGATGCCGAGAATGTGATTTCGAAATATTCTTTGTTTGAATACACACGAAAGGAGATAACGGAGCTTTGTGGAAAGTTGAGTTTTGCTCTGCAACGTGACAAGGAACGAATGCCTATTTTGGCACAAAAAGAATCCGAATGTTCACAAAAATTATCAAGGCAGAGACGATTGCTAAATGAAGAAAATGACAAGTTTACCCGTGAGCGTGACACACTGAATGGCCGTGAAGCTGTTATTGACAACTTTCTGAAACAAGTAAAAGCAAAACGTCAGCATTACGGTGAAATTGGAATTGAAAACATTGCGGAGAAAATAAGCAAAGAGGGTGAACTGAAAATCCGTGAAGAAAGTTTGAAACATCAAGAATCAACAATCACCGATAAGAATCGTGATGTAAAAGCGAAGTATGATGAATTACAAAAAGATGTTGATAATCAGTTGCGTGAATATAACCTGCAAGCGCAGCAACAATTGAACGACATAGAACGAACCGCAACGGGGGCTATTGCCCATATACGAGAAGAACTGTCAAAAAAACAAGAAAATATTAACGAATCATATCGCTTAAAATTCAATGACAACCAAGAAAAATTCAATCAAGCAACGCAAGAAAAGAATGATTTGAAGTTAAAGGAACAGAGTGTGCGGCAAATGAATCCATACAAGAATGAAATGGATGAGTTGGCGAAAAGTATTCAGGATTTTAAAGATTTGAAAAGTGTAAAAGAACGAGAATCGGCACAAAAACAGAAAGAAATTGACCGAATAACGCACGAAACCGAACTTGCACGCAAAGATTTAGAAAACAAGTGTGAAAAAGACATTCAATTGATTGAAAACGAAATTTCTACAACCAATGCTAAAATACAGAAATGCGATGAATTGATTGGTAAACAAAAAGGTTCTCTGATAGAATGGTTGGGAACGAATGTTGCCAAATGGGAGCAAAACATAGGGAAAATTCTCGATGAAGAAACTGTGCTATATAATACAACATTGAATCCACAACTCGTAACCGATTCAAATTCAATATATGGCGTTAAAATAGATGTTGAGAATATCGAGAAAAACATTAGAACGCCAGAAGAAATTCAAAAGGAAAAGTTAGAACTTGAGCAAAATGTTTCTAATCTGAAAAATAAAATTGCTGGCCGACGCCAACAATTAGAAACGGATATTGCAGAATTGACACGCAAACCAGCTGCCCAATTAAAGACGTTGCGAATGGAGAAAACGAACATTGATGCGGAATGCAACCAGATTCCTGTTCGCATTGAAAACGCAACGAAGAAACTCAATTCGTATGAAGAAAAACTACGTGATTTTCGCGACAAGGAATTGGAAGAAATCCATAACCAGTTGGGCAAAATAGAAGCGGAGTTAGAAGCGATTCGTAAACAAAAACAAGATTTTGAGACTAAAAGACTATCGGAATTAGACACTCTGCGGAAAGAGTTTGACACGCAAAAGAAGATAGTTGATGCCGAAAAAGAAACGAATAGTAGTTCTATAAAAACGGATATATCACAAAAAGAACAGACTGCAAAACAGCAGAAAAAGGAACTTGAAGCCCAAATGGATGCAGAATTGAAGGGACTTGGTGTAGATGTGAAACAGTTGGCGGCAATTCGCGAACAACTACAATTGGTTGCCAACGAATTGACATTCATTGAACAATATCGTTCAGAGTATGTGACGTGGCAAAATGACACTAAAGAATTTTTCTTACAAGAACAGGCAAAGAAAGAGGAACAAAGGCTTATAAATCAAAAACTTGCCGATTTACAGGAAAAGTTCAATCTGCGCAAACAAAAATTAGTAACTGAAATCGGGAAATTGGAAGAAGAACTACGTAAACTACAAAATGAGCAGAGTATGTTGAATCTGGCAATAGAGAATACGGAATCGTTTATTACAAGTTCCTCGTGCCCGATAGAATTGACCACGGTTCAAAATGTTGAAACGGTGGCTGCTCTGTCAATTATTTTGAATGATTTGAAGAATAAAATCATTTCCCAACAACAAAAAATGGTAGAGTTCAAACAATCGGTAACAACTTTCAAAAGCAATTTTTCACCGCAGAACACATTCCATTTCCGCACGGACTTTAACGATGATGCTGATTATATGGAATTTGCCGCCGACTTGAACGATTTCTTAAGTAACAAGAAAATAGAGGAATATCGTGTTCGTACAAGTAATCAATATGCGAGCATCATTCGGCGAATTGCAAAAGAGGTAAGTGATTTAAGTCAACACATTGCCGACATTAAGGCAACCATCAACGACATTAACAATGATTTCAGTGCCAACAATTTTGCTGGCGTCATAAAAGACATTAAACTGCGAGATGTGGAAAGCAACGACCGTTTGATGCAACAACTGCTGAATATTAAGCAATTTGATGATGAGCATAATTTTGATATTGGCGAATTGAACCTTTTCTCGACAGAAGACACATTGGCACGTACAAACGAGAAAGCAGTGAATTTGTTAATGACGCTGATTGAGTTGATGGATGCGGAACAGAAAAGAGAAAACATAACACTATCAGATACATTCAAACTTGAATTTAAAGTTATTGAAAATGACAATGATACCAAATGGGTTGAGAAGTTGTCGAATGTGGGTTCTGATGGAACTGATATTTTAGTAAAAGCAATGGTTAACATTATGCTAATTAATGTTTTCAAGAAAAAAATATCCCGCAAATTCGGTGATTTCAAACTGCATTGTATGATGGACGAGATTGGAAAATTACATCCTGACAATGTGGAAGGCATATTGAAATTTGCGAACGTGCGAAACATATATTTAATTAACAGTTCGCCAACCACTTATAATGCTCAAGCATATAAATACACATACTCGCTCTGCAAAGACGAGAAAAATAACACGGTTGTAAAAACACTGCTGACTATCAGATGAAAAAGACTGCTGCATTAATAGAGAAATTGATTAGGTTGGCTAATGGAGAATCATTGCCCGCAAGAAGTTTGAAAGGCGATTGGTTTGAACAAATGAGAATTGATGGTGTAGTGGTCGCTGAAACGCACGGTAGCCGTAAAAGTTTTAGAGTAGCAAGCAAACAGTTATTTCATCACTATTTGGAAAGCAAATTTGATATTCGTGATTTAGAAGCAGTGTATGATGTTTTGTGTCAGGAAGATACTGATAGAGCATTGCAAGTGAATATCACAGGTGATTCAAAATATGTTCAACACCGAACATTCACAGGCTTTCTTGTAAATAGTTGTCAACCAATTAATGCGTTGCTTAACGGGCAACCCATTACAATCTTCCCTGACGATGGAAGTTATATTTTTATCACTGATTATCAGTCGTTCTCAATACCCAATGATGTCGTTGTCGTTGGAATAGAAAATGCAGAGAATTTTCGACAAATAAAACATCAGTTGTATTTGCTTGATGAACAGGTTGGTAATGGTAAAAAACTGCTTTTTGTCTCGCGATATCCACAAAATGGAGATTTGCAACGTTGGCTCAAGTCAATTTCCAACCAATATATTCATTTTGGAGACCTTGATTTGGCTGGTGTTGCCATATATCAAAATGAGTTTTATCGTCATTTGGGTGAGCGTGCGTCATTTTTAATACCAGCAGACTATGAAACTCGTATTGCTAATGGTAATGCTGAACGCTATAACGTTCAACTTCCCCAATATGCCAAAATGAAAGCCGAGGATATTCGCATTGCTAATTTGCTGGCTTGTATTCACAAGTATCATCGTGGGTATGACCAGGAGGGGTATATCTTGTAGGAAAAGGATTGAAATTCAGTATGTCGGACTTTTCGACACACCACTCTTAACGTCCAACAACCCTTCTAACCACCGTCACCGCTCGTTCCCTTCTAATATCCCCATCCCCGCCAATTCCCGCATACTGCCTAATCAAAATTTTGTTTTAAGCGAAAATTCTGCCAAAAATCAATAGTTAAAAAGTTCCGCCGAAAAACAGAAAAAACTATCTTGCGCCGCGAAATTTTGAATGTAAGTGTGTGTTTAACAATGAGTTTGGTTGACACACATAGTGTAGAATCTGAAAATTAGGTTGCGTTTTGAGCAGTTTTTTCTACCATATATGTGAGTGGTTCGCTTCTGCGGTATCTTTTATAAATGGTTTGGTTTGGTGTCCTGCGCTGGTGGTTTTATGTCTGGCCGCTGGGCTCTATTTCAGTTTGCGCACACGCTTTGTGCAGGTGCGGCGGTTTGGCGAAATGTTCCGTCTGCTTTTCGGCGCAGCCAACAATGGCAAGAAGAGGGTGGGCATTTCTTCGTTTCAGGCGTTCGCGTTGGCGTTGTCGGGGCGTGTGGGAACGGGCAATATTGTCGGCGTTGCCACGGCCATCGGGTTTGGCGGCCCTGGAGCCATTGTCTGGATGTGGATTATCGCCTTTTTCGGCGCGGGCACGGCCTTTGCCGAGGCCACACTGGCGCAAATCTATAAGGAGAAACACAACGGACAGTTCCGCGGCGGTCCTGCGTATTATATCGAAAAGGGGCTGCACAGCACGTTTTTCGCCTGTCTGTTCGCGGTGTTCACGGCATTGGCTTGCGGAGTGTGTCTGCCGCCGCTTCAGTGCAATGGTGTCGCCATTTCCTGCGCGCGCACGTTTGGCATCGAGCCGTGGATGATAGGAGCTGTGGTGGCTCTGCTGATAGCGTTGGTCATTATTGGCGGCGTGAAGCGGATTGCCCAAGTGGCGCAGATAGTCGCGCCGTTTATGGCTTTCATTTATATCGTCCTATCCATTGTGGTTCTCGCTGTCAATTACGATGTTGTCCCCGATATGTTTCTTCAGATGTTGCGAGGCGCTGTGGGCATTGATCAGGTTGGCGGCGCCATTTTGGGCACAACAATAGCAATGGGGGTGAAACGTGGAATTTTCAGCAACGAGGCGGGACAAGGCACAGGGCCGATAATTGCTGCGGCCGCAACGGTGAATCACCCTGTCAAACAAGGACTTGTGCAGGCGTTTTCGGTTTATATCGATACGCTGCTTGTCTGCACCGCCACGGCATTGATGATTTTGGCGTGCAAAACCTACAACATCATCGACAGTGTGCAGACTGCGCCCACAGGCGAAACTATCGTAACCTATCTTCAACAAAATTCCAATGCCCCCGCTGGCGAGCCTGGTGTGTTTTACACATCATCGGCTTTGGGCACCGTTGTCGGGCCGCAGGCGGGCGACATAATTGTGTCGGTGGCGCTCTTCTTTTTTGTCTTTACAACCATTATGGCCTATTACTATTACGCCGAAACCAACCTTGTCTATCTGTTCAGCCGTTGGCGTCGCCGCAGAAAGAGCCACGAAATTTCGGAAGATGAACGCACCAGCGACAAAGGCGAGCGTGCGATTATCTGGATACTGCGCGGCGTCACTGTTCTGACGGTGTTTGCGGGTTCTTTGTCGGGAAGCGGCTCGGTGTGGACGTTGGGCGATATCGGTGTGGGACTAATGGCCTGGATAAATATTCTTGCCATACTGCTGCTGTCGTCGCAGGCGTTGCGCGCGCTCAACGATTACGAACGGCAGAAGGAAGAAGGCCGCGAACCGGTTTTCCACCCGCAGGAGTTCGGCATAAGCAATGCTGATTTTTGGGATAAAGGGTAATTTATTGGTGTTCAATGAGTTGATAAAGGGGGTGTCTGTTAAGGACGGCCTTTTGTATTATCGACGGGAAAACCGAAGTGTTTGTTGAACCACTCAATAAACCCAATGTTGAAAAATTGTGCGTTAGCAATCCCCGACAATCGTTGCCTGTCGAATAGATTTTTTACATTTGGCTGTTTTTAGGCCGGCGAGGTTGTCGGTTAGGAAAGAGAATAGGAAAATTAAAATTTTTGATATGGAATTAATAGGAAAAATCGAGGAAATCCGTCAGCTGACACAGCGCACGGCTACATTCTCAGTTCGCGAATTTGTGCTTGAGGTTGAGAATCAGAACAATTCGCAGTGGAACGACCATATATTGCTGCAGACCACCAACAACAATTGCGCTTTGCTTGACAATTTCTCTGTCGGTCAGACAGTTAAGGTGCAGTTCGATATCCGTGGCCGCCGCTGGCAGGGCAACGATGGTACCGAGCGCGTTTTCAATACACTCTCGGCTTGGCGCATCGAGGCTGTAGCCGATACACAACCGACAACACAAACCGCAGCGCAACAGCCACAGGCCGCCGCACCGCAGTCATATCAGACCGCACCGCAACAGCCGGCATCACAAGTGTCGGAACCGGCCGCCGGCAGCCAGACAAACGCTCCGGTCGATGACCTTCCGTTTTAATTGAGAGAACGAAAATAGGGTAAAGGCCATTCGGTTTTGCGGGTGGCTTTTCTTATGCAATTTGAAACATCGAAAAACAGCTATATGGCAACAACGTTACGAGAGCGGCTACTCGGCGCGGAGAGCGATTTCCTCTTCTACGGCATCACTCCGCCCAAACTTCTCACCGACGTGGAGCGCGTGCGCGAGATAGCCGGCAAACAGATGGCTCGTATTAGCCGTCTGAATGTCGATGCGCTCATTTTGTATGACTTGCAAGATGAGTCGGCGCGCAACAGCCAGCCCCGTCCGTTCCCGTTCATACAGACGCTGCCGCCCGATGTCTATAGCCGTAACTATCTGTCGCAGTTAGATATACCGAAAATCATCTATAAGAGTGTCGGCAAATATCAGCCGTCGGAATTCGCCGATTGGGTGGCTAAAGCCGACAACGACATCTCGGTTTTTGTCGGTTCGCCTTCGGTCAATCAGCATGTCAATATGTCGCTCCGCGATGCCTATCGTATTAAGAATGAGAGTAATACCGATATGGTTGTGGGTGGCGTTGTCATTCCGGAGCGTCACTCGGTTAAAGGCGACGAGCATCTTCGGCTGTTCAGCAAGATTGACAGCGGCTGCCGTTTTTTTGTGTCGCAGTGCGTCTATAGCGTCAATCACAGCCTCGATTTCCTGTCAGATTACTATTATGCGGCCAAGGAACAAAACCGTCCGATGGTGCCTGTAATCTTCACGCTAACGCCTTGTGGCTCAATCAAATCGCTTGAGTTTTTGAACTGGCTCGGCATCGATGTTCCGCATTGGCTGGCTAACGAATTGAAACACACCGCCGATATCCTCTCAAAGTCGGTCGAATCGTGTCGCAGCACGGCAAACACCATCTACACTTTCTGCAAAGACAAGTCAATCCCTGTCGGATTTAATATCGAAAGCGTGGCTATCCGCAAGGAGGAGATTGAAGCCTCGGTTGAGCTTGTCCGCTCGGTTGCTGCCATAATGGGGCGAGAGTAATGATTGCTGGTTAAATCTTTCATTTTGTTAAAGTTAATGCTGATGATTGTCAATTTTATCGGCTTGTCAAAATAAAAAGTACAAAATACTTTTCAAATCAGTTTCCGTTAGCGATATTTGTGTAATTTTGATAAACACTTTATCGGGAAACGAAATGGAGCAACTTAATAGAAAGACAGTCAAGGCCAAAACCTACACCGAAAAGGTGATTCAGTTTGGCGAGGGCAATTTTCTGCGCGCTTTCGCGGATTGGATTATTTGGAAGACCAACCAAAAGACCAATTTCGATGCGTCGGTGGTGGTGGTGCAGCCACGGGCGGGCGGCAAGGTGCGGATGCTGAACGAGCAAGACGGCCTTTATCACCTTAATCTTCAAGGACTTGACGGCGGCAAGCAAGTCGATAGCATTGATTTGATTGACGTTGTGAGCCGCGGCGTGGACCCTTATACCGATTTCGATGCCTACCTGAAATTGGCCGAACAGCCCGCGATGCGGTTCATAATCTCGAACACCACCGAGGCTGGCATTGCCTTCGACCCCGCGTGCAAGTTCACCGACCGCCCCGCGCTCTCGTATCCTGGAAAACTTGTGCAGTTGCTCTATCACCGTTTCGAGTTTTTCAAAGGCGATGTCTCGAAGGGCTTCATTATTCTGCCTTGTGAGCTTATCTTCCACAATGGCAAGCATTTAAAAGAGTGCATTCTGCAATATATCGACCATTGGAACCTTGGCGACGATTTCAAAAATTGGTTCAACGAGGCGTGCCCCGTTTACTGCACGCTGGTTGACCGCATTGTGCCTGGCTATCCGAAAGACACTGCAAATCAGATACTTGAGCGTATCGGCTACGATGATAAACAATTAGTTGTTGGCGAGATTTTCCACCTTTGGGTGATTGAGGCGCCCGCCACGCTTTCCGAAGAGTTTTCTGCCGACAAAGCTGGGCTGCGCGTGATGTTTGTGCCGTCGGAGGCGCCGTACCACGAGCGCAAAGTGACGCTCTTGAACGGCCCGCACACTGTTCTGTCGCCCGTTGGCTACCTTTCGGGGCTGAACACCGTGCGCGAGTGCTGCACCGACGAGCTGATTGGCCAATTTGTTGACCGTGTGATGTTTGACGAACTTCTGCCGACGCTCAATCTGCCCGAAGACGAGTTGCGCCGCTTTGCGCTCGACGTGAAGGACCGCTTCAACAATCCGTTTGTAAAACACTTTGTTACAAGCATTATGCTCAACTCGTTCCCGAAATTCAAGACTCGCGACCTGCCTGGCCTGAAAATCTATCTGGAACGCAAAGGGCAACTGCCAAAGGGCTTGGTGCTTGGCTTGGCGGCCATTTGCACCTATTACAAAGGCGGTCGACGCGGCACCGACGAGATTGTTGTGAACGATGCCCCCGAAATAATGGATTTGCTCAAAACACTCTGGACAACAGGTAGTTGTGCCGAAGTTGCCAAAGGCGTGCTTGGCGCGAAAGATTTGATTTGGGGCGAGGATTTGAACCAAATTCCTGGACTTACTGATTTGCTAACCAACTATTTAGAGCTAATTCAAAAGTCGGGAATGCGCGAGGCTGTTAAATCGATATTGTAATTGCGATGGCACAATATATCCGAATCAACGAGGCTGATAATGTGGCAGTTGCGCTGCAGCCGCTGGCCGCTGGAACCACCATTGACCTTTGTGGCGGCATTCGTCTGGCCGACGACATTCCTGCGGGGCATAAGTTTGCGCTCACGAATCTCGTTCAAGGAGAAAACGTTATAAAATATGGTTTCCCAATCGGCCACGTGACGCGCGCCGTTGAGGCTGGCCGCCATATCGACCATAACATTTTGAAAACCAATCTTGAAGGCGTATCAGATTACACCTACACGCCAAAGTTGGAGGAACTGCCCGAACCGCCTGTAAAGTGCTCATTCCGTGGCTTTCGCCGCAAATCGGGGTTGGTGGGCGTCCGCAATCAGATTTGGATAATCCCGACGGTGGGTTGCGCCAACGGAATCGCACAAAAACTTGCCGAACGTTTCTCGGTCGAAGTGGCTGGACGGATGGGTAGCGTTGACGCAATTGTCGCATTTCCACATAATTACGGCTGTTCGCAACTCGGCGACGACCACGAAAACACGCGCAAAGTGCTGCGCGATATGGTGCTGCACCCTAACGCTGGCGGCGTTCTGGTGGTTGGTTTGGGCTGCGAGAACAACCAAATGTCGGCTTTCCGCCCGATGCTCGGCGATTTCGACGAAAGTCGCATAAAAATGTTTGAGGCACAGAAAGTTAATGGCGATGAGATTGAGTACGGATTGGGGCTTTTGCGAGAAATTTTCGCCGTTTGTTCGCACGACGAGCGTTCGGCCGTGCCAATGTCGGAACTGCGCGTGGGCTTGAAATGCGGCGGTTCCGACGGGCTGTCGGGCATAACGGCAAACCCGTTGCTCGGCCTGTTCAGCGACTGGCTGGTGGCGCAGGGCGGAACAACCGTTCTGACCGAAGTGCCCGAAATGTTCGGCGCCGAAACCATTCTGATGAACCGCTGCGAGAGCCGCGATGTTTTCGACCGAACTGTCTCATTGATAAACAATTTCAAGCAATATTTCATTGCCAACAACCAACCTGTTTACGAGAATCCGTCGCCTGGAAACAAGGCTGGCGGCATTTCGACGCTTGAAGAAAAATCGCTCGGCTGCACGCAGAAATGCGGCAAAAGCATTGTGCGTGACGTACTTACATACGCCGACCGAATCGAGCGCCACGGACTGAACCTTTTGAGCGCCCCTGGCAACGACCTTGTGGCGAGCACCGCTTTGGCCGCAAGTGGCTGTCAATTAGTACTTTTCACCACTGGCCGCGGCACACCATTCGGCACTTTTGTGCCAACTTTGAAAATCTCGACCAACACGCCGTTGTTCGCCAACAAACCAAACTGGATTGATTTCAACGCTGGCGTAATTGCTGAAAATGAGCCAATTGAGTCGGTTTTGCAACGCTTTATCGACTTTGTAACAAGCGTGATTGAAGGCGCACCGACGAACAACGAACGCAACGGTTATCGAGAAATGGCAATATTTAAAACTGGTGTAACTCTTTGATATTAAATATTATGGTTATTATCGACGCACATAGCCACCTTTGGCAAAAACAAGACACCACCGTTGACGGGCAGCGCATTTACACCACCACCCGCGGCCGCTCGATGTTTTTCGGCGAGGAACGCCAAATGCTGCCGCCGTTTATGATTGACGGCCGCAACACAGCCGAAGTTTTTCTGGCCAATATGGACTATGCGCAAGTGGGCGCAGCCGTTGTGGTTCAGGAAGTTATCGATGGTTGCCAAAACGATTACCTTGCCGAAGTGGCGCAAAAATACCCCGACCGTTTCTTTGTTTGCGGAATGCCGCGGCTTGGTCTGGAATCGAAGGAAGCCGAACATAACCTTCCGTCCGACGCAATTTTAGCCGATGTCGAGCGGTTGCATAATGCTGGTTTTAAGGCGATTGCCATTCCTGGCCACCGCGTGAGCCGTCCGTTGGAAAGCCTTCTGCCAACGTTCAAGTTTATGGAACGCGAAGGAATGATTCTCTCGATGTGCTTGGCCGATAACGAAAAGCAAATAGCTGATTTCCAAAATATTATAACCGAATGTCCGAATCTGAAAATCGCCATTGGGCATTTTGGAATGGCGACCACCGCGAACTGGAAAAATCAGATTCTTTTGGCTCGGAACACCAATGTTTTCTTTGAGTCGGGCGGCATTACCTGGCTGTATAACAGCGAGTTCTATCCGTTTCCGTCGGCGGCGCGGGCAATCCGCGAGGCGGCCGATTTGGTCGGTATCGACAAACTGATGTGGGGCAGCGACTATCCGCGGACAATCTGCGCCATAACCTATCGGATGTCGTACGATTTTGCGCTGAAAACCAATGAGTTGACAGCTGAAGAAAAAGCCGCGTTCCTTGGCGGAAACGCCGTGCGGTTCTACGGATTCAAGAATCTGCCCGACCTGCCATACATTAAAAATATGTCTGAATAATTTACAATTATATGAAAGCAATTGAAATTCAATCGCCCCTGAATGTGGGGCTTGTCGAAGTTGAAAAGCCGACCGCAAAGAGCGGCGAGGTGCTGTTAAAGCTTGATTATGTGGGCTTTTGCGGGTCCGATTTGAACACCTATCGCGGCGGAAACCTGATGGTGAAATTTCCGCGCATTCCTGGCCACGAGATAGGCGCAACCGTTGTCGAAATTGGCAGCGATGTGCCGTCGGGACTGACTGTGGGACAGACTGTTACGGTGAATCCGTACACCAACTGCGGCCATTGCGCTTCGTGCCGCCGTGGACGTGTGAACGCTTGCGAGAACAACGAAACGCTTGGTGTTCAGCGAAATGGCGCGATGCAAGAGTTTATCGCCTTGCCGTGGCAGAAGGTGATTCCGTGCGGCGATGTTTCGGCACGCGATGCCGCCCTGATTGAGCCGATGAGCGTCGGTTTCCACGCAGTTGACCGTGGTAGAGTGACTGATACTGATACAGTTATGGTAATCGGCTGCGGAATGGTCGGCCTTGGCGCAGTGGTGCGTGCCGTGATGCGCGGCGCAACCGTCATTGCCGCCGACCTTGACGATGAGAAACTTGCGCTGGCCCGCCAACTTGGCGCCACCTACACCTACAACACCGCCACCGAATGGACTCTGCCGTCGCCCGACGTTGTGATTGAGGCCGTTGGCGCCACGCCGACCTATCAGTTGGCCGTCAACCGCGTGGCCTTCACGGGCCGCATTGTCTGCATTGGCTATGCTAAAGCCGATATCGCCCTGACAACGAGCCTGTTTGTGAAGAAGGAACTCGACATTATGGGTTCGCGCAATGCCAATCCGTCTGATTTCGAGGCGGTTATAAAATATCTTTCGAAACCTGGCGTGCCAATCGAATCGTTTATCAGCCGCATTATCGAGCCTTCGGAGGCCGCTAACGCGCTGAAACAGTGGAGCGAAGCACCTGGTAAAATCTTTAGAATACTTGTGAAATGGTAAGATATTCAGCAACTTAAAACTTTAAACTTTAATAACTTAAAACTTATAACCACTAAATATGGAACAACGAAATCTTGGGAAAACGGGCCTGAAGTTGTCGGCTTTGGGCTTTGGCGCGTCGAGCCTGGGCGGGGTTTTCCACTCGCTCAACGAGGCCGACGGCATTCGCGCCGTGCACACCGCGGTCGAGAACGGCATTAATTTTATCGATGTGTCGCCCTACTACGGGCACCTGAAGGCCGAAATGGTGCTGGGCAAGGCTTTGCGCGAGATTCCGCGCGATAAGTATATCCTTTCGACGAAGGTCGGGCGCTACGGAAAAGACGGCGTGAACACGTGGGATTATTCCGCCCGCCGCGCCCACGACAGCGTTTTCGAGAGTATGGAACGGCTCGGCGTCGATTATATCGACTTGATTAATGTTCACGATATTGAGTTTCAGGCGGCGATGCCTGGCGGCTTGCAAAAGATTGTCGATGAGACACTTCCCGCACTTGTCGAACTTCGCGAGAAGGGCATTGTGGGTCACGTTGGCATTACCGATTTGCAACTCGAAAACCTGAAATGGGTTGTCGAACACTCACCCGAAGGCACGGTTGAGAGCGTTCTGAACTTCTGCCACTATTGTCTGTGCGATGACAAACTTGTTGATTTTCTGGACTTTTTCGAGAGTCGCGGCATTGGCGTAATCAATGCGAGCCCACTTTCGATGGGACTTTTGACAATGCGCGGCGCCCCCGACTGGCACCCCGCGCCAAAAGCCTTGCGCGGCGCTTGCGCCGAAGCGGCAAAATATTGCGACTCAATCGGTTACCCAATAGAAAAACTCGCAATGCAGTACAGCCTTGGCAACAGCCGCATTGCGTCGAACCTGTTTTCGACAACCAATCCGCAAAACGTCTTGAAAAATATCGATTTTGTAAAGGAACAGCCTGATGCTGAAGTAGTTGCACGGGTGCGTAAAATCATTGGCGACCAATTCCGCGTAAGCTGGAAAAACTCTTAAAATCAACATTTTAACCACTAATACCACAAAAAAATGAAGACAATCGAGAAAAAATACCTTGTGCCGTTCTGCCTTGTGACGCTTCTGTTTCTGCTTTGGGGAATGGCTAACAATATGACTGATACGCTGTTAAGTGCCTTCAAGCGCATAATGTCGATGACCGACACACAGACGTCGCTCATTCAGTTCGCGTTCTACGGGTCGTACTTCTGCTTTGCGCTGCCCGCCGCGCTTTTTATTCGCAAATACAGTTACAAAAGCGGCGTTATTCTGGGCCTTGTGCTCTACGCCGCTGGCGCCATTCTGTTTTTCCCCGCGTCGAAGGCCGCGTCGTATGCTTTCTACCTGATAGCCATATACATACTGGCTGGCGGATGCAGCATTTTGGAAACCACGGCCAACCCGTACATTCTGGCGATGGGCTCGCCCGCAACGGCCACCCGAAGGCTTAATATCGCACAGGCTTTCAATCCGTTAGGCTCGATAACTGGCATTTTGATGAGTCAGTTTTTCATTCTCTCGCAACTGTCGAGTGCAACAGCCGCCGACCGCGCCGCAATGACCGACGCCGACCTTTCCGCAATGCAGGCGCACGAGTTGAGCGCCATTACGGGCACCTATATGACGCTCGGTTTTGTGCTTTTGGCCATTATGGTTGTGATGTTTTTGGTGCGAATGCCCGAAGGCGGCGATGGTGCCACCGACAGCGTTGGCGCGGCATTTAAACGATTGATTAAGAACAAGAAATACGTGTTCGGCGTGGTGGCGCAATTCTTCTACGTGGGCGCGCAAATCTGCGTTTGGTCGTTCACAATCCGCATTGTGATGAAGGAACTCGGCCTGCTCGAAGCCGATGCCGCAACCGTCTATCTTATTAGTATTATTGGATTTAGCGCGGCTCGATTCCTGTTCACGTGGCTGATGAAATGGATTCAGCCGTCGAAGTTGCTGCTGTGGGCAGCCGCGGCCGATATTGTTCTGTGTCTGATAGTTGCGTTGTGCGGCGGCACGGGCGTACTCTGCATTGTGGCGCTCATTGGCGTCAGCTTCTTTATGTCGCTGATGTTCCCCACCATTTACGGAATCGCACTCGAAAACGTTGGCGGCGATGCCAAAATTGGTGCTTCAGGCCTGATAATGGCCATTTTAGGTGGCGCGGTAATTACGCCGCTTCAGGGCATTATCTCTGACGCCGCTGGCATAAACATTTCATATTTGGTGCCGATGGCCTGCTTTGTAGTGGTATTGCTTTTCGCGATTTCGGTTGTGAGAGGGAAGAAAAGTATTGCATAAATCTGATTGTCAATCAATAAGATGATAAATAAAAACCATTTGACGGCCGTTCTGTGCCTTGTGGCGATAACGGCAACGGCGCAACTGAAAACCGACATAAATTCGGGTTGGAAATTCGCGCAAAGCGATGACACCGCAACGTGGCAAAACGTTGATTTACCGCACGATTGGAGCATTTACTCGCTGCCGCACAGCGACGCGCCCTCTGGCAACGACGGCGGATATTACGATGCTGGCGTAGGTTGGTACAAAAAGATTGTCAATCCTGGCAAAATTGCTGATGGTGAGCGCGTTATGATTGATTTCGAAGGTGTTTACCAAAAAGCCACGGTCTATGTCAACGGCAAGCGAGCGGCGTGGCACGGTTACGGCTATACGCCTTTCAGTGTGGATGTTACGCCGTTTTTGAAGCCGAATGCCGACAACGTTCTGACGGTCCGCGTCGATAATTCGGAACAGAAAAACTGCCGATGGTACTCGGGCAGCGGAATCTACCGCAACGTGTGGCTGCGCAAGGTTCCCGCGGTGAGCGTTCAGCCGCAGAATTTCAAGATTTTAGCCAATGCCGACGGCCATATCAGCATTGAGGCGTTGGTCGAGAACAATACGGCAGAGCGCGAGACGGTCAATGTCAAGGTTTTAGCGGCTGACGCAAATGCCGAAAAACAAGTTGAAATCGACGGCAAGTCGGCCATAACTGTTGAATTTGAAATCAACGTAAAAAATCCGAAAACGTGGAGCGCTGAGAATCCAAATCTCTATGAATCAAGCGTTTTTGTTGATGGTGTAAATAATATGACGCGGAAATTCGGCTTCCGTTCGATAAGTTATGACGCCCAAAACGGGTTCGCGCTCAACGGCCAAAACATTATTGTCAATGGCGCGTGCGTCCACCACGACAATGGTCTGCTTGGTGCCGCTGCGCCCGATGCCGCTGAATATCACAAAGTTAAGATGATGAAAGCGGCGGGGTTCAATCTTTTGCGCACAAGCCACAATCCGCCAACCGAAGCGTTTTTAGATGCTTGCGACCAACTTGGAATGATGGTTATCGACGAGGCTTTCGACGGCTGGCGTACTTCAAAAACCGATTACGACTATTCGCAACTGTTTGACAGCCTTGCAGTTGACGATATAAAATCGATGGTTGTCCGCGACCGCCACCACCCGTGCATTGTGGCGTGGAGTATCGGCAACGAGGTTATTGAGCGCAAGGATATCCGTGTGGTTCATATGGCTAAAATGCTGAAAAACGCCATTTTAAGCGTCGATTCGTCACGCCCTGTCACCGAAGCGCTTTGCGCTTGGGACCGCGACTGGGAAATCTACGACCCGCACGCCGAAGTGCTTGATATTGCGGGTTATAACTATATGATTTTCAAGCATAAAAGCGACCACGAACGTTGCCCTGAACGTGTTATTTGGCAAACCGAATCGTACCCTGCCGACGCTTGGCGCAACTACGAGATTGTCGCTAAAAATCAATATGTTATAGGTGACATTGTCTGGACGGGCCTCGACTATCTTGGCGAATCGGGCATTGGGCTTTGGCGCTACAGCTCGTGGCCGCAGGGCGAGCATTGGCAAAACACGCAATTCCCCGCCCACGGCGCGTATTGCGGCGATGTTGATATTACAGGTTTCCGCAAGCCCATTTCGTATTACCGCGACATTATTTGGAACGGCAGCCGTGCCGCCGAAACTATCCATTTATCGGTTTGTGAGCCAAACGGTTACATTGATTCAATAAAAACAACCGCTTGGAGCACTTGGCCCACTTGGGATTGCTGGAACTGGCCTGGTTGGGAAGGCCGACCAATCGATGTCGAGGTTTATGCGGCTGGCAAAAACGTGAAGCTTTATCTGAACGACCAACTCGTTGGCGAACAGCTTGTTAAGCAATGTAAGGCCACTTTCACCATTAATTATCAACCTGGCATTCTGCGCGCCGAATGTGATGGCAAATCGTCGACATTGAAAACCGCCGCCGCACCCGCAAAGTTAGCTCTCAAGCCTGACCGCGCGCAATATGCCACCGACCGTAACGATGTGGCTTTCATTGATATAACCCTCACCGACAAAGCTGGCAACCCGTGCGCAATGTCGGCCGACGAGATTTCGGTAACGGTCGTTGGTGGCGAGCTACTCGCTTTTGGCACCGCCGACCTTCGCGATAACACCAACATTCACGATGCCAACCACCGCTTGTTCCACGGCCGCGCACAAGCCATTGTCAGGCTGCCAAAAGGCAGTAAAACCGTAACTCTGTCTGCCAAAGGCAAAGGAATTGCTGCGGCAACGGTTAGGTTGAAATGAAAATGATTTTTGGGGAAGATGGCGCATTTACTCCGCACAATCGCCATTCTTCCTCATTTCAAAATAATACCGTCTTTTCCCCACCGATTCTTTTCCGTACTCGATGGCCGTGGTGGGGCAATGGTGAAGGCAGCCAAGGCATTGCGTGCAACAGTCGCCCCAAACGGGACGGCCGTTTTCCAACCTGATGTTGTGGGTGGGGCAGACTTTTGCGCAAAGGCCGCAGGCGGTGCAGCTGTCGGTGGTGTGGAACGGCTTGGCACTCATTTTGAAGCGGCAGAAAAGCGGGTAGATGATGCGCGATTTTAGAAACTGTTGGCCTTTTTGCAGATAACAGTCGATGGGAGCGTCGGCAGCGATAGCCGCCATAATCCGTTCGAGTGTTGGCACGGCATTGGCCTTTTTTTTCTGTTCAAGTTCGATGGGGTCGGCGTCGAAACCAGGGAACACCACGTAGGTGTTGGGCATTTGCACCGAGTAGATGTGGCGGCACTGCCAACCCTTGCGTCGGAACAACTTTTGCAGCATTCGGTTTGTCAGACCGCTGTCATCGCCGCAAGTCAGAATGCAGTAAATCAGATTGTTGCGGTAGTTTTCGATAGACATTTTTTCGATGAACCGTCGCACAATCCACGGAATGCCCCACGAGTGTACGGGAAACACAAAGCCTAATCGCTCACCTTCTGACAGGCTGAAAACCAAACTGTTACCTCTGACAACGGCGTCGGCTATATCCACAAGGCAGTTGTCGGCAAAGCGAGCCGAAACCGTTTTGGCAACCCACCGCGAATTGCCTGTTCCCGAAAAATAGCAAATCATCTACTTTATAATGAATGGTTTGCGCGGTTCGCGGAATCGCTTAAATCATATCAATATTGCGCTCGAGGCAAGTGTCAACAATCGATTTATGAAGCAAATCGTAGTCTTCGTACGAAACCGACGACAAGTCGAAAACCTTCACTTTGTTTGAGTAGTCGGTGGTTATTTTCACGTTTTCGCGTGTTATTTCTATTTTGTCGATGTCGTCCCAAACAAATTTCCGGCGTGGAAAGAACCAGTGTTTTTTGAATTTGATGGAGTTTTCCGACAGACGGATGTATTTTTTTGCGAAATCGGGCAGATGGCGCATTGAGAATAGCAAACCGCCAATGCCGATGACGATATTGATAACGCTGTTTACGAATCCCGAACTCAACAGGTCGGTGTGGTTTCCATACACGCCCCACGAGCCGGCGGCAATCATTGCAATGCCGATAATCAGTGTGGTTGTGCGCGTCCGTGGTGATAAACTACTATGGATGTAGTTCAAATCCACCTTGATAATTTCTTTTGCCATAATTGATTGATTTTATGTTATTTATTTAATTCGATAATTTTGTCTCGTGTTATTTTCCCGCTTTCTTTAAGGTCCGATGGTTGCCAGTTTCCGTTGTCGGCGGCCGATGGCAGCAACATTGAGCACGTTTCCTCTTTCGACGAAATCGACCACGTTACCCAACTTATCTTATTGCTTTCGCACCAGTTAATCCACTTGTTCCACTCGTCAAGGTCGATGACGCCGCTGCCGTTTGCCTCGCAGCAAGCCGATTCCGAAACAAATATCGGTAGCCCCGTTGCCAGAGCGCTGTCGCAGCGGTTGCGCAGAGTGTCTTTGTGCGTGGCGGCGTAGAAGTGCATTGTGTACATAATGTTCTCAACGCCTTCTAACGGCTTGTCAGCCACAATGTTAAGGTCTTGGTCCCAATGCGGACTGCCCACCAGAATCACGTTCGGGCTGTGGGTGCGGATGGTGTCGATAATCTGTTTGGCATAGTCGCGCACAGCGTCCCACGATTGGAACATAGGCTCGTTGAAGATTTCCCAGATGATGTTGGGGCAGTTGGCGTATTTGTTTGCCATTGAGCCGAAAAACTGTTTTGCTTCGGCGGTATGGATGCCGTGGCTGTGCCAGTCAACTACCACGTAAATGCCTGATTTTATGGCGCCTTCAATCACGTTTTCTGTCAGGCGAACCGATTCATCGGGGTTATTTAGGTAGCCGCCACGTGGCTCAACGCCCATTGCGGCGCGCACCACCGAAATGTGCCAGTCTTCTTTGAGCCACTTAACACTTTCGGCGTTGTAGTATTGCGACCACCAGTTCGACCAGCCGTAACTCACGCCGCGCAGCACTACAGTGTCGCCGTTGGCGTTTGTCAGATATTTGCCTTTAACCGAAAGTGGTTGGCAGTTAGGTGTTTGCGGTTGATTGTTGCAACCTGCCAGCATAGCGGTCAAGCCGATGATTGTCAATATTTTGCCCGAAAGATTCATTTCTTTTCTCGTTTAATCGTTTAATCGTTTAATCGTTTAATCGTTTAACTTACAATTGTTTAATTCTGTTCTCGATTTACCGATTCACCAGTTCACCGTTTCACCGATTCACCGATTCACCATTCTTTACGTCTTTCGGCTTCCTGAAAAAGAACAGCCAAACACCTAAAGCAATGAACGGTAAGCTCAGCAACTGCCCCATATCGAGCAACATAGCCTCTTCAAATTCCTCTTGCACCTCTTTGCCGAACTCGATGAGGAACCGCGCCGAGAACACAAGCATCAGGAACAGCCCGAAGATTTTGCCGTTGACAAGGCTGCCGAAATTTTTGTGGTAGTACCATAGCACAACTCCGAAAATTATCAGGTAGCAAATGGCCTCGTAGAGTTGCGACGGATGTCGCGGAAGCGCATCAACTCTTTGAAAGACAATGCCCCAGTCGCTTTGCGTCGGACGGCCTACAATTTCAGAATTCATAAAATTGCCGAATCGGATGAACACGCCAACAAGCGGAACAGGCATCACCAAGCGGTCGGCCATCCAAAGGTAGTCAACCTTGTAGTGGCGGCAGAAAAGGTAGAGCGCAATCAATATTCCAATGGCGCCACCATGACTTGCAAGTCCTTGATAGCCAATAAATTTCCAGCCGTTAGCGGTTTCTTTTATCGGCAGAAACATTTCGGCAATGTGGTGTATGTAGTAGCCAGGCTCGTAAAACAGGCAGTGTCCCACGCGCGCGCCGATTATCAGGCCGATAATGATGAACCACGTGAACTTGTCGATAAACTCGCGCGGCTTGCCTTCACGCATCACCAACTTGTTGATAATGAAGTAGGCAGCCACCAATCCGGCTACATACAAAATTGAGTAGTAGCGGAAACTGACGCTTCCAATGGTAAACCAAACGGGGTCAGGATTCCACAGTATTGATAGTAAGTTCATTTTACAGGTTCAGTTTGTTTTTGATGTCGGCAGGCACTGCGTCTTTATGAACAGTGATATTCAGCGTTTTATATCTGAAAAATGCCTCCGACATATAGATGTAGCCATTGCGCGAAAGCTCTTCGCCCCACGAGTTTTTCACTTTCAAATATCGAGTGCCGTTTCTGTCTGTCAGATAGCCAGTTATGTGCATGCAATGGTCGTCGGTGGTCTCGTAGTTGTCAAACGCTAATTGTCTCATTTCAGGAGTTATGGCCAGCTCTTTTGTGATACCGTTTTCGTCATCGGCTTCATTGTCGTCGTCGCTGTCCGATTGGTTTAGTCGCTCGCGGTCGGTTCCGGTCAGGTCGGTTTGCGCAGTGTCGGGTTCAGGCACAACAAGCAAATAATCATCAATATAGTCTTCGCTGTAATCGCCGCTCCATAGCACCGTGAAGCCTTTTTCAAGCGAGCCGAACATAAGCTCCGTCAGTTCGTCGATAGTCACATTGTAATAATGGCAGTAGTCCCAATTGTCGCGTGATTCAAGTATAAAATCCTTATATAGAGGATGATGCGAGAATGACGAGAAGTTGATGTAGTCGTTCGGGTTGATACCTAAAAAATCGCGGAACTCGATAGGAGTGAAGCTTTGTCCGTTGTAGTCGAATTTTGCTGGCGGAGTACCAAAATGACTGTTCAGAATGGCGTCGATTCCAGCCGTCCATGCGTTTGTCAGCGGTTTGTTCGACGATGAAACAATAGAGTTTATGTAAGTGCTGAGGTTTTTGTCAAGCTCCCAATATTCAGGAAATTCACAACCATAATCGGCTTCAAGCATAAGGCCGCAGTCGCCTATTCGGTTCAAGACATTGAATGCTTCGGCGCCCGAACTGAAATCTTTTTTCCCGTTCCAGCGCACATAATCAATGGCTTGCAGATAGTAGTCGCGGTTGATGAAGTATTTCTCCGACAGGTCGAATTCGCCTTTGCCCAACCGTATCAGTTCCGATTCAACATACGATGTGGCGGCATACGCCCAGCATGTTTCCGACTTGTACTGGTCTTTGACGGGTGTCGCTTTGAGGTCAACTTTCAACTCAAAACCATATATTGAGTCGATATCGGCTTGAGCGCAGGCGTTTCCCGCGTAGGCCAATACCGATGCCAACAATATCGTTTTGAAAGACAAGTTGCTCATACCGGAATAATTACTTGATATTCAGTTTTTTCTTCAAATCTTTCGGCACGGCGTCTTTATGGACAAGCACCGTCAGTGTCTTGAAACGATAGAAATTCTCCGACATGTAGATGTAGCCGTTGTACGGATTTGTGGTGTTCCACGAGTTTTTCACTTTGAAGTAGCGAGTGCCGTTTCTGTCTGTCAGATAACCGGTTATGTGCATTCCGTGGTCGTCGGTTGTCTCGCGGTTGTCGAATGATGCCTGTCGTTTTTCGGGAGTTATGTTTTCTTCGCGAACTATTTTCTTGAACAGATTGGGGTGCGGGTTGCTACTCAAATCGGCCTGATTCAGTTGTTCGCGGTCGGTTCCTTGCAGGTCTTCTTCGGTTTCGTCGGCCGGAACAATTGCTATGCCGTTTTTCCACGAGAATCCAAGTTCAGTGACATCGCCGCCCCAAAGCACGGTGTAGCCTTTGTCGAGGGCGTAGAAGGCAAGGTCGGTCAGTTCGTCAAGCGACACATTGTAGACATCTCCAAGTTCCCAGTTGTCCTCAACTTCCATAACAAATCTTGAATACAGCGGGTGGTGGGTCAACGACGAGAATTCAACATAGTCGTCGGGGTTGATGCCTAACTTGTCGCGGAATTGCTGCGGAGTGTATTTCTTGCCGTCGTATTCAAAATCTTCAGGAATCTCGCCAAGGTAGGCTGCCATAATGCCGTCAAATCCAGCCAGCCACGCAGTCGAAAGCTTGCCGTTCGGATTGGTGATTATAGCGTTGATGTAGGCTTTCAGGGCGGCGTCCATTTCTTTGTTCATATGTTTCTCGGTGCCATAGTTGAGGCCGGCATAAACGCTCTGTGGCACAAGTCCGTAATCGCGGACGCGGTTGAAAACGTTGCAGCCCTCGGAACCGGAGCTGAAGCTTTTTGCGCCGTTCCACCGCACATAATCAATGGCGCGTATGTGGTAGTCGCGGTTCACAATGTACATTTCCGACAGGTCGAACTCGCCTTTGCCCATTCTCAAGAGCTCCGATTCAATAAATGATATGCCCGAAAACGACCAGCAAGTGCCTGATTTGTATTGGTCTTTTACCGATGTCGCTTTCAAATCAACTTTCGACTTAAATCCGTAAATCGAATCGATTTTATTGCTTTCCTGTGCAAACACCTGAATGGCACCAAGCAATAGTATTGCGCTTATTTTCAGTTTTTTATACATAACAATTTTAGTTTTCGTTTTTGATGATTTGCAAATTGTCGTATTTGTTTTTCGATTTTTCG
The DNA here is from genome assembly GCA_017551905.1 of Salinivirgaceae bacterium. Lineage (GTDB taxonomy): Bacteria > Bacteroidota > Bacteroidia > Bacteroidales > SZUA-534 > RUG13583. The sequence goes on from JAFZKK010000072.1 coordinate 30,906, forward strand.
TTCGCTTTCTTTTGTTCCAAAGCATCCATCGCTTTCACGCACATAATGCCAAGTTTTTTCATATCCTTGTTATGGCTGATATGAGTCTCGGGAAAAGGCTTCTTCCTGAATATCAAGTTAAAGGAGAGGCCTATCAGAGCAACTCCTAAAACAATTAACGTTAAAAGCAATGTGGCCGCCATATCTCTAAGGTTTGAAAATGTTTCTTGGAATCATGAATGCTATCA
>JAFZKK010000073.1 GCA_017551905.1 Salinivirgaceae bacterium
AAACCCTCCTCGATACTCTCTTCTATATATTTGGCTTCGAAGATTTTATCGGGGAAGACTTCTTTAAATGCGGCCTCAACCTGTTGGCGGGCAGCGGCGTGGTCGCTTGTTGTTTTGATTATCAGCATCCAAGGATAGTTGTCGTCGGGACTCTCGCCCCAGTTCGAAATCAGCGCAGCGCTTTGGGCGGCCTCAAGCGGACGAATCTTGAAATCGTAATAGATTCCCGCAATCTGTGCCTTTTGGTCGTAAAAAGTAAAATCGGCAGCCGTTTCATCAACGCCTAACTCCTTGAAAGCGTACTCGTTGAGCCACACAGCTTCTTTATTGGCGCTATGGTTATCGTGTTTCATTTTCAGCCCGAGAATCTTGAAATAGTTATCGTCGCCATCAATCTGTTGGAAAGAAACGAAGTCGCCGTTGTCAATAGTTACAGTTACATTGTTGGTATGCTCAAGCGGGATGCCATTGCCCTGACCAACCATATCAACACACGACAACGCGTTCAGTTTGTCAATAACCGGACGAAGTTCGGCCGATGTGCCATAACCGTTATCGACAACAAGAATATCTTTTGTGTTGTAGCCTAAATCGGCTTTAATCATATAGCGAATCTGAAGCCACATTGTGAGTGCCGACACAAGCATAACCACCGCCACAACGTTCTGAATCACAATGATAATGCGGCTATAAACCGTTTTTGTCTTGCGCCGAAGCGTGCCTCGCACAATCTCGATAGGCTGCGCTTTCTGAATGAGCAGGGCGGGTACCAGTCCGGCCACAAAGCCCAGAACAGCAATGAACGCCAGCACAAGCAGGATGTTCACGGGTGAGACGGCAGCAAAGACAGAAACCTGATAGTTAAGCAGTCGCGATGCTGCCGGGGCGAAAAGTTCGGCCAGCACAACGGCCAACAACATCGATATGCAGCAGACAATGATGCTTTCGGCAATGATTTTCAGGAAGATTCCACTCTTGCCCGCACCTACCAAACGGCGCGTTGCCATCTCTTTGGCGCGGAAACCCATCAGCGCCGTGCTCATATTCACATAGTTGAGCACTGCAAACGCCAGCAGCAGAAGGCACATTGCAAGCAGAAGGTTCACCAGACTGCGGTTGCCAAGTTGCAGAGTGCCAGACCAGTCGCCGTTCCCATCTTTCAGGAAATAGACATCGTGCAATGGTATCATCCGCACCTTGTTGAACGCACCTATTTTATACACCCACCAGTTCTGTTTCATCCAGTCGAGCATATCGTTCTGCCGCGCCTGAAGGTCGGCACCCGGATAAGTCATCACAAAGCAAAGGCCTGCGGCGGCGTTGTTCATCCTTTCATCGTGAGCGGGATTGAACTTCGGCATTAAATCGCCACGCAAAAGCACATCGGGTGTTTTAATAATTGAATTGCCAAAATCGTCATAGACCCCGCACACAGTGAGTGGAATAGCCTCACGCCATTGAACTTCAATTGTCCGCCCAATTGGGTCTTTGTCTGCAAAATAGGCATTGGCGAACTTTTGACTTATCATACATTGGTCGCCCGACACTTGTCAATCGGCTTTGCTGCCAGCCGTCAGTTCGTAACTGAATATCTCGAAGAAGTTGCTGTCGGCGCACGTCGCGCTGCCATAGACAGTGGCTCCGTCGATTTTGAACTCGCAGGCATCAGACGCATTGGACACGCAGCAGCCTTTCTCAATTTCAGGGAAAGTATTCTTCAGGTGCTTGTCGAGCCAGTAACCCGTATTCAAATGTCCCTCGCTTGCAATCAAATAGATGCGGTCGGCATTCTTTTGAAACGAGTCGGTTGTCAACTGCCTTTGGACATAAACCGCCAGCAGCAGCACAAACGCCATTGAAACTGTCAGTCCGACAAGATTTACAAATCCATACAATTTGTTCTTTTTCAAGAAATTCCAGAAGCTTTTCATTGTGTAAATGTTTTTTTATTGTTTAACTGTTTAATCGGTGAATCGTTTAATCGATTTTCGCTTCCGATTCACCAATTCACCGATTGACCGATTCACCATTATTCACTCCTCAGCGATTCCACCGGATTGCAGGTAGCCGCCCGCAATGAGCGCAGAGTGACGATTATCACCGTGACGGCCAGAACAGCCACAAGCGACAGCACAAACACCCACCAGTGAATGGCTGTGCGGTAAGCGAACTGTTGCAAATAGTTGGTAATGACCACGTAGCTAATGGGCGCGGCAATGCCGAAGCAAGCCAGCACAATGATGGCGTAGCGGCGGTTGAACATACGCAGCACGTCGGCCACGGTGGCGCCGTTCACGCGGCGGATGCCAATCTCTTTGCGGCGGTATTCGGTCTCGAAAAGCACCAGTCCGAACACGCCCAAAAGCGAGATGATGATGGCGATAATCGACAGCATACGAGTCAGTTTCGCGAATCGCTTGTTCTCGTTGTACAGCTGTTCCAAATCGCTGTCGAACAGATGCACGTTGATGTCCTCGGTGGTGAGTTTCTCGTCGAAATTCATAACGGTCCGTTCAATGTGTTTGAAAACCTCACGGATGTCGGCACCTTCTGTTGTGCGTACCAGCAGAGTGGTGCAAGGACGCCATTTGTTTTGGTCGCCCCAAACGTAGAAGCAGTACGGGCGGACGGCTTGGCTCATTGGCCAGGCGTTGAAATCTTTGCAGACACCGACAATCTCGGCTTCTTTCTCTGCGTGGCCTGACAACATTTTTCCGGGCGTGAAGTTGTACTGATTGCGGGCCGTCTCGTTGAAAATCATTACGCCGGTCTCGGTCTGTTGGTCGGCTTTTGTGAAGTTGCGGCCTTCGACAATCTCAATTCCCAGAAAATCAAGCATATTCCACGAGCACGGATACACTTCCCACATACAATTGTTGCCGTCAACCTGACGTCCCCACGACATTCGTCCCCACGATACCAGCCAGCCGTCGCCCCACGCCACGTCTTTCACCTGCGGGTTTTGCTGCAGCGCCGACGCAACGGTTTCCGACTCGTTGCCCACCTTGTTCGACACGTGCGCCACCACAATGTTCTCGCGGTCGAAGCCCATATCGTGTTTCAGCAGGAATCGGTTCTGAATATCGACCAAAACAGTCATAATAATGAATGCGATGGCAACCGTAAACTGCACCATTACAAGCGCATAGCGCAGCGTCTTTCCGGTTTGGCTTGCGCCGAAATTCGCCTTGAGCGCAAACGCCGGCTCAAACGATGTGATGTAGAGCGCCGGATAAAGGCTCGAACCCACGGCCACCAGAATGGCACCAACAGCGCAAACCAAAGCCACGCCTGCGTTTCGGGCTATCGACACGCTGCAAGCCAGCAGTCCGGCGTAAGTTGTCGATTGCATTATCAGCAACAGCACAACCGCCAGCCCAATGGACACCGCCGTCATTGTCACGGCCTCGGCCACTACGCCCATTGTCAGTGCGAACCTATTGCTGCCCAATATCTTACGAGTGTTGATGCCGCGCATTTTTATCGGCACCAGCGCAAAAAACATATTCACATAGTTGATGATGGCCACAAACAGGATGAGCAGCGCGATGGCAATCCAGCCGTAGGCCATACCCTTGTTGCCGCGGCGGATATAATTTCCCCCGATTTCCGAAAAATAAAGGTCGGCAATAGGTATGAATTTGACATTCACCTCTGCCATAGCCTCTTCAAGCTCCTCGTCGTTTTCAACAGTGCCGAACCATTCAGGGAAGAAACCGCCCTCGGTCAAGGCGCGGCGCAGGCGTGCGTCGGCGGCGCGGTCAAGGTCGTCGGGCGTGAGTCCGGCGGCAGGTTTCACAAGGTAGGTGAAACTGCCCTCGCTCCAGTTGTCGATGCACACATTTCCGATGTCGCTCAAAACTTGGAACTGCTCAAGGTCGGTGTTTTTGGGCGCGTCTTTGAAGATGGCCACCACCTCGCACATACGCTTGCCACCGTCGGCGTTCTCTTGGATGATGTCGCCCACTTGCAGGTCGAATTTCTTGGCCAGCGATTCCGAGATGGCCAGATGGCGGTCGTCGCCTTCCATAGCCGCCCACGAGCCTTGAACAAACTCATAACCAAGAATTTCTACGGTCGGTTTTGTCACATAAGTAACGTAAGTGCCCATATTGCGCGGGAACCCGTTTTCGGCGCTGCCGTGCTCGCCCTCGGCTTGCAGGTTGTAACTGCGCCAATTCGAGCCCCACGGCCCAAACTCGCCGCCAGTGGCAATTTCGGGCAGTTCGCTGATGAGCCGTTCGGCCCCCGGTCGGCAAATCGATGTCATACGCCCCTCGCCGTTAAATTTGGGAACGTTCATTACATAGATGTTCTCGTGGTCGGGCAGCCGCTTGTTGTAGGTGAACATAAAATGCACCTGCACGGCCAAAATATAGAACGCCGCAATAGCCACACTCATTCCCAAAGTGTTGATAATGAACGCCGCACGTGTTGTTTTGCCTGTTCGGAAGAAATTCATTGCTGAAAAGTTTAGAAGTTTAAAAGTTTAGAGTTTAGAAGTAGAGACGTGGCGTGCCGCGTCTTTGTTTATGTTTTCGTTTTCGTCAGTGTCAGTGTTATCCTTCGGTTTATGTTCACATTTACTCTTTCTTCAATGCCTCGGCGGGGTTGGTGCGGGCGGCACTGACCACCTGCCAAACCACTGATACAAATGCTATTATTATCGATATTAGGATGGCAACAACAAACAGCCAACCATAATTCTCAATCCTGTAGGCATAGCGCTCCAGATAGAGCCGCGCAGCCCAAACTGCCAGCGGAATGCCAATGACGCAAGCTATTCCAACCAAAACCATATAGCTCTGCACATTGCGCCACGTTTCGCGTGCGACATCGGAACCGAATACCTTGCGAATGGCAATCTGTTTGGTGTTTTCGTCGGCAAAATAGGTACTCATTGCCAGCAGGCCAAGCAACGCCACCAAGACCGACAATGCTGCGAAAAGTTCCAGCAGACGCATTGTTTTGCAAGCGGGCGCCAGTTGCTGTTTGTAGACGTCGCGCAAAAATCCTGCGCGAAATGGGGCTTGGTAAATGCCGAATTGCTCTATCTGATAATCTCTGTAGGCTTTGAGAATCTGCTCTTCGTACTCTTTGCTCTCGTCAATGGTTTCAATGAGCAGATTGTGCGAGAAGAACGTCTCTTCGGGTTTGACTATGATGACGCAGACATTCAAAACACCCTCCTCGCCAGCCGCCGCCGAATTACTCGGAAAATCAGCCACAACGCCGCCGATGTACTCGGCTTGAACGCCACGGACATTGAACTTACGCGCGAAAACCGTTGAAGTGTCGGAAATGTTGGCCGCTTTGTAAGCCGTCTGTCCTAACCAAACTGAGTGCATAATCGGATGTCGGAAGTCCTCCAGAATCTCAAGCCCCATCAGTTCGAAATAGTTGGTGTCGCCAACAAATGTCGCCAGTTTCAGTTCGGTGCCATCGTCAAGCGGAAAAGCTTGCCAACCATTGTTCATTCCCGGCAAATCGCGCCCCATACCCACTTTGGTCACAAATGGCAGTTGCTCAACTTTGTCCTTGAACAGTTTTGTCTGGTCGTAATTTACCCCCAAAAAATCGACGTAAAAGCGGTTCTCTATCTGCGAGTGCGTGGGCCGGTCCAGCATATGTTTCATCTGAGCCTCCATCACCAACCCAATCGCAATAAGTAACACCGCCAGTATGTTCTGGATGATGATAAACACACGGCTGAACACCATCCGATTCTTACGGCGCAGTGAACCCTTGATGACGTCGATTGGCTGGAAACGCGACGTAGCCAAAGCCGGAACCAACCCGTTGACTACTCCCAGCACCAGCACAGCCAGAATGTAAGCGGCTATGTAACCAGGTGTCAGCAGAACCTGCAGTCTGACACTTGGGTCTATCGACAAATAGACATCAACCCCAAGCAGCCCGTTCATAAACGGAACCAGTAGCTTGGCCAGTACCAGCGCACCCGCAAAGCAGACTGCAGTGAATGCTACCGATTCGGCAATAATCTTCCGAAGAATGCCGCCGTTGCTTTCGCCCAGCAAGCGGCGTGTGGCCATCTCCTTGGCGCGTTTGCCGCTTAAAGCGAAACTTAAGTTGATATAGTTGAAAATGGCCGACAGCAGAAGCATAAGAACCACAAGAGTAAGAATATAGACCATCTGCTTGTTTCCTTGCCGAGAAAAACCGGTATTCTTCTCGCCATTCCAGAAAATCTCATCGAACCGCCACGTGCGCCAGTTCTTCGTTTGGTCACCATAAGTTGGTTCGTAGTTTTTCCTGACAAGGTTCATAATCTTGGCATCGGCCTCCTCGCGTGGTATGTCAGCTCTGATGCGGTACAGCGTTGCGTAGTTGCCGATACTGTTGAAATTCTTTTCTTCTTCTTCACTTTTCCCGACAATTTGAATGATACTTGCATCCGAAAGAAAAGTTCCCTTAAGGTCTTGCAGCACTCCAACAATCGTATAGTTATCCCCCAACCGAATCTCCCTGCCCAAAAGCGACGACATATTGTCACTTTGCTCATTATGAAGAAGTTCGTAAGCAAACGACTCACTGACGACAATCACATTCTGCCCGCAGAATTCGCTTGCCGAACCCTCTACCCAATGCAGGTATGGGAACAATTCGAACAACTCAGGGTCAGCGATAATAGTTGTAGGAAACCTTCCCTGCATTTTTTCTCCGCCGAACTCGATGGCGCCTCCATATATCGAAAATGCTATTCGGCAGGCTTTTTCCACCTCGGGAATGTTCATTTCGAGTTCTTCCCTGTCCCAATAGCCCAAGCCTATGACTCGGTCGGTTCCAAACGAGTAAATCCGCCTCCAATCGGGATTTTCGTGCGCCACCTGGTACTGCTGCACCACGTAACTGCCAATCAGAATCACAAACGCCAAACTGACAACCAACCCCACCGCCTCAATGGCAGTGTATAACTTATTGCGTGACAGGAATTTCAGATAACTTTTCATTGCTCTATGGTTTTATGTGTTAGTTGTTGGTTGTTAGTAAAGTGTGCTTTATGTATTAATCGTTGTCAGTAGACGGTTGCTCTTAGTTTGAGTAGTCGCTAAAGTTCATTCTTCACGTCCGAAACAATCTCGCCGTCGAACAGATTGATGGTTCGTTGTGCCACAGCGGCGTCTTTCGGCGAGTGGGTGACCATAATCACCGTTGTGCCTTCGGCGTTCAATTCGGTGAGAAGCGTCATAACCTCGCGGCCGTTTTTCGAGTCAAGATTACCAGTTGGCTCGTCAGCCAGAATCAACTTCGGATTGGCAACCAGTGCACGAGCAATGGCAACCCTTTGTTGCTGACCGCCAGACAGTTGCTGCGGATAGTGCTTTGCGCGGTGGCTGATGTTCATACGTTTCATAATGTCGTTCACGCGCTGTTGACGTTCGGCCGCGCCAATGTTCAGGTAACGCAGCGGCAGCTCGATGTTGTCGTAGATGTTCAGTTCGTCAATCAGGTTGAAACTTTGGAACACAAACCCGATGTTGCCCTTGCGGAAGTGGGTGCGCTCGCGTTCCTTCATTCCGGCCATTTCGGTGCCCAGCAGCTCGTACGAGCCGCCCGTGGGCGAGTCCAGCAACCCCAGAATGTTCATAAGTGTCGACTTGCCGCAACCCGACGGCCCCATAATGGCGACAAACTCGCCCTCTTTAATCTCGAACGATACGCCGTTCAACGCTGTAGTCTCAATTTCCTCTGTGCGGAAAACTTTCGAAAGATTTGTTACTTTAATCATTGTTGTAAATGTTTATTGTTTAGAAGTTTAGAGTTTAGAAGTTTAGAAAGATGATTTTCAAAAACCACACAACCTTTCACCTCATTTTTAATTTTTCATTGTTAATTGTTAATTCACTAATGTCTGAATCACGCCTTCACAGTTCTGATTCCCATTATCGGCGCTTTCGCGATGTTGGCACGGCGGCTTTGCTGCATTGAGCGGCGACTGCTCCGACGCCACGATTCAATTCTGATAGTTGTTGTAATCATAGTTTTAAGTTTTAAATGAATGTTTATGTTTTTAAAATCTTTTACAAAACTCTTGTACCAAACTTATTACACGGTGCGTGCCAAAATCTTATTTTATTGATATACAGATAATTCAATATTGTGTAAAGTGTAAAAAAGTGTAAAGTTTTTTACAGTGGGTTTACAGTTGCTTTACAAAAGTGTAATGTTTAGAGGTAAGGGGTGAGTTGTAGGTAGCCCGGAACGGGCGACATATTACAGGCAGGGGTGTAAACCCCTGAACAATAGGTATTACCACGCCAAGAACCCCAACGGGTGACACAAAAAATCAAAACATTGTTGCGTGCCACCCATTCAGGAAATTTCCAACAAAAAAGGAAGAGCCCCACAGTTCTTCCTTTTAACCAAAACGTTGCTAATCAATTATTTCCCGCCACGCAATTCCTTCACAATCGCCAGTGCCGATTTCACTTTTTCGGCAATGGTGCTGAAGTCTTTCGTCAGTTGGCTGCCGAGGCCCACACAAGCTACGCCAGCGTTGAACCACGCTTCAAGGCTCTCGCGTTCGGGTGTCACGCCGCCCGACGGCATAATGTTCGTCCACGGGCACGGTGCTTTGATGGCCTTCACAAACGACGGTCCGCCAACCTCTTTGCCAGGGAAAATCTTCACAATCTCGCAGCCCAACTCTTCGGCCAGATTGATTTCCGACAGAGTGCCGCAACCAGGCAGCCACGCCACTTTGCGACGGTTGCACACCTTTGCCATATCGGGGTTGAGCGACGGCGAGACGATAAAGTTGGCACCCAACTGAATGTAGAGCGCAGCTGTTGCGGGGTCAACCACCGATCCCACGCCCATAGCCATTTCGGGGCATTCGGTGGCGCACCATTTGTTCACTTCGGCAAAAACCTCGTGCGCGAAATCGCCGCGGTTGGTGAACTCAAACACCCGTGCACCGCCCTCGTAGCAAGCCTTCACAACTTGCTTAACTTTCTCAACGTCAGCATTGTAGTACAACGGAACAATGCCCGTCGAGAGCATTGTGTTGTAAACGTTTAATCGTGCAAATTTACTCATAGTTATTTTTGATTTTTGACTTTTGATTTTTGATTACTTATTGCTGATTATCGATTTTTGATTGTGCTTTTTCGATTTTCTGCTTAACAGTTTGACGTGACGCCACCATAATTTTAACAATTTCTTCTGCTTCTTGCAAAAGGTCGGCCAATCTTTCTTTCGGGATAATGTTACTTTCTATAAGCAACTCTATCCAAAATTCCGACTCGTCGGCTTCTTCAATTACGATGCTGATTTTGCTCAAAAACTCATTGTCGGACCGAGCCCTACACGCAGCACGATAATTTGCACCGACCGATGTTGCAGAGCGAAGCAGTTGTTTGCCAATAACTTGCTCTTCACCCGATTTCGATAG
>JAFZKK010000074.1 GCA_017551905.1 Salinivirgaceae bacterium
ATATCCAATTGGAGAATTATCAGGTGGTTTTTGGCCCGATAAACGGACGCGCCTGGCTTATCGCTGGTACCGGTCTTATGCTTTTGTCGCAGATATTCAGTATGGGCAAAGATTTGAAAGAAGATGTTGATTTAACCGTTTAACTGATTGATATTATGAGTATAATAGTAAATGTCGATGTGATGATGGCTCGGCGCAAGATGTCGTCGCAGGAACTCGCCGAGCGAATCGGCATCACGCAGGCCAACCTATCAATCCTAAAGACCGGCAAGGCGAAGGCGATAAGGTTTTCGACGTTGGAAGCAATATGCAAAGCATTGGACTGTCAGCCGGGCGATATTCTTGAATTCAAAAACGAACCTGGCGAAGAATAGCAAGAGAACTAAACCCGAAGGTATTGCAAAAAAGAAAGCCGACCCAAACGAGTCGGCTTTCTTTATAAATCGAGAGTCACATTTTATTGTGGCTCTCGATACACTGTTCACTTTCAAATCAATTATTTAAACAACCCTTGAGCCATAAGGTGCAAGCAACGGCGCCAGGTCAGGAACTCGTGGGCTGTGCCTTCCGACACGTAGCCAACGCAGTTGTAACCAGCGGCCTTCATATCGGCAGCCGATTTGTTGATTGCGTCGGGACTCTCTTTGCTGCCGCAGCCAACGAACAGGTAGTTGACAGCTTTGTTGTCTTTGAAGTCGGTTGGTGCGAACTGTCCGCCGCTCAACAGACCGAACGATGCGAACATATCGGTTTTACGACCAGAAATCAGTTTCGTGGTCATACCGCCCATTGAAAGGCCTGCCAGAGCGCGGTTGGCGCGGTCGGTTTTGGTCTTGAAGTGAGAGTCGATATAAGGAACCAGCTCGTTGCAAAGCATTGTCTCAAACTCTTTTCCGTCGAATTGGCGGATGCTGCCGAACTTAAAGTCGTTGGTCAAGCCGTAGGTCATAACAATGATGAACGGTTTAGCCTTGCCTTCGGCAATCAGGTTGTCCATAATCAGGTTGGCGTGACCTTGATTGCTCCAAGCGGTCTCGTCCTCGCCCCAGCCGTGCTGCAAGTACAGAACGGGGAATTTCTCTTCCGGATTGTCGTTATAGGTCGGCGGGGTGTAAACAAACGCACGTTGGAATTTGCCGGTGCTCTCGCTCCAGAACAGAACCTGTTGAACAAAGCCGTGCGGAACGTCTTTCTTTGCAGCATAGAAATCGGCGTCGTGAGCAGGAATCTCGATGCCGCTTTCCCAGCGAACTGAACCATAATAGTTTAATGCTCCCGGGTCGTTAACAACACCGCCGTCGATGGTCAGGTGATAGTAGTGGAAACCCTCGTCCATTGGGCCTTCGGTTGTGCCTTCCCAAACGCCGTCTTTGTTCTTCTTCAGAACAGTTGCGCCAACGCCGCCCATATTGCCGCCAAGTCCAAGGCTGACAATCACCGATTTAGCCTGCGGTGCCACAACGCGGAAGCGGGCATAACCTTGCGAGTTAACTTGCGGATACTCTTGTCCCGGTTGGTTCAGTTCCGACGGTTTGAAGTCTTCTTTAATCTCAACATTGTCGAGGGCAGGGTTGAAGCGTTTCACAATGCGATACGACGATTTGCGTTTCAAATTCTCGTCGAACAGCAAAGGATAATTGTTCTTGCCAACCCACGAATCTTTATCGCTTACGTTCCAGAAAGTTACAACGTCGATTTTGTCTTTGTGCTGGCGCAGCGTGCGGAACAGTTGTGAGTATTGGTTGTCGTGCAGAGTGCGGACATACGGTTCGATGGTAACACCCTCGTTGCGGCTGAAGTTCAGCTGGCCGCCCATTTCCTCGTTGGCGCGGATGTCAAGCTCTGTGAACTGGATGTGGTCGACAATCGTTGCGTATTTTTCAATCGCAGCAGCGATGTCTTCCATTGATGGGCCATAAACATTGTAGTGGCCTTGCATACCGATACCGTCGATTGGCACGCCAGCGTCTTTCATTTTCTTAACCATATCGAAGATGCGGTCGCGCTTGTCAGGGTTGGCAGCGTTGTAGTCGTTATAGAAGAGTAGTGCTTTTTTGTCGGCCTTGCGTGCGAACTCGAACGCTTTTGCAATGAACTCGTCACCGCAGAGCTGATAGAGCTTCGAGTTGCGGTAAGGCGACGGATTCGGGTTCCATGGCGAGCGACGAACATCGTCGGCCATAGCCTCATTCACAACGTCCCAGCAGTAAACCACATCTTTATAGCGCTTTACAACAGTGGTGATGTGTTTTTCAAGGCGTTTATAAAACTCTTCTTTCGATACAGGATTGCCTTCAGCGTCGGTGAACATCCAGTCGCAGAACTGGCTGTGCCATACAAGGCAGTGACCACGCATTTTGATTTTGTTTTTGCGGCAGAAGTTGGCAATGCTGTCGGCGTTGGCCCAGTTCCATTCCCCCTCTTTCGGTTGCAGCGAGCCCGGTTTCATATCGTTCTCGGCGGTGATGCTGTTGTACTCCTTCAGGATAAGTGCAATCTCATCGGGATTCCGCATATTACGCATATTCACAGCCACACCTACTTTGAAATAATCTTTGTAGGCGTCTTTCAGACCATCGGGGTCCTCTGGTTCGGGTTGGCGCATAAACTGTGCCATAGCCGCGGTGCTCACGCTCATTGTCAGAGCAAGTGCGAGCAGTTTAAATAGTGGTTTTCGCATAGTATGAATTATTAAATTAAAAATCAATTGTCGGCAAAACTAAACGCAATTACCGATAATTATAGTTGTTATAGATGATTGCCCGTTTTTGCGCTAAGTTTGGTTGGTTTATGACCATAAGAGGTGAATCGGTGAATTGTTTAGCGGGTTTACGTTTTCCGTTTACGTTCTAACACCCAACACCTAACACCCAACACCCAAAATCACAGCACTCTCCAAACTCGCAGACTGATGCCGTCGGGGTTGAAACCGCCCGGTTTGCAGAGGAACAGCGAGTTGTTGAGCCAGTTGTACTTGCTGTCGCTTGGCGCTTCGAATTTTGGTGCGCAGCGGAAGTAGAAGCTAGGCTTTCCGTCGGTGTCTTTACCCGTCACAATCAGACCGCAGTTGCGGATGTGGATGTAAACGCCGTCATCGGTTTTGATTGAGTAGATGGCCTCAATCTCGTTGCGGCCTTGTTTTTGGTCAACAAGCTGATAGTCAGCGCCGCCGTCCAAAACGGTTCCCTTCATATTCGGGCCTTCGAATGTTCCGCCGGTAATCGGAATCACCACTCGCGCACCGTGAGCCGTCTGTCCTACGGTGTATGTTTGGCCTAATTTCACGTGCAGTTCGCACACAAATTCAAGCGTCGGGGTGTCGTCGGCAGGCGAGGTTTGTGCAGGTTGCGCCTTTGCCGGCATTAGCGAAGCCGCAAACAGGGCGGCCATTGCAAAAAGATGTCTCTTGTTCATAATTTTTATGTTTAATCGTTTAATTGTTCAATCGTTTAATCGGTGAATCGGTGAATCGGAGAATCGTTTAGAGAGTTTACGTTTACATTTCTCATTTACGTTTACGTTCCACCC
>JAFZKK010000075.1 GCA_017551905.1 Salinivirgaceae bacterium
ATTAGGCATTAGGCATTAGGCATAAGTGCGCTAATTCCAATACATTACATAGCGAAGCCCCTGACAAAAATCGGGGGCTTTGTTGTTTTATGAAGTGGAACAGAGATACCCCGCAACCATTCCCGCCGCCACCGCGTCATACAACTGCAAAAAGTTTTAACTTTGGCGTATGGCGTTTAGTAAAAATAGATGATAATGTTAAGAAAATGAATAAGGAAAAAATATTCATTAATGATAAATATTGAATACGAGAAATGACCACACAAAAAATACTAAATATAAAGTTATGTATAAATCTAGGATATGGACTATTTATTTTTTATGTCTTTCCAGACCCAACCATAATTCCTATTTTATTTAGCGGAGCAATTATTCAATTTTTAATGGAATTCGTTATTAATAAGGTTTTCAGAAATAAAGCACCATTATTCCTTGCTATCATTAATCTTCTTTTTATCAATTGTGTTCCTATAATCATTTTATTATGGGGTTTTCGGTGTACTAAAAGTGCTGTATCATTTATATCATTTTTAAGTCACCCTAAAATTTATATTTTGTTATTACCATTATGGCTTCCTAATATCTTATTTGTTATTCATGCATTCAAATGTTTTAAGAATAGATATAAGGTTAATGACTAATCAAATGACCATACTTGATTCCAGATGGCACATAGTTTTAAACATGCTGATTAATAAATGGCCGCTACAAAATACATGGGTTTTGTACAAATTGCAAACTAATGATAACACTAATGCCAAAATGTGAGAAAAATCTGTGCCCCCGATAGCAATCGGGGCAGTGTTGTCTATGCGAAAAATCTTCCAAATCCCGCCAATAATTCAGAACAATTATCTACATTTGTCGCCACAGAAGATAAAAATTCAGAACAATGGCAGACAGTTTAGACGAAACCGACTTGCAGATTCTTAAAACGCTGCAAAAGAACGCGAAAATGACCACCAAAGAGTTGGCCGACGCCGTGCACCTTACACCCACACCCGTGTTCGAACGGCAGAAACGGCTTGAGCGTCAGGGATATATCAAAAAATATGTGGCCGTCTTGGACCCCGACAAACTCAACCAAAGCCTGCTTGTGTTCTGCAAGGTGAAAATGAGTCAGATTAACAACAAGATAGCCACCGATTTCACGCGGCAGATTCAGCGAATCCCCGAAGTTACGGAATGTTACAACACGTCGGGCGCGTACGACTACCTGCTCAAGGTGCGGGCCACCGATATGAAACAGTATCAGGAATTTGTGCTCAACAAACTCGGCACAATCGAGAACGTGGCGTCGGTTGAGAGCACCTTTGTAATGGCCGAAATCAAACAGAATTACGGGATTCAACTTTGAGTTGATTGCTGATTCTCGGTCGGCGTTTGCCCGCCGCTTCTACGCATAAACACCCCGTGGCACTACGCTTTTCTACCCGATTTTGCAAAATTGCCTATCGGTTTTGTAGGTAATTTGAAAATTACGCTTACGTTTGTCGGCATATAACCTATCAAAATGATAGGTTATTATCGGATAACTAAAAACAAAAAGAATGAAACGTAAGTGCATTATTATTTCGGCATTGGTGCTCGCTGGGTGGGTGGCCAATGCGCAACAAACTGAAACACAACCCGCTACCGAAAAGCCCGTGTCGGAACAAGTGGCCGAACAGGTGAAAAAATTAGTGGTGCCGTCGGGATTTTTGCAGACGGGCTACACCTACACCGACGCACACACTTCGACCTTCCTGCTGCGCCGCGCAAGGCTCGTTTTGCAAGGCGACCTTTACAAAGGCGACGGCGGCAAGGTTGACTACAAACTGCAACTCGAACTGACGGGAACGCCCAAAATCCTTGATTTGTTCGTCCGCTACCGCCCCATTGACGAGTTCGGGCTGAAACTTGGTCAGTACAAGTCGCCGCTCTCAATCGAGAATTCGGAATACAACCCCGTGAAGTTGGAATTTATCAACTACTCGCTTGTTGTTCAACGACTTGCGCGAATGAGCAAGAACGACCTTTCGGGCTATAACCAAAACGGCCGCGACCTTGGTCTTGAGTTCGTCGGAAGCGCGTTCAAGCAAGACGGATTCTCGCTTTTGAACTACGAGTTGGCAATCTTCAACGGTCACACGCTCAACGCCAACGACAACAATGAGTCGAAAGACGTGGTTGGACGACTGATTGTCAAGCCGATAAAAGATTTGTCGGTGGCTGGATATTTCCAATGGGGCGAGGGCGCTCTGCCTGGCTACGACGAGGCCACTCGCAAGTTTGCGGCGCAGGACACCAATCTTTATGTTGAGATGAACCGCTTTGGCGGCGGCGTGGCCTACAAGACTCAAAAGGCGTTCGCACGCGCCGAATATATCGCTGGAAAAACTGGGACGTTGAACTCGCAAGGCTTCTATCTGGCTGGCGGATACGAGGTTATAAAAGGTCTATCGCTGGTGGCACGCTACGATTTCTTCGACGACGACACCGACAACAGCGACTATTCGGAACAGGACATTACCGTGGGTCTGAATTACAACCCCGTTAAGCCTATCGACCTGAAACTCAACTACACACTGCAAAACAACAAGGGCCGCGACAACCTGAACAGCATTTATTTTATGGTGACGGTGAAATATTGATAGTTAGGAATTAGGATTTAGGATTGAATAATTAAAAATGAAAAATTAAAAATGATGATTTTCAACCTGTTAAACTTGTTCAACCTTAAACTAAACCTTCTAAACAGCGAAGCGGCTAAACTTCTAAACAGCGAAGCGCTAAACTCTAAACTTCTAAACTTAAAACTTCGAAAACTTAAAACTTAAAAACTATAAATATGAAAAGGATTTTAAATTACGTGGTGATTGCGGCCGTAGCGGCGGCGTCACTCAACTCGTGCGGCGGAAGCTCGACGGGTAACAAGGTTACAAAAGACGGCAAACTCAAGGGCGAATTGTCACTGTCGGGTGCGTTCGCGCTCTATCCGCTGGCAGTGGTATGGGCCGATGAGTTTCAGCAACTTAACCCTGGCGTGAAGGTCGATGTGTCGGCTGGTGGCGCAGGCAAGGGAATGACCGACGTTCTGGCTGGCGTTGTCGATTTCGGTATGGTTTCGCGCGAGGTATATCCGCAGGAACAGGAACGCGGCGCCGTTGGTTTCGCTTCGGCAAAGGACGCTGTGGTGCCGACTGTGAACGCCAACAACCCTGTAATCGGCAAGATGCTTGAGCACGGAATCACCAAAGAGATTGCCCGCCGCATTTGGATTGACGGCGATGTGAAGACCTGGGGCGATGTGCTTGGCACCGACGACCAAACGCCAATCCACATTTACACCCGCTCTGACGCTTGCGGCGCCGCCGAAACGTTTGCCAACTGGTTCGGCGCAAAACAAGAGGATTTGGGCGGAACGGCTGTGTTTGGCGACCCTGGACTGGCAGCCGCCATTCAGAAGGACATTTATGGTATCGGCTTCAACAACATTGGCTACGCCTACGACAACGACACGCACAAATTGAACGAAGGCCTGCAGATTTTTCCCGTCGATAACGATGGAAATGGCTCAATATCAGACGATGAGCAATTCTACGACCTGAAGGACAACGTGACCAAAGCCATTGCCGAAGGCCGCTATCCGTCGCCCCCTGCCCGCGACCTGTACCTTGTGACCAAAGGCGTCCCGACCGACCCCGTTGTGGTTGCGTTCCTTAAATATGTCCTGACCGACGGACAGAAGAAAAACGAGCCTGTGGGCTACATTGAAATTGCTGAAGAGAAGATAGATAAATCACTCAAATTACTGAAAGTTAAGTGATTATTGGTAGCGGGGTGTGAGTGTAGGGCTTTGGCCAAATGGTCGTAGTTTCCCTTAAAAATCTGTTTGGCAACCCTTTGCCCGAAACTCATACCTTGCTGGCCAAAAATGAAAACCGCCGCACGGACTTTGGGTTTGTGCGGCGGTTTTTGTTTAATCGCCTTAAAATATGTATTTTTGACAAAGAAACGGACAATAAATCCATTTGAAACAATACCGAAAAAATGGAAAACGGCACAAAAAACACAGGCGACATTATAATCTATCAAACCGATGATGGTTTGACGAAAATCGATGTGAAATTGGATGATGAGACTGTTTGGCTCAATCAACAGCAGTTGGTTCTTCTCTATCAAACAAGTAAATCCAACATTAGCGAACATATTAAGCACATTTTTGCTGAAGGAGAATTGGATGAAAATTCAGTTGTTCGGAAATTCCGAACAACTGCCGATGATGGTAAAAAATACGATGTTACGTTTTACAACCTTGATATGATTATCTCGCTTGGGTATCGTATTAAATCAGCCATTGCAACACGTTTCCGCATTTGGGCCACGCAGCGGCTAAAGGAATATATTGTAAAGGGTTTTACGATGGACGATGAGCGGCTGAAGGGCAACGGCGGCGGCAATTATTGGAAAGAACTGCTCGACCGCATACGCGATATCCGTTCGTCGGAAAAGGTGATGTATCGGCAGGTGCTCGATTTGTACGCCACAAGTGTCGATTATAATCCGAAAAGCGATGAGTCTGTTTTGTTTTTCAAGATGGTGCAGAACAAACTGCACTATGCCGCTCACGGGCATACGGCTGCCGAAATAATCTATGAGCGTGCCGATGCCAACAAACCGTTTATGGGGCTGACCACTTTTTCGGGCGAGCTACCTGCGTTGAAAGACATTGGCATTGCCAAAAACTATCTGAACGAGAACGAATTGAAGATTTTGAACAATCTTGTTTCGGGTTATTTTGATATTGCTGAAATCAATGCTCTTGAGCACAAACCTATGTATATGAGCGATTACATTCGTCAGTTGGATTCTGTGCTCACTTCGGGCAATCGCCCGTTGCTTGATGGCGCAGGCTCTGTCAGCCATTCGCAGGCATTGGAAAAAGCCACCGCCGAATACCGCAAATACCAAAATAATACGCTATCGCCTGTGGAAGAGGCTTATTTGGAAACAATTAAAGAAACGGCAAGGTTGGTGAAGAATAATGCGAAACAGAAAAAATAATGTGTCGGCGGTGCGGTAACTTTTGTTCCCACCGCCCCAACAAGCAAGCATTTCCACCCACCCCGCGTAAGCATAAATACCCATTTTTATATTCAACCCACCAAAATAATAGGCTGATATAATCTAAAAACATACATTTGCCGTCGATTAGCCTATCTAAACGATAGGTAAAAGCAAGGCAGAAATGAGTAACTTACGGATTATCAAGGACAGAACGGCGAGTGGCGCTATGCGGACGGTCACCATTGTGGCGTTGGCGTTTGTGCTGGTGATGGGTTGGGGACTGTATCGGAAATCGGCGCCCATTTTGAGCGAAATCCCGCTGTGGGACTTGCTTACCGACTCAACGTGGCAGCCGTTCAAGAACAAATTCGGGTTCTTCCCGTTTGTGATGGGAACCATTTGGGTGACGGTGATTGCCGTCGTCATTGCGTTGCCGCTGTCGTTGTTCACGGCCGTTTTCCTGACCGAATATTCGCGCCGCTTTGTCCGCAAAATCGTCTATCCCGCACTCGACATTCTGGCTTCGCTGCCGTCGGTTATCTACGGCGTGTGGGGCACGCTGGTCATTGTTCCGTGGATTTCGGACAAACTGGCGCCGCACTTTGTCGGTTTCTCGACGGGATACACCACTCTGGCGGCGGGTATTGTGTTGAGTATTATGATTTTACCGCTATTGGTGAGTCTGTTTGTCGAACTCTTTTCGAGCGTTGGCAACGACCTTCGCGACTCGTCGTACGCTTTGGGCGCAACACGCTGGCAGACAGCGCAAAGCGTGGTCTTGCGCAAATCGCTGCCTGGTGTTTTCGCGTCGGTGGTGCTGGCCATTTCAAGGGCGCTGGGCGAGACCATTGCCGTGCTGATGGTCTGCGGAAATTTGCCCGCCGTGCCGCACTCGGTCTTCGATTCGTGCTACCCGATTCCCGCGCTCATTGCCAACAACTACGGCGAGATGCTGTCGCTGCCGATGTACGAGTCGGCGCTGATGTTCGCCGCGTTGCTGCTCTTTGTGGTGGTGCTAGTGTTCAACCTTGCTTCAAGGCTGGTTTTGAGAAAGATAGAACAGAAATGATGTGAATTGAAAATTGAAAATTGAGAATTGAGAATTGAAAATTAACAATGAAAAATGATGAATTTCAACTTGTTAAACTCGTTCAAATTTCAACTAAACCTTCTAAACAGCGAAGCGCTAAACCTTCTAAACTCTAAACACTAAACTCTAAACTTTCGAATGAACAAACTTGTTGTAAAAGAACGATTTGCGCGCCTGCTGATGTATCTCTCAATAACTGTTGTGCTGATACTGGTTGCGAGCATTATCTGGACGGTTTTCAAGCGCGGCTTCCGCAGCCTGTCGTGGGAAATGGTGTCGTCGCTGCCTGGCGGCGGATTCTACATTGGCAAGTCGGGCGGCTTCCTTAACGCCATTGTCGGGTCGCTCTACATTGTGCTCGCGTCAACGGCTATCGGTTTGATAATCAGTATTCCTGTGGTTTTCTTCCTGAATGTCTATCTTAAATCGAAGTCGAAGTTGGCCTACGTTGCGCGACTGGCTTTCGATGTGCTATTTGGCATTCCGTCAATCGTTTACGGCGCCTTCGCCTTCACACTGATGATTTACTTGGGGCTGCGGACGTCGCTTTTGGGCGGCATAATCGTGGAAACACTGCTGATAATCCCCATTCTAATCCGCTCGATGGACGAGGTGGCGAAGAATTTCCCGCGCGATTTGCTTGAGGCGTCGTTTTCGCTTGGCGCGACACGTTGGGAAACTATGGGCGTGGTAATGAGACAGATAGCGCCTGGAATCGCCACCGCCACACTGCTTTCGGTGGGGCGCTCAATCGGCGATGCGGCTGGTGTGATGTTCACCGCTGGCTTTTCCGACACTATCCCGACGTCGCTCTCACAACAGACCGCCACGCTGCCGCTGTCAATCTTCTTTCAGTTGAGCGCGCCGCAGGCCGAAGTGCAGAACCGCGCCTACGCCGCCGCCGTTGTACTGACAATAATTGTACTTATAATCAGTTTGTTAGGCCGATTTATAACGAACCGCTTCTCAAAACATAAACTACGATGAGAAAATTCATTCTGCGAAAATTCTTCGCCAACGACAATAACGAGGCGTTTGTGCCCGACGCAAAGTTCAAGCACCCCGACGTGGCGCCCGAACTCACGGTTGACCATTTCAACCTTTCGATTGAAGGCTCGCCGATTCTGAAAGACGTGTCGGTGACCATTCCCGCCAACAAAATCACGTGCATTATCGGTCCGTCGGGTTGCGGAAAATCGACTCTGCTCAAGAGCCTGAACCGCCTGTCGGACACGATTGAGGGCGTGAAGACCACGGGCGACATTCGCATTGGCGACACAAGCATTGTGAACTGTTCGATGTCGGATTTGGTTGAACTGCGCCGCCGAATCGGGCTTGTGCCGCAGAGGCCGACACCGCTGCCGATGTCGATTTACGGCAACATTGCCTACGGCTGCAAGATTCACGGTGTCAACAGCCGCCGCGAACTGCGGAAAATTGTGCGCCACTATCTGAAAGTTGTGGGCCTTTGGGACGAGGTGAAGGACCGTCTGACAAGCCCCGCCACCAAACTCTCGATTGGTCAGCAGCAGCGTCTGTGCCTTGCGCGCAGCCTTGCCGTCGAGCCTGAATTCATTCTCGCCGACGAGGCCACTTCGGCTCTCGACCCCGTTTCGAGCAAGATTGTCGAGGATTTGTTCGTCAAACTCAAAGAACAGTACTCGATTGTGATGGTGACGCACACGCTTCGTCAAGCCTTGCGAATTGCTGATTATGTGATATTTATCTATATGGGCGAGGTGATTGAGGTTGGCGATGCGCAGCAAGTCTTCAAGAATCCGCAGCACCAACTCACAAAGGAATATCTGTCGGGTGCGATAAGTTGATTTGCTTACCACGGAACGCACTAAACACACGGAATTTAAGCCACCTGACGGTGGCTTTTGTTTTTTTATCGCTTCGCGAGAAATTTGAAGAAAATTTCTATTTTGCACAGAAACTTATGGCACAATAAAATGGAAGCAAAACCGAAAACGAAAAACTTCATTGTCAACCTTCTTGAATGCAATCGCGAGTTAAGGGATTGTATCCAAAAAGGCGCCGACCCAAAGGAAATGAAACGAATTGCAAGCAAGTATGGCTTAAAATTCGCCACACCGATATGATTTTCCCTAACTTTGTCCAAAATCGCATACAATTATGCTGTTCCAGAAGAATATTCTCAAAAAATACACCGATGCCGTGCCGCAGGATGTTGTGGCGCA
>JAFZKK010000076.1 GCA_017551905.1 Salinivirgaceae bacterium
ATCGGCTTACACCGGGCGTTTTATGGTTGGCGACAGTATTGTGGCGTTCATCGACACCAACAAGCACTATTTCTGCATCTACACCGGCGGCCACATCTGGATTTTAGCCGATGTGATTGTGGAGGACGGCGCGCGTTTCTGGTTGGGCGACAACACGGTAGCCTACATCGATATGCACAACATTCTGCGTCTTGTGTGCGGCCACAGGCAGTACGAATTGTTCAATGTCATCGATGACATCGAAGTGAAGCTGGGCCGCAACGTGGCGGCTTTTGTCGATAAGTCGGACGGCATTTTCAAAATTTTCTACGATGGTGAATTGCGTGATGTTGAACAATTTACACCAAAATCGTTCGAGTGCGGATACGAGAGTGTGGCCTATGTGAACGATGTCGAGAATTTCCGTCTGTTCAGCAACGGCGAGATTTACGACATTGCCGGCTTCCAACCCGACAGCTACGAACTGCATCGCAATCTGTTGGTTTACAGCCTGAACGAACAGTTTTTCCTATTCAGCAACGGCGAGTCGCACTTGGTGGAAAACTACATTCCGCAAAACTACAGCATCAGCGGCAACCTACTCACCTACATCGACCAGAACGGCTATTTGTGCGTTTTTGAGAATGGCGAGAAAGTTGTGCTGTCGTACAATGCCAATGAATATCAGTCGGTTGGCGACCTTGTTATTTACAACGAAGGGCTGAACACCACAAAAATCTACTATCAGGGGAAGACTTATAAGAAGTGATTTCCTTAGTGACAAGTTGCAAGGTACAAGTGACAAGATACAAGTTCCTTGCTCTCTTATCTAAACACTAACCTTTCAGTTTCTTCACAGCTTCGGCGGGATTGGGAGCGCCAAAAACTGTGCTTCCGGCAACCATTAAAGTGACTCCGGCAGCAACCAATTTGGGAGCGTTTTCGAAATTGACACCGCCGTCAACCTCAACAATAGGATTCACACCGGCTTCGGCCATCATCTTTTGCAGACGGGCAAGTTTCTCGTAAGAGTGTTCAATAAATTTTTGTCCGCCATAGCCAGGATTGACAGTCATAATAAGCACCAAATCAACATCTTGTATAATATCGGCAAGCACCTCGACGGGAGTGTGAGGATTGAGCGCCACACCGGCTTTTGCACCCTTCTCTTTAATATGTGCAATGGTGCGGTGCAGGTGCGTGCAGGCCTCGTAATGGACAGTTAGAATTGAAGCGCCAGCCTCGCAGAAACGGTCAACATACTGGTCGGGATTGACAATCATAAGATGCACATCGAGAGGCTTTTGCGCGTGTTTCTTAATCGATTTCAGAACCGGAAAACCCATTGAGATGTTCGGCACAAAAACGCCGTCCATAATGTCAACGTGCAGATAATCAGCCTCACTGCTGTTAATTTTCTGAATGTCGGCTGCCAAGTTACCGAAATCGGCTGCCAACAACGAAGGTGCTACTTTTACGTCCATTGCTATAACATTTGCGGCAAAGCTAATAAAAGTTGAGAAGTTTAGAGGGAAGAGACCTGATTAAATCAACCCTTCGTCACGGAAACTGAAGAAACTTTTGTCGGCGACTATTATGTGGTCCATAAGGTTAATGTCGAAGAATTTGGCGGCCTCTTTTATCTTGGCTGTCAGCTGCTTATCCTCGTTGCTTGGATTTTTAGAACCCGACGGATGGTTGTGAACCAACACTATGGAGCTTGCAAGTTTCTCAAGAGCCAGCTTCATAATCATCCGCACATCGGCGATTGTGGCATTAAGACCGCCGCTGCCCACACGTTGCTTGTCAATCAGGCGGTTGGCACGGTTGAGCATCAACACCCAAAACTCCTCGTGCGGCAAATCACCCAAAATGGGATGCATTATTTCAAAAATATCGCCAGGACCATCAATCTTATCATTATCAATCTCTGTTTCCTTACGGCGGCGGCCCAGCTCAAGCGCGGCTACTATGCTTATAGCCTTGGCCTCGCCAATGCCGTTGATTTTTGTGAGGTCGGCAACAGTTTGTTTGCCCAAGCGGTTCAGATTGCCGCCTGCCGATTGTAACACACTGCGCGCCAAATCGATAGCCGACAGGTTTTTAGTTCCGGTAGATATCAAAATCGCCAAAAGCTCGGCATCGCTCAGCGTGCGTACGCCATGCGCCAACAACTTCTCACGCGGACGGTCGTCGGCTGCCCACTGCTTGATTGACAGATATTTATTCTCGTCCATGGCTGACCGATTGATTGAAAAATAAAAAAGTAGGGACGTGGCGCACCGCATCCCTACGTTGGTATTATCACTAATCCGCCAAAACCATTTCGTCGAGAAGATTCTGCGCACCGAAGTATTTGTCGAGAATCAGCAACACATAGCGGATATCGACCGAGATGCACTTCTGCAGTTCCTTTTCAAACGCTATGTCACCGCTCATCGACTCCCAGTTGCCATCGAAGGCCAGGCCGATAAGCTCGCCTTTGGCGTTCATTACCGGGCTGCCCGAGTTGCCGCCGGTGATGTCGTTGTTGGTGGTGAAGCACACGTTCATCGAGCCGTCGGCATTGGCGTAACGGCCGTAATCCTTGTTGGCGTATATTGTTTTCAGCTTCTCGGGAACGTTAAACTCGCGCTCGTCGGGATTCTCCTTCTCCATAACGCCTTCCATTGTTGTGCGGTAGTCGTAGGTCGTTGCGTCGGCTGGTTTGTAGCCGCCTAATGTTCCGTAGGTCAGGCGCATGGTGCTGTTGGCATCGTAGCTGAACACGCTGTCAGGATACATCTCCATAAGACCGGCGGTGAACAGGCGCATACCCTTGTAAAGTTCCTCATCGCCGTTGTCCTCGTCAACTATCATAATCATCTGATAGAAGCTGTTGGCCGCGTCAAAAGCTGGGTCTTTCAGCAAAGCCTTCATTGTCGGCTTGCTTATAAAAGCCTGATATTTAGCATTATCGCAGAACATTGATTTCGAGAACATATCATCGACATACTTATCAACGTTGCCCTTGTATTTCTTTTGGATGTCGAGCATAAAACTTGGGTAGTTTTTCTGGTCGACATCGGCCATATAGCGCTTGAACATTGCCTTTGTAACCTGTTTGTCGACATCGCGGTTGTAGTCTTTCATAAAATCGGCGAAAGCCTGTTTGCGGGCCTCCAGCACATCGTCGGGCACCTCACCGGCAGTCAGACTGCTGGCTAATTTCAAGTGCGAGAACGCTTGCTTCAATATTTCGGAGCCTGAATATTGTGTTTCAACCAAATAGCAATATATAGGACTTGATTCGTTGTTCTTTTCGATACCTTTTTGAATCAGTTCAAGCGCCTGTCCGTATTTCTCCTTGCGGGCGGCATCAGCCTCTACCCAGTCGGCAAAATCCTTCTCTATCTTTTCCTTCTTCTCGACAACGTGAAGCCGCTTCAGACCTCGATTCTGGCCAATCGAGTATTTCCAGTAGTTTGACGAGCCAGCAAATTTGGCCGAATACTGGATGCGGATTTTGTCGTTGTCCTGCATGTATTCTGTCCAGATGTTCTGCTTCTCGCCGCGCACCTTGGCACGAATGGCGTTGGTGACCATTGTCAGCTTCACCTCCCATGACGATATGTAGCGGTCGGTTGAGCCCGGATAGCCCATTACAAAGGCGAAATCGCCCTCTTTGTATCCGCCGAGCGAGACGGGCAGGAAATGTTTAGGCTTGTAAGGCACGTTATCCTCGGAATATTCGGCCGGTGAACCGTCGGGGGCGCAATAGACACGGAACATCGAGAAGTCGCCGGTGTGACGCGGCCACATCCAGTTGTCGGTGTCGGCGCCGTATTTGCCAACCGACTCAGGCGGAGCTGCCACAAGTCGCACATCTTTGAATATCTGATAGACAAACAGATAGTAGAAGTTGCCATACATCATTCCTTTCACTCTGGCGGTATAACTGGTGCTGTCAGTAGCCGCTTTTATTATCTCGTCGGAACGCACATCGATTATCGAGTCGCGCTCGGCTTCAGTGTTTTTGTCGGTGATGTCGGCAAGAACTTTGTCGGTAACATCCTCGACGCGCACAAGCAACCATGCTGTTTTGCCGGGGTTGGCAAGTTCCTCGCTCTTGCTGCGTGCCACAAAACCGTTGGTCAACAGGTCGTTATCGACAGTGCTGTGACTCTGAATCTCGTCGTAGCCGCAGTGATGGTTGGTCATCATCAGGCCTTCGGCCGACACAAACGAAGCTGTGCACATTCCGCCGTCGAGCGCCACAATGGCGTCTTTCACGCAGGCCTGGTTTATATTGTAGATGTCTTGGGCTGTCAGTTTGAAACCCAGCTCGGTCATCGTAGCCATATTCTTCTCGATGAGGTATGGCAGCCACATTCCTTCGTCGGCGCGAGCCACACCTGATGTCAGCACAACAGCCGACACGAAAATCAAAAATTTATTCTTCATAGAAATACGTATTTTATTTTGCCAAATGTATGAAGAATAGGGATTGGCAGACTGCTATTTCGCAGTTTTTTTCGGCAGAAGGATGCGAAAAGTTGTACCCACGTCAATCTCCGACGACAACACCGATATGCGGCCTTTGTGATAGTCTTGTATTATGCGCTGCGACAACGACAGTCCCAAGCCCCAGCCGCGCTCCTTGGTGGTGTAGCCCGGCTTGAACACCGTCTTGAACTGATTCTTATACAAGCCTTTGCCGGTGTCGGACACCAACAAAACGGCTTTCTTGGCCGTCTCGCCAATGGTTATTGTTATGGTTCCGCGTCCGTTCATGGCATCAATGGCGTTCTTAATCAGATTCTCGATAACCCAGTTGAACAGCGGACCGCTCAAGCTGACAAAAACAGTGCTATCAGCCTCGTTTTCAATCTTGATAACCACATTTTCCGACACACGGCGACGCATATAATCGACCGCATTGGCGACAGCCTGCTCCAAATCGCAAGGCTGGAGGTCGGGCACCGAGCCCACTTTCGAAAAACGGTCGGCTATTATCTGCAGGCGGTCCACATCTTTCTGCATCTCATCAAGATAGGTTGAATCGACCTTGCTCTGCCGCAACAGCTCAACCCACGCCATAAGCGACGATATGGGCGTTCCAAGCTGATGCGCCGTCTCTTTGGCCATGCCAACCCACACGCGGTTCTGCTCCGCCCTGCGCGATGAACTGAAAATCAAATAGGCGACAAGCGCAAACAACGCTATTATCGACAGTTGGACAATGGGATAATAAGCCAAGCGCTTAAGGATTTTCGAATCGTCGTAATAGAGGTAGTTTTTCCGGTTATCGGGCAGGTCAATCTTGATTGGCTCGTGCTTCATGGCCATTTCGTCGATGTGGTTCACGCAGTAGGCACTGTCGCTCTCGCGGTGCTTGGGCAGATTCATGGCGGAAATAATATCGCCTTCCTCATCGACAAGAATAACCGGTATCGTGTTGTTATTCTGAATGATATCGAGATAGAAACCGACATCGGTATCCATATCGCTGAGCGCAATCTGACGGGTTGCCTCCGCCCATAGCTGCATCCTTTTTCCCTCCTCAACGGCGATGTCCGACGCCAGACGGTTGTTGTAATAAAGCGACAAACCGCCTATTATCAAGGCAGTTATGACAAGCAACACTTTCCCGATTATCTTTTCTCTGTAGATGTTCATATCCGTTTCTCGATAAAATAGTCTAACGCAGAAAGCCGCGTGTTATTGCATTGGCGGCTATTCGTCGTCGTCGCTGTCGTCCCAGTCAATCACAAAACCCGACGACTGCTGCGGTTTCTTTTCCTCAACTTTGACGGTGGTGTCTTTCTTGAACAGACCGAACTCCTTTTTCAGAATCTGCTTCACCTCCTGCTTCTGTTGCTGTACCTCGGTGCGCAGCTGTTGCTTTATCTCGGGGCGGTCGAACTTGATTTTGGTGACGCCATCGGTGCGTGATGCCAGAAGGAACACCGAAGTCCGCGTGCCATCCTCCACCACTCCGTAGGGCGTGTTCAGATTCTCGAGCCGCTTGGCTTTGCCGCGCATGAAGTCGCTCAGCACAGCCTTGAAGTGGTACTCATAGTTGCCGCTGAACTTCTGTTGTCCGTAGAGCGATATGTCGCAGGCGTTGCAGCCCACATTCATTTTCGGCACATCGATGACGCCGCCCGAAATGGTGATATCGTTGGTCAGGGTTGAGAACTCAAGGTCGCGGAACTCGTCAATTTTGGTGAAATCGGCGATGCTGTTGGTGGCCTCAACGTTATGCAGCTTGCCGTCGGTAACCTCAAGATGCCCGTCGAAGTCCATTTTGTCGGTGTCGGGGTTGTCACCATTGAAAGGCAGCAACAGCGTGAATGTGGCCGCCAGCGTGCCCTCGATGTTGCTGGTGGTGATGTAGGTCTGCCCGAAATTGCCGAAAGCGTCGAACAGCTTGTTGATGTTGATGCCGCTGACCGTGCCTTTGCAAGCCAGATTGCGGTTTTTGTCCATTCGGTAGCTCAGGGTGCTGTTCATCCGTCCGTCGAACGAATAGAAATTCAAATTATTGACAACAAGCGCATTACCGGCATATTGCAAGCGCCCCGACACGCGCTCGGCCACAAATTTCTCATAGGTGAATCGAGCGGCAGTAGTCTGCAAATCAACATTATACGTTATTTTAGATTTGCCGTCGCCGCTGAAAAGCGGTTCAATCTGTTTGTAGTCGAAAGCGTCGGTAATGTTGAGCGTTCCGTTGATGTTCATTGCCGGATAAGGCTCGACAACAGCCCGCATCAGGTTATTGATATTCAGGCTGAAATCGGTTTTGATGCCGTTCAGCCGCGCATCCACGTTTGTCAGTTTGAGAGCCACGCCAGTAAGTTGCGCCGTGCCTTCAACCTCGGTCAGATTGATATTATGCGCATCAGAATAAGAGCCGCCGCTGACGGTTGCCGAAATTTTCGGATTGAGTTTCAAAAACGCCTGAACATCAAACTTTTTGCTCATATCGATGTTGCCCACAGCCTTCACACGGCCTTTAACATGGCCGGAGGCACGGTCGGGCATGTCGCTGAAAATGAAACGGTTCCAATCGTCAAGCTCGCCTTCGACATCGGCTTCGGCATTGATGTGTGGACTGGCCAGATTATCGACCTTGACACTGCCGCCAATGCTTGTCCGCGCAATTACGGTGGCCACCTCGTCGATGTTGACAAACGACTTGCGGCTGCGTGGCGCGCCACCGTTGCTGTAGGTGCCTTTCAGGTTGGTGTGGTTCAGCACAAGGTCGAGCTCAGGGTATTTTATTGTGGCGTCGTTGAGGCCGAAGCGTGCGGTAATGAGCGGTGTGCTGCGTTTGTCGAAGCGTCCGCGTATGTTTGCGCTGAAATCGACAAGGCCGTTACTCTGGATTTTCGGTTTCTCTTTGGTTGCGAGGGTAAAATACTGCAAGGCGTTGGCAACCGATATTTTGCGACCGCGCAGCGTCAGGTTGAGGTAGGTGGTGGCGCTCAGCAACACCGCACCCGACATCTCCATGTCGATGCCGCGCGACGAGAGCCGGCCCTCGCTGATAAGCAAGCTGTCGTTGCGATAGCTCAGGTCCATACGGATATTGGTTGGCGCAAGCGGCACAATCTCAACATTGTTGGCGGCAAACCATTGCAAGGTCATGCCGCCTTTGGTCTGCAAGCGGACGGCCGCGCTATCGAAAGTTCCGTTCACCTCAAAATCAGGCAGATAGAGTTCTGTTCCGTTGCCTTTGAACTGGTTGCTTATCTGAATCATGCAGTCGTTGAAACGCAGACGCTCAAGCTCCACTTTCATCTTCACCGACGATGCTTGTTCTTTTTTCTCCTTGATAATATGGAAGTTATCGTTGCCTTTATTGTCTATCAAGATGAAGAATTTGCCATCGTTCACTTTAACCGACTGCAGCTCCAGCTCGTTGTCGAACAGCTTACGGGCATTGAAAGACAGCACCAACTTTCTGACATTCAGCAATGTATCGGCCGAAGTGTGGGCAAATCCACGGTGATTGAAACCAACAGTGGGCGACATCACCGTAACATTGTTGAGCACCATTGACGCATAAGGGAAACTGTTTATCAATGAGAATTTTATCTCGCCAACATTCACCGGCGCGTTCAGTTCCTCGTTTATGGCCTGCACTCCACGCTGTATCAGCCGGTCTTTCAGCAAAACCGTTCCACCGATAATCAAGCCGGCAAACAGCACTACCACTATCAGCAACCAAATCAATATTTTAAGTAGAATCTTCGGTAACTTTTTCATCTCTTAAATGTTTCGACTATTGGTGAACAAGGTGCGTTTTTCGTCTTCGGTAAGACCGTCGTAGCCGGTTTTGGCAATCTTTTCGAGAATGGCATCAATCTCTTGCTGATTGTCGTGCTTGCGTTGGTTGTACTCGTAATCGGTCTCGGCGCGCTTGTAAGTTACTTTCATCTTAGGCTTGCGCGGCTTGAAACGAGTTGCAAACCAGTCAATTATCCGACCAAGCCAAGCGGTTATATCGGTTCCGTGCCGCAAGCCAACAATATACCACATTCCGAAAAGCGCACCGCCAATGTGCGCTATGTGGCCACCGGCGTTGGTGCCGTCGAGCATCGCCAAGTCGGAAATAATCGAAAAGACGGCTATCCACTTGATGCGCACCTGCCCAAGAAACATGACATAAATGGTGTAGTTGGGCACGTAGGCCGCCACAGCCAGCACCACCGCATAAACAGCTGCCGAGGCGCCGAGCGCGCAGGCGTAGGTGGCGTCGAAACGCGGCAACAGATTGTAGCACAATATGAAAAGCAACGCTCCGGCTATGCCGCCGCACAGATAGACGTTCAACAGCTGGCGGTTGCTGAAATATTCCAAAAATATGCGGCCAAACCAAAACAACCACAACATATTGAACAAAATATGCAGAAAGCCTTGATGCAGAAACATATAGCTAATGACGCCCCACGGATGTGTCAGCAAATTGTGCCAGCCGGCGTACACCATGCACCATTCGACAATCGGGTTGCCCGCCTTAACATTGAACAGCATCATCAGAATATCGACCAGCTTGACAAGCACAAACACCGCCAAGTTGACGTAAATCAGTTTGTTGAGCATTGTTCCGCTGCGGAATTCCGACATTATATTATTCATTGTGCGATTGGCCATAAAGCTTAGTGTTAAAAGTTTAGAGGTAAGTGTTTAGTGTTTAGTTTTAAGTTTTCGAAGTTATAAGTTATAAGTGATAAGGCAAAAGTCATAAATGGTTTACGTTTAAGTTTTCTGTTTTCGTTATCGTTTTCGTCAGTGTTATCGTCTTAGTTATCGTTATAGTCTTCGTCATAGTTAATACCCATTCCACTCCATATTTCCGCCTTTTTTGTTCCAATAGCGAATCAGGAAGAAACCGAAAATCATGCCGCCAAGATGCGCAAAATGCGCCACATTATCACCGGCTTGCGGCACTATCACGGCCATTAGCTCAAGCAAGCCATAACCCAAAACAAACCATTTGGCGCGGATTGGAATAGGCGGGAAAAGCAACATCAGTTGGACATTCGGGAACATCATTCCAAAAGCCAGCAACACACCAAACACAGCACCCGACGCGCCAACCGTAGGCGTATCGATGTACATGTTAACCAACGAGTTGACTATTCCGATGCCTTGCTGTATGTAGGCCTGATTGTCGGGATTTGTGCTGTAGGCCGCCAGAAAATCGTTCACCCACGCAGCCGGATGTTCAAGGTGTCCGCGGACAATGCGCATCAGCAATTCGGGGTCGGGAGTGTTGATGTAGGCTGTCACCTCGGCCTGCAAACCCGACAGCGAAAGGTACGACACCGTCAGTTGGCACAAAGCCGCCCCGATGCCCGTCACAAAATAGTAAACCAAAAACCGCTTGCCGCCCCACACTTGCTCCAAAATGCGCCCAAACATCACTAACGCAAACATATTGAAGAAGATATGCGTGATGCCGCCGTGCATAAACATATAGGTTACAAGCTGAATGGGCTTGAATTTGTCGGACTGGAAGTTATGCAGTGCAAACCAGTCGGTCATGTTGAAAACGCCGCCTTGTGGCAACAGCGAGTCGATAACAAAAACCGCAATATTGGCTATCAGCAAATTCTTTATCACTGGCGGCAGATTGCCAAATAACGGTGCTCTATATCCTTGCATATCAATTATCTAAACAGTTTTTCAATTTCATCCATAGTAAGTATTGCCACAATGGGCCGCCCCGAAGGGGTGAAGTTAGGCATCTTGCAGGCAAACAGGCGGTTATTAATGTCGGCCATCTCCTCCTGCGACAGCTGTTTTCCGTAGCCGATAGCCATATAACGCGCCATTGACGCCACAATGCCCTCACGCATCGAGTCCTTGATAATCAGGTACTCCTCGCCTGTCAGCATCAGCATTGAGTTTATCCAGTCTTTCAATTCCGACTCCGGGAAAGTCGCCGGTATGGCCGAAAACGAGAAGTTGTTGCCGCCAAGGTCGTTCACCTCAAAGCCAAGTTTTTCGAGCTCAGGCACCATTTGGCGGAACAAATCGGTGTCTTTCAAATTCAAATCGAGGCGCTCAGGGTAAAGTAGCCGCTGCGACGCTCCGGCATCAGTGCGGCGTACCATAAGGTGCTCGAACAAGATGCGCTCGTGGGCGCGGTGCTGGTCGATAATCATTAAGCCCGATTTGACGCTTGTCAGTATGTACTTGTTTTTCAGCTGGAAGAACCGTCCGCCACTGACCGATTCCTTTTCTGTTTCGAACATCGACGGCTGCGCGGCTTGTTCCTGACTGCCGGCAGTTAACGAAGTGTCCTCCTGGCTATTTTGCAGATTATCAATAATATTCTCATCAGTCTGTTGACGGGCATTTTCAAAACCCGAGTACAGCTTCTCCCAATCGGTGTTGCCGCCCGACATACGGCTACGGAACGTGGCTGTCTGGCTTATTCCGTGGCCTTTGCTGTTGCTGAACGGATTGTAATCGTTAGAGTAGTGAATCTGCGGCGGCCGTACCTCGTCGGTGCTGTTGAAGACCGGAATATCCATAGCCGGTTGATTATCAAAATCGATTGTCGGCGCCACAATCACCTTGCCCAACGCCTCACGCACAGTGGCCTGCATTATCGGCCAAATCGACTGTTCGTTTTCGAATTTGATTTCGGTTTTTGTGGGGTGTATGTTGATGTCGATTGAAGCCGGGTCAACATCGAGGTAGATGAAAAACGTAGGGTTCTTGCCCGGTTGTATCAAGCCGTCGTAAGCCTTCTGCACCGCACGGCAGAACACGCGGTGCTTCATAAACCGGCCGATTACAAAAAAGTATTGGTCGGCATCGTTTTTGCTCACCTTGGCGCAGTCGGGCGTGCCAACGTAGCCTTTGATGCGCACCACCGACGTCTCCGACTCCACGGGCAGCAACTTTTTGGCGTACGATTTTCCAACAATGCCCAAAATACGGTTTAAAGTGTTGCCTGTCGGAAGGTTTAACATCTCCACACCATTGTGCGTCAGCGACATCTCGACATCGGGATGAGCCAGCGCCACATGATAAAACTCCTTGGTGACCTCTTTCAACTCGGTGCTGTCCGATTTCAAGAATTTGCGCCGCGCCGGAACGTTGTAGAACAAGTTTTTCACCATTATGTTGGTTCCGTTGGGGCACGATGTCGGCTCTTGCGCCTCAACCTCCGAGCCGGTCATCTTGATGAAAGTGCCCAGCTCGTCGCCGTATTTGCGGGTGCGCATCTCGACGGTGGCAATAGCCACAATCGAAGCCATGGCCTCGCCGCGGAAGCCCATTGTCTGAATGTCGAACAGGTCGGCGGCCTTCTGGATTTTCGATGTGGCGTGCCGCTCAAAGCACATCCGCGCATCGGTGGCCGACATTCCGCAACCGTTGTCGATGACCTGGATGAGCGTTTTGCCGGCGTCTTTCACAATCACCTGAATCTTGGTGGCTCCGGCGTCAATGGAGTTCTCCATTAGCTCTTTGATAACCGATGCCGGACGTTGCACAACTTCGCCGGCGGCTATCTGATTGGCCACATGGTCAGGTAATAGGTTGATGATGTCAGACATCTTGCTTGCTGTTTTTGATTGGACACCAGATTGTTACATCAGAAATCTTTGGCGCAGGAAATAATAGGCAGCCGCCAATGTCAGGAAAATCACCAGCACACGGCGGCTCGATTTCTGCCGTTCTTTGCGGGCGAAATGTATGAAGTTGAGCGCCTCGCTGGGCTGTTCGCCCTGCGACTGCCTGTACTCGCGCTCTATCTGCTGGCGGCGCTCACGCCGTTTCTCCTCCTGCTCGTTGTAGAACAGCGGTTTGTAGTTGAATTGGCGCGTGCCGGGTAATTTGAAAAATGCCATTTTCCTGTCCGTTTAATTGCACAAAGATATGAGATTTGGCGGTTCAATAAACGCAACTGCCGCATTTCCTCACGAAAATGCGGCAGCCGTCGTGATATTTTTCAATTACTGTTTGTACTTCTTTATTTTCTTCATTGCATCGTAAACCGAAGCCGCCCAGTAGTCGCGCAAGCCGCTGCCGGCTGCCACACCTGTCAACTTAAAGCTGCTAACGATGTTGCGGGTTTTGATGTCGAAGAAAACCATATAGTATGTTCCGACACCGCTTGTCTTATTAAGTTGCTGAGTCACAACCACGAAACCCGTTCCGCTATCACCAGCGTCAATTTTCAGATTCTTCAAAGCGGCGGTTATGTTCTGGTTGCTGATTGTAAAATTGCTGTTGGTTGTTTTCACATTACCGGCCGGAATATTGCTGTTTGAAGTGCTGACAGCCTTAACGTTGGTGCGGTTCACCTTTTTGCCGGTCAGCTCAGCAACATTATATTTTGCAGGTTGCGATACAAACAATCCGTTGATTTCCTCGAAAGCTTTTTTCAACTTATCAGCCTCATCTGTAGCACCATACACTTTGCCTTGCGAAAAATCGACACCATAGAAACTGATGCTCTCAATGTTGGCAATCGGACTTTTCTTTTTAGCGGTCTTTTGCGCATTTGCCGATATTGCCACACAAGCAATCATCAGCACTGATAATAATAACTTTTTCATTTTCAATTAATTTTAAATAAGATTTAAACGTTGTTTGATATCGAATATTGTTGTCATCGTAAATCATAGAATTTCACTGGTTTGCGGCTCATCTCGGGGTAGAGTAACTTGTTGATGTATTCGGGCGACTCGAAACTGATGGCAGGCGCCACGCGCACCTTTGAGCGGAAGATGTCCTTGATTTCCTTCGCGTAAGCCTCGTCGGAGCGGGCCGAGCCGATGCGCACCTTGATGTCGTCGGTGCCAAGTTCGTTGGTGAACACCTCAACCACGTAGTTCTTCACATCGTGGATTCCGTCCAAGATGTCGAACAATGCGGGCGGATAAAGTGTTGTGCCTTTGTATTTTATCATTTGGCCCTTGCGGCCTATAACCGAACTCAAGCGCATTGTGTTGCGACCGCATTTGCACGGCTCGTTGTAGTGGTAGCACACGTCGCCCGTCTTGAATCGCAGAAGCGGCATTCCCTCAACGCCAAGCGATGTGATTGTCACCTCGCCAGGCTCGTTGTCGGCCACGGGCTGGTTGTTCTCGTCGAGGAACTCAACAATGATGAGCTCGGGCTGAACGTGGCCACCGTTGTATTGGTCGCAATCGGTGAACGACGACTGCATCTCGGTCGATGCGTAAGTGGTGTGCAGTTTCAGCTCGGGCCATTTCTCGTTGATTTTCTTGCCGAGCGTGGTGTACTCGCCGTCGGGTTTGTAGAGCGCCTCGCCAATGCAGATGCACTTTTTCAAGCTCGAATGGTGATGGTCGATGCCGTTTTTCTCGGCAAAATCGGCCAACTTGATAAGGAATGACGGCACGCACATACAGCACGTTGGGTGGATGCGATTGATGGTGTCCCACTGCAACTCGGGAATTCCGTTGCCCACACGCGACACGCCCATTCCAACCTCGCGGCAGCCAAGGAAATAGGCCAGTCCAGCCATAAAGCGGCGGTCGATGGTGACCATCTCCTGCATAATATCGTTGCGCGTCAGGCCCGCCGTGGTGAACGACAGATACTCGTTGTAGGCCAGTCGGTCGAGGTCGTTGTTGGTGAGCGCGAACGTGACGGGGTTACCCATTGTGCCAGAGGTGGTTACGTAGTCGATGATGTCAGCCTTATCAACGCATAGGAACTCATCGTTGTGCAGCTGAAGGTCGGTTTTGGTGGTGACGGGAATCTGCCGTAAATCTTCGATGGTGCGTATCTTGCTGATATCGATATGGTTATCAGCAAACATCCGCTGATAGAACTTTGAGTGCGCCTGCAAGTAGGCCAGCGCCTCGGCCAATCGCGCCTCCTGAAAAGCCTTGATTTCGGCTGGCGATTT
Organism: Salinivirgaceae bacterium; assembly: GCA_017551905.1. Lineage (GTDB taxonomy): Bacteria > Bacteroidota > Bacteroidia > Bacteroidales > SZUA-534 > RUG13583. The sequence continues at coordinate 14,372 of JAFZKK010000076.1, forward strand.
GAACTGTATTTTTGAATCTTTTACAATCATTATCAATTATTTAAATAGTGAACATACGGTATGCAATTACCGATTGTGTGCTTCAAAAATAATGAAATTGACGGGCAATTTTTCAACAGATTGCTACGATTTTGTCTTCGCAGCCATATTTTGGTGCAAATCAGCAAAATACAATTTTGCTAATCAAGCCCCCAGCATTTTCCAAGCTCGGCGGCTTTAGCCTCGATGCGCTCACGCTCCGGCAGGCGCGGGATAACCTTCTGCAAAGCCGTCTGCCACTCGTTGTAGGCCTGTAGGCTGTCGCCGACACTCATATAATAGTCGCCAAGGAACTCGTGCGTGCCAAAGAATTCGGGGTTGATAAGCTCAAAATCGAGCAATTTGAGGCTGTCGAGCGTGCCGCCCAATTTGAGCGAGTCGCGCAACTCGTGATTCAATTGGCGGTAAAATATCAACTCCTCTATCATCTTGTCGCTCACATCCTTATCGGCGCCAATCTCTTTTTTGAGGTCGTTCACAGCGTTGGCAAAACTGATTTTTCCGCTGAAGATATCAGCCAGATTATAAGCCACATACGGCCCGGCCTGCCACGGCGATGTCGAAACCCACATCTGCAGCTTGCTGGCGTTGAAAACCACCGAGTGATGACCAATGAACTGGTTTATGGCCATTTCGTTTGTCATTCCTAAAATACTATCGTTCAAGCCTTTATTGTCGCGCAAAATAGCAACAGCCTTTTGCTCGTCAAGCGGGAACGAGCGGTTCATCAGTTCCTCGATACGCATATAACGGCGGCGGCTGTCGGAGTTGCGGATGTTCTCCAAATTGCGCTTATCGTTCTTAAAAACACCTGACTGATAATGGTTTGTGCATATTATAAATGTTGTGTCGGCATTGACAATACCCATGCGGTCGGGCGATTTTTCGATTATCGCCGCGCGCCCGTCGGTGGCGGAAGCTATCAGCAACGACTCCGAGACAAAGGTCTGACGGCGGTTGGCTATCTGCACAGCCTCGTTGATGGTGGAAGCGTACTGCAGAATCTCGCGTGCCAGCAACGATATTGGTGTGGCCGAAGCCGTCGGCATTGTCGATTTGGCCGCGTTGATTGTCACTGTCAGGCCTTTCTCGTTCATGCCCGACATCACGCCCATCATTCCCGCCCAGCTCACCGACGCAAACCGATAGCCGTTGGCCGGGAAGTAAAAAGCCACTATCTTATCGCGGGCAAACTCATCGCCTACATAGAAGTCGAAATTGCGCCCAACAATAAGGTCGCCGCCAACGCTACTGGTGTCCCATGCGGCAAACGAGCTGCAGCCAACCAGCATATAATCCTGCATGGCATGACCGATGTCGTGGGCCGAATGAAAGTTCATCTGCCGCTCGTAAGGTTCGCTCACAAAGTTGAAATCGTTTGAGCATGAGAGCGATACACCGTAAATCTCCTGGCGGTACTCCTCGTTGACATATTTGCCGAGCGAGTGGTTGAAAATAAGTGTCAGTTGGCGCAGGAAATTGAGATAGCGCTCCGACGGCACTATTCGCCGCAACTGCTCGATGAATGTCTTTTCCTGATGATATATAAGGTCTTGCGTCAGTTTTCCGTAGCCTTCGCCGCGCTCGAAAGGCGTGCCGCAGAGCTTCACCTCCCACAGCCCCGGCCGGTTATGGCGCAAAGTGTCGTCAGCAAAGACGCGCATGCTGTCAGACACAACAACCTCAACGCCCGAGCGCGGTTGCATGCCGACAGGCTTTTTCATATCGGCTGTGACATAGAGATAGCCCAGAATCAACACCGGCATAAGCGCCAGAATCAACACGAAACCAAGCGTCACATAAAATATCTTCCAGATACGTTTGAGCATTTTTCTATTTTCAAAAAGCCGCCAAATATAACAACCCAAACCTAATTTGAAAATTTAAATTCAAACGAACACCGACTGAAATGCACCGTTCCATTTTTCGGCTTTCAAAATCAACATAAATTCTATCTTTGCACGTTTCAAGATAATTATGGGAAAAGCGAAAAAGGCGGCAAAGAAACCGAACGAGCGATACAGAGTAACCGTTCTGAACAATCGTACGCTTGACGAGGTGTGGCACACCGTGACATCGAAGCGGGCGGTGGTGGCGCTGTCGGTTTTCATAATTGTGGTTGCCATAGCCGCTGGATGCGCCATTGCAATGTTCACGCCGCTCCGCCAGCAAATTCCCGGCTACCCAAGCAATGCCGACCGGATGATGCTGATGGACAACATCCTGCGCATCGACTCAATTGAGAAAATACTGATACAGAAAGACTTATATATCGATAATCTGAACGATATACTGTCGGGAAAGCCGACGCAGTCGCACGCCGTTGAGAAGGGCTCGATTCACACCGACGACAATCTGCCTTCGATAAAACGCGACTCGTCGATTTACAGAAACTCCGACAATCAGTTCAGCATCAAACAGATAAATGGACCAGACGAGCCCGTTGAAAGCACCGTTGAGATGTATTTCTACAGCCCGGTGCGCGGCTCGATAACCAATCCCCATTCGCCCGAAACAGGGCATTATGGCGTTGATGTGGTGGCAAACACAAAAGACCCTATCCTCTCAATCCTCGACGGCACGGTGATTATGGCTGGATGGACGCTCGAGGCGGGATATGTGATTATTGTGCAGCACCGCAACAACATTATTTCGCAATACAAGCATAACTCGTTCTTGCTGAAAAAGATAGGCGACCATGTCCGCGCTGGCGAGCCGCTTGGCATCATTGGCAACACGGGCGAGTACACCACCGGGCCGCACCTGCATTTTGAGTTGTGGCAAAACGGCACACCGCTGAATCCGACCGACTACATAATCTTCTGATAATGACAAAGAAACACATAGCAATACTTGGTTCGACAGGCTCTATCGGGACACAGACGCTTGATGTGGCCCGCGCCCACGCCGACAAACTCACCGTTGAGGTTCTCACCGCCGGGCGCAACGCCCAACTGCTCATTGAGCAAGCACGCGAGTTTGTGCCCAACACCGTGGTTATCGCCGACGAATCGAAATACAGCGAGGTGAAATCGGCCTTGGCCGACCTTGACATCAAAGTCTGGGCGGGCGCCAAAGCTATTGAAGACGTGGTGCAGATGAGCACCGTTGACACCGTGGTGACGGCAATGGTGGGCTACGCTGGGTTGTCGTCGACCATAAAGGCTATTGAGGCTGGGAAAAACATCGCCCTGGCCAACAAAGAGACGCTGGTGGTTGCCGGCGAGCTGATTACCAAACTGGTGGCAAAACACAAAGTGAAGGTGACGCCCGTCGATTCGGAGCATTCGGCCATTTTCCAATGCCTTGTGGGCGAGCCCGACGTCGAGAAACTGATTATCACCGCTTCGGGCGGCCCGTTCCGCACCAAAAGCATCGACGAGCTGCGCACCGCCACGCCGCAACAGGCGCTCAAGCACCCCAACTGGAATATGGGTGCAAAAATCACCATCGACTCGGCCACAATGATGAACAAAGGTCTGGAAGTGATTGAGGCTCACTGGCTTTTCGGCATTCCCTACGAGCAAATTGAGGTGACTGTTCATCCGCAGTCAATCATACATAGTATGGTGCAGTTTATCGATGGAAGCGTGAAGGTGCAGATGGGCCTGCCCGATATGAAACTGCCAATCCAATACGCGTTGAGTTATCCCGACCGTTGGCCGTCGGATTTTGGCCGCATCAACTTCAAGAGCCAACAGCCGCTGACATTTGAGGCACCCGATTTGGAGAAATTCCGCTGTCTGGCGCTTGCCTACGAGGCGCTTGGCAAGGGCGGCAATATGCCCGCCATTATGAACGCCGCCAACGAGGTTGCCGTCGATGCCTTCCTGAAGGGCCGCATCGGCTTTCTCGACATTGCCGAAACCATCGGCAAGACAATGCAGCAAATGCCGTTCATCAGCCAACCAACCTACGACGATTATGTGGCAACTGACCGTGAGTCGAGGGAGTTTGCGAGGAAAATTGTTGAAAAGATATAAATTTTGCGCATAAAAACAGCCGATATGAGTGCAGAAACAGATACTAACAAATTATCTTTCAATAACCTATTCGATGCGGTATCGAGCCTTGACAAGGCTTTTGCCGATAATACCGCAAAGGCTATCAATAGGAATATTACTGCCCGTAACTGGCTGATTGGCTATTATATAGTTAATTACGAGCAAAATGGTAGCGACCGCGCCAAATACGGAGCCAAAACACTTCAAACATTGGCAGAAAGGCTCAATTCACGTTCGATGTCATATCGTAATTTGAGACTTTACCGACAATTCTTTTTGGAGTTTCCGTCATTGGTTCAACCAATTTGCGATTATGTTGCACAAGAATTTGAAAATGAACAAAATACAATTGGGCAATCAATGGTTGCCCAATTGGAAAGTGGCGAAAAGTCAATTTGGCAACCAATGGTTGCCAAATTAGAGAATGGTCCAACGTTAATTTGGCAATCAGCGATTGCCAAATTAGACTCAGACTTGCAAATACCTGCAGATAAGCTATTTGGCCATTTATCCTTCACTCATTTTTCTCAAATAATGAGCGTTGAGAATCCGTTGGCTCGTGTCTTTTATGAACTTGAGACAATGAAAGGTGTTTGGACGGTTCGCGAACTCAAACGGCAAATCGACACCAACTATTTTGAGCGCAGCGGCATTAGCAGCAATCCCGCCAAAATGAGCCAATATGTGCAGAACAAAGCTGAGCAGATGTCGCTTGCCGAAACCATTAAATCGCCATACGTTTATGAGTTTTTGGGATTGAAAGACACCGAAATAATTGAGGAAGACGAACTCGAGCAGGCACTAATCGACCATCTTGAGGAATTTATACTCGAATTGGGTACAGGCTTTTGCTTCGAAGCACGCCAAAAACGCATACTTGTCGATGACGAATACTACTTCTGCGACCTTGTTTTCTACAATCGCATTCTGAAGTGCCACGTGCTTATCGACTTGAAATCTGTTCGTTTGAAATATGACGATGTGGCGCAGATGAATCTCTATCTATCTTATTTCAAGCACAATGTGATGCAACCCGACGACAATCCGCCTATAGGCATTTTGATGTGCACCGAAGCAGGCAAAGAACTTGTGCAATATGCCACCGATGGAATCGATGACAATCTCTTTGTCAAGAAATACCGTTTGGCCTTGCCTGTGGAGTCGAAACTCACGCAGTGGCTTAAAAACGAAATCAAGAATTTTGCCAATGCACAGACGCAAGGTAAAATGAATAATAGCAGCAATTAAATAACTAATACTATGAACACCAACATTCTCAAAACCACTTTCGCCGCTTTAGCACTTTTGGTTGGAATAACTATTGCTGGCTGTAATTCAAAGCCGCAAGCAAATACAACTAATACTACGGTAACAGAAACTTGCGATTCAAATCTGCAAATAAGTGCAAATGACAAATTGGAAATAGAAAAACTGTTTCGCGATATGATGTATTGGAGTTTTAACGATACTGTCCATATTAATATACTTCCTATACTTACCGATGATAAAGATTCAATATGTGTGGGGTTTGACTTTCAAGAGCTTGAAACAACTGCCCAACAATTAAAAAACACTGGTTTTTTCTCTCAATCTTTTATCGATAACTATAAGAGGTTAATTACCGAACTTGACAGAAGAATACGTAATAATTATTATGGGTACGAATGGAGCGTGTATGAATTGCCACCATTCAGATTTGGTAATGATGTAGGGGAGTTTTGCAATTGTCAAGACATTGTAACGGTTGATAGTATGAGTTTTATAAACGAGGACCCTAAAAATGTTGAAGCATTTTGGTATACAAAGTGGAGTGAGATGCACGAAATGGGGAATTGTAAATTTGAAAAAGAGCAAGGACATTGGAAAATCTCATATCTGTGGGGATTCGATTATGAAAATGGTATAAAAGAATTGTGAAATCGAGCAAACAATTAAATTGGTAACAGATGAAAGAATATGAAGATGCCTCAATTTTGGCAGAGGCCCAAAAGCGGCTTTCGGAACCTGCAACCTATCTCACACACGACAAGGTTATGAAAAAGGAAGGCCTTACTGAAGCCGATTTAAATGATATTGAGGTGGATATAGAAAAATAAAATTTCAACTTACAATCTTTTTAATCAGCAAATCAAAAATCAATAAATAATAAATGGAAACATTAGTCCGCATTGCGCAACTGCTTTTGAGCCTGTCTATTCTGGTCATTTTCCACGAGTTCGGGCATTTCATCATCGCGAAAGCGTTCAAAACACGCGTCGAGAAGTTCTACCTTTTCTTCGACCCGTGGTTCTCGCTCTTCAAGTTCAAACCAAAAAACAGTGACACCGAATACGGCATCGGGTGGCTGCCGCTGGGCGGCTACGTGAAGATTGCCGGAATGATTGACGAGAGTATGGACAAGGAACAAATGGCGCTGCCGCCCAAGCCCGACGAGTTCCGCTCGAAAAAGCCGTGGCAGCGGCTGCTGATTATTGTGGCGGGCGTGGTTTTCAACCTGATAATGGCAATGGGCATCTACGCCGGAATCCTGTTCACGTGGGGCGAGGAGTATCTGCCCACCGAAAATATGACCTACGGCGTGGTGTGCGACTCGCTGGCGCTTGAGACGGGCCTTCAAAATGGTGACAAAATCATCAGCGTCGACGGCGAGAAGGTTGAGAAGGCAACGGCCATCACGGCGTATATTTTGCTGAATGAATCAAAGAGCATTCAGGTGGAGCGCAATGGTGAGAGAATAGATATCGCCTTGTCGGACAGCATTATACCACATCTGCTGAAAGGCAGTCCGTTTATCACGCCGCGTATGCCGTTTGTGGCGGGCGGATTTGTGAAAGGCTCGCCTGCCGAAGCCGCTGGAATGCAGTTGGGCGACAGAATTGTGGGCATCGATTCAATCCCGACCGATTTTTTCGACGAGTTCAAAGCGGCCATTGCCAACTTTAAGGACACAACTGTCGGCATCAACGTTGTCCGCGACGGGCAGCCGCTAACGCTTGCCGTGGCCATTGGCGCCGACAGCAAGATTGGCGTGGCGGCATCGGCCGAGGGCATCTTCGAACTGCGCAAGATTGAATACGGATTTTTTGCCGCCATTCCGGCCGGAGCCAAAAAGGCGTTCGTTGTGGCGCGCGACTATCTGAAACAATTCAAACTGATTGTGAAGCCCGAAACCAAAGCCTACGAGTCGCTTGGCGGGTTCATCGCCATTGGCAAGATTTTCCCTGGCACGTGGGACTGGTACTCGTTCTGGAGTATGACGAGTTTCTTGAGCATTATGCTGGCGGTGCTGAATATTCTGCCTATTCCGGCACTCGACGGCGGCCACGCGCTGTTCATCATCATCGAAATGGTGACGCGCCGCAAACCATCGGACAAGGTTATGGAGGTGGCGCAGTACATCGGCTTCGCGCTGCTGCTGGCACTGCTCATCTACGCCAACGGAAACGATATTGTGAAACTGTTTAGATAATTGGTGTTGGGTGTTTGGTATTGTGTGTTAGTATCGATTCCAACACCTAAAACCCAACACCCAATACCTACGATTCACCAATTCACCACCCACTATGCCACAACGATTCGACCACAGCGTTGACCAATACATCGAGGAGCACACAACAGCCGCAAGCCCGCTGCTCAACGAGCTGGAGCGTCAGACCTACGTGAAGGTTCTGCGGCCGCAGATGGTTGCGGGGCACCTTCAGGGCAAGGTTTTGGAGATGATGTGCCGGATGATTCGGCCGCAGCGCGTGCTCGAACTTGGCACCTTTACCGGCTATTCGGCGCTGTGTATGGCCGCCGGAATGCCCGATGGCTCGGTCTTGCACACCATTGATGTGAACGACGAGCTGGAGGATTTCACGCGTTCGTTTCTCGACCGCAGCCCCTACGCCAACCGCATTGTCTATCATTTGGGCGACGCGCGGCAGATAGTGCCCACCCTTGGCGGCCAGTTCGACCTTGTGTTTATCGATGCCGACAAACGCGAATACCCCGAATATTACAACCTGATTATCAACGAGGTGCGCACGGGCGGTTTCATTGTTGCCGACGATGTTCTCTGGTACGGCAAAATCAACGGCGACTCGCCCCACACCGACAACCACACCGCCGGCCTTCAGCAATTCAACGATATGGTCCACAACGACCCGCGCGTTGAAAACGTGCTGTTCCCAATCCGCGACGGGTTGATGGTGATGCAGAAGGTCAGTGAGTGATTAAGTGAAGGATTGAATGATAGAATGATTGAAGGTGTTGGGTATTGGGTGTTAGGTGTTGAAGGAATAATGTAAACTGACACAAACATTGCATCCTACTTATGACTTTTGCCTTATGCCTTTTTAACTTAAAACTTCGAGAACTTAAAACTTTCAACCGGTTAATCAATTCCACCCCTTGAAACCCTTCATTCGTCGGGTTAAACCGCGCGGTTCACCGATATAGGCTTTCGGAACACGCACAACCACAATACTTTTGCGCTGCAAACAAAAAGGTGCGCAACTGCAGAACATTTTTTCGTTTGCGTTGTCAATAAACGTATTTTTAAACCGTAAAAAATTTGAATTATGGAAAATTATGAAAATGTAAACCGCCGCCACCGCCTGTCGTGGGGCATTGTTTTGATTGTTATTGGCGCCGTGCTTGGTCTGCAATTTGCCGGAATGCTGCCCGAACCGCTGTATTTTGCGCTTTTCCGCTGGCAGTCGATATTTCTGGCCATAGCCCTCGCCAAACTCATTCAAGGCGAGTTCCGCGCCAGCTTGGTTTGCTTAGCCATTGGTGTGGCAACCAACTATTATGGATGGTCAAGGCTGATTGACAGTCTTTTATCCGACGGCTCTGTAAACGGCAGAGAGATTAGCGCAATCTTTTGGGCGGCTTTGTTTGTTGGTGTGGGCCTGATACTGATTTTCACCAAACCGCGCCACAACAATCATTTCAAAGCCGAAGGTGGTTTCGCTGCAAAGCACGGCCATATTGAGCAAAATACTGATAATGAAGGCCGAATTGATTACAATTTTTGCTTCAGCGGAAGCGAGCAAGTGTTTATGGAGCCCGTTTTCCGTGGCGGCAATATCAAAGCCACGTGCGGCGGAATTATGCTCGACCTGCGCCACACCACGCTGCCCGAAGGCGACACCACGCTCAACATCGACGCCACGTGCGGCGGATTTACGCTGAAAGTGCCGAGCAATTGGAAAGTTGTGAACCAATGCAGCTTTGTGCTGGGTGGCATCACCGACAAACGTTTTGCCGTTGATATGGACAACACTCGCCGGCTGATAATCACCGGACGGTGCGTAATGGGCGGTGGTTCAATCGAATAGCACTATGAATCCATTTCTGCGAAACCGCGCCACAACCATTGCCGCAGCCGTTGCGCTGGCCGCCATTGCCGCCTGTTACAGTGCGGCATTCGGTGTGTTAGCTGATATGAGCGCCGCAACCTTGCTTGCCGATGGCGCGGTGTTTGCCGCAACGTTCGCATTCGAGTGCATAATCATCTGGAACATAATCAAATATGTGCTTCGGCCAATGGTCAGCGGCTACCTCAACCAATACCTGATGATTATCGGGTTCTTTGTTGTGGTGAGCACGGCTGGCGTTGAGTTGGCGGTCAACTATTTTGTTGACGGTGAGAATCTTATTGCATTCGCAAAAACACTACCCGCACGCGGTTTGGTGCTGGCATTGCTCTACGCCGCTGTGGTGCAATTCTACAACCAACGCCTCAACGCCGACGACGAGTCCGACGCCGAACCAACAGCCGAGCCATCATCGGCCCCGACCGAAGTAATCGACAAAATAACCGTCCGTAGCGGACAGAAAATCAGCGTGATAAACATTGCCGATGTAAACTTCATCAAAGCCGATGGCGATTATGTGTCGATAGCCACTGAAACGGGCCGCTGGCTCAAGGAACAGACAATGAAATACTACGAGCAAAACCTGCCAACCGCCGATTTTGTGCGGGTTCACAGGTCGTACATTGTGAATGTGGCCAAAATCTCGAAAATCGAGCGCTACGGCCAACAGCAACTCATTGAGCTGCGCAACGGCGAGAAAATCAAAGTCAGCAATTCGGGGTATAAGGCGCTGAAAGAGAGACTGAATCTGTAGGAAATAGGCCTCGTTAAGGCGCGAAGTGTTTTGCAAGTTGCGGGTTATCACTTACCTTTGCGGCTCGTTCTAAAACACTTAAGAAAATGGGAAAGAGACAAAAACCAACGTTTCTCGAGTACCTAAACGCCGTGAAGAAGGCTGACAGGGAAAGAGAGATAGCGACGCACGGGAAACTGATTTCCACAAGGCCGCTACGAATCGTGAAATCGAAAAAGGTTTACGACCGAAACCGCAAAAAGAGAGATTGTTCGAATTATGATGACAGTCTCTCTTTTTTTCTGCCAGTCTTCTTGTTAAATATTCAAATACCGATGCCACAAATAGAGAACAAGCAATGCTAAGAAAAAGACATGATATAGGAACAACAACATCCTTTTTTCGTCGGGAATATACCACGCGCCTAATCCGACAATCAGAAAAAAGCCGGCAACACCAATAATGAACAAGTCGAGCAACGGATATTTGAGCCTGGTCATCCGGCAGACTTTCGGATTGCTTCGCTTACATAAAATCGTAACGCGCGAGCTCGACACATCCTTGGTCAGTCTCACACGGCTTATGTATTCGACATTGTTGACGGTGTACTCCACCTTGGCCCATTCCTCGTAATAGGGCATCGAGCCGCCGACACTATACTTTGAGCCGAATATCGGGATTTGGCCTTTTACAACGTATGAATCGGTTATGGTTGCGCCAACTTTTGTGTAGAGGCAGGCATCGATGCGCGCCCACGCAAGTCCGGCGAAACATATCGCGAAGAATGCGACTACGGTTATTTTGAATGATTTCCACCGTTTCGCGGCACTTTCGTCTTTCAACTCTTCAAGCTCGCGGTCGGCTTTCGCAAAGTCGGACATGATTTTTCCGTAATCGTACAGGTCGTCGTCATTGCGCCTCTTTTCGCGCCTCTTTTCGCGCAAGGCGGCCCTTTTCTCCTTGTCGGCTTTATTCTTCTTTGCCATGATTCGTTTTATTTCAGGAACAAACTATACACATAATCCGATAACCAGAACTATGCCGAAAAGGACCATAATACCTGTGTCGAGTTTCGGATATTTGAGTTTGGTGAGCCGGCACTCTTGCGGGTGATTTTTTTTGCAGAAAACCATAATGTGCTGGCTCTGCACATTCTTGTCGAGTTTCACACTGCCCTTGTATTCGATATCGTTGAAAGTGTACTCCACCGTAACCCGGGTTTCATAATAAGGGAACACTCCGCCCTGTGTTGTATAGGAGTCGAATATCGGTTGCTGGCGTTGTACGTTGCGATAACCAGTTATGGTTGCGCCAACCTCAGTATACCGGCTGGCATCGACGCGCGACCATACAAATTCGGCGAAACATAACGCAAGAACCACAAGAATGGTTGTCTTAAAGGATTTCGCACTCCGTTGTGCGCTTTCCTTTTTCATCTCTTCAAACTCCTGGTCGGCTTCCTCAAAACTCTCCTGAATGTATTGATAATACACTTGTTGCTCGCGCATCTCCCCGCGCATCTTCTCGCGTCTCTTTTCGCTCATCACTTTGCGCATCTTATCGAGTCCGGCGGCTCTTCGTTTTTTGGGGGATTTTTTCATAGTTAGGAATTTGGAGTTAGAATTTAGAATTTAGAATTCAGAATTACGAATTACTAGTTGGCATACGTTGTCAAAATCACCGCCACCACGCAAAGCACTATATAACAAACAATTAAACCAAGAGCCACGCAAGCGGCGACAAAGAGTTTCGGGTGGTGCGTCTTGAAGTTTTTGATTTTTGTGCGAAGGTTGCTATCGCCTTCAACATAGACAAATTCGGGGACGGGTTCGGCGGATTTATCGTTTCGATTGTCAATGGATTTGGCTTGCGCTTTCGTAATCATCCACTTTCGGTAGAGACCGAACACCAAAAGACCGCAGCCGACAACAAGCGCGGGAAGCCAGCGGAGGGCGTGCGAGAACAGACGGCCGATTGAATCGTCGTACCAGAAAATGGTTGTGCTGAACGAACGAAGCACCTCGAAAACTTCGAAATCGCGCCAGGCATAAACCAGAAACGGCACCAGTAGAAGCAAGCCTGCGACTATGAAGAACACCGATTTTTTCTTTGCGAGGGCATTGGCAATGCGCTCTCTTCTGGCCTGAACCTGTTGACGGTATTCCTCCGATTGTGCCTGACGGCATTCCTCTCGGGCTTTGGCGCGCTGCTTGCGTTGCTCCTCTTTGGCCTTGAGGCGTTCCATTTCGGCTTCTGCCTCAAGCACTCTTTGATTATTAAAAACGCTTTCCTTGCCAGGCTTGGCCGTATATGGAATGGAATGGACGGAATCGCCTTGCAAAGTGCTGTCAGTCTGTATTTTGGTGAATTCTGATTCCTTTTTGTATTGAGGTTCGGGTTCGGGAACTGTGTAAATTATTTTGAAATCTTTCCGCCTTGAATAATATAGAACACGAACAGTGGGAATCAGGAAAATACTACCTATAATGACCATTGCAAGAAATGGCCAAAGCCCGAATATCGTCAGGCATGTGCCCATAACGAAAAATGAGCCGCTCAAAACTATGATAATTATGCATTTATGAACCAACGCCTCTCTGTTTGCGACATCTGCGGTGATTTTCTTTTCCTTGACATTCAATTTAATATCGCCTAAACTAAACGACAACGATACCAATTTGTTCATGTACATATAAATGCCAAAAAAGAGGAACAAGGCAGTGAAAGCCATGCAGAAAACAGCCACGGCTGGAGACGTGTGGAGCAAGACTGGGAGGGCCCAGACTGTAAGCACGCCCGACCAAAGGCCAATAAAAAGAAAAACGATTCCAGTAGTGCGGGACCCCTGCTTCTCCTCCTCTTGCTCCTGCTCCTCACTTTCTGGGTGGGCGGCTATTTTCAAATTTTTGATACCCATCGCAATAAAGCCATAAATGGCAAATCCAAAGAGGCTCTCTATCAAGATAATGGGCATCACGCTCTCGCTCTGCCTAATGAAAACGACAGCGAAAAGCACCGCAAAAGTTATAAACATGAAGCCGAAAAACAGGAAAAAGATTCCTCTTACTAGTGGGTTGCGGATTTCGTGTTGTATTCTCATCTGTTATTATTATTTTCTCTTGCCTTAAATAACTCTGGTTCAATCCATTCCCGCCATATACGATATGGTTGCATCGGTGTCATCGGTGTTTTTGGTTTCGACATCATCGCTGAACGTGAGAGCCGACACCACAAAAATTATGAACGCCGCACATCCAAACAGAAATATTATCCAAATAAGATTCTTATTCTGATAATGAAGAACCCAGTGGCGGTCATCTCCATCGTCAAATACAGAGGCGTATGTATCCTTGCTGACATACAGTTTCACATTCCGCCTTAAAATGGGGAGAAGGCTTGACTTCAATTCGTGAGTCTCCGTCTTGCCGTCGATAGTGAATTCCACTGTAAAATATGAGCGTTTGTGCTTCGAGTCGCCCTCCGTCCGTTTGCTGATAACCTTGCCTTCAACCTCAATGCCCATGGCTTTCTTCTCGCGGTCGCTCAACACTATCACAACGCCTATGGTAATGAGTACCAGACTGATACCCATACCAACCTTGAATATTGCCCAGTCGCGCTTCGGTTTTTCGGGCTGACTTTCGGTCTGCGGTTGCGGCTCGTTTGAGCGCTCATATACACTCCCGCGTTTGTACGCCCGCCGCGCACGGATAATTATCGTCAGCGACGGAACTATGAACGCCAGCGGGAACGCAAGGAGCATTATTATGCCGCCAATTGTCCACGCCCTATCCGCAATTGTTTGTAACTCAAACAAATGTTTGATTCCTGCATAAACGACATAACAAATTGGCGCAAGTGAGATTAACCCGATAATCAGGAAAAGCAATACCATTCCGTGTGTCCGCTGTGGATTCATAACTGACTGATTGATTGATTGACTGATTGACTGATTAATTGATTGAAGATTACTCTATCTCTCTAATTCTCTAACTCTCACGCCTTTACTCTGGTTTCTTCATCCATATTGTTCCAAGCACAAGGAACGGAATGGCGAACAGGAGGCAGATAATAACACCTGCAATTGATTCACGGTCGATATGGTTGCCGTCGAAAACCAAGGCTATGGGAATGGCCACCGATATAAGCCCGATAATGAAGAAGACAAGGCCCAAAGCAAACTGCGGGTGCTCCTGACTGAATTTTCGCGGTGGACGGAACGTGCCTGTCTTCTCTCTGATTGCGTGTTTCAGAAACGCAATGCCGCCCGCAATGAACCCGAGCGAGCACAAGCCCCAGAACACGAACAGAAAAATGGTGACGCCTGGCGCATACACAAGTTCGTAGGTTAAGCCGCCGTCGGAGGACTGATTCAGATAGAACATGTCGGGGCTGCCAATTTGGTTGTAAAGGACAATTGCCATAATCGTCAACGACGCCAACCCGAAAAACATAAAAAACGCCGCGATAGCCCATTTATTCGTTATTGACTTTGAAAATCCGATAGGCATAATTTGCTGATTTATTGATTAATAGACTAATTGATTGACTGATTGACTGAAGGTTTCTCTATCTCTCTAACTCTCTAATTCTCTAATCTAACTCTCTATTCTCTAATTCCCTCCATTGCTCTTTTTTCCTCATCCAGATTGTTCCAAGCACAAGGAACGGCGCGGCGAACAGGAGGCAAAGAGAGTATAACACCAAATTCACGCCCGTCGCATGGTTGCCGTCGAAAACCAAGGCTATGGGAACGGCCACCGATATAAGCCCGATAATAAAGAAGACAAGGCCCGTAGCAAAATATGGGCGCTCCTGACTGAATTTTCGCGGTGGTCGGACCGTACCTTTCTTCTCTCTGATTGCTTGTTTCAGATACGCAATGCCGCCCGCAACGAAGGCAAGCGAGCCCAAGCCCCAGAACGAGAACCAAAAAATGGTGGTTCCTGGCGAGTACACACGTTCGTAGGGACCGCCGTTAGTGGACGCATTCTGATAGAACATGTCGGGGTCGCCAATGTTGTTGCAAATGACGATTATCATACCCGTCAACGACGCCAACCCGAATAACATAAAAACCGCCGCTTTAGCCCACTTGTTTGTTACTGATATTGAAACTCCAACATGCATAATTTATCGATTGACTGATTAATAGATTAATTGATTGATAGACTAATAGATTGATTGTATTTTTCAATTTTCAAATTTCAATTTCAATTATTCACGCATTCAATTATTCAGTTATTGTCTCTACCAACTTCCGCTGGCGCCGCCGCCGCCGAAGTGTCCGCCGCCAAATCCACCAAAACTACTGTGACTGAATCCGCCACCCGAACTCCTACCGCCTGAACTCCAGTCGCTTGAATGCCAAGTGCCCGAACGGTAAACCGACGAGCCAGACGCGGTGTAGTGGTTCTTGCCGAACTTTAACGCCAGCAAAACGGTAACCACAATAAAGACAAGGAAAAAGACAATGGCGGCAATGTCGCCCGCAGTATGCTCAAGGTGTTGTTCGGCGGGTTGGAACTCGCCTTTGGTCATCGCAATGCAGGCATCCACAGCCTCGTCAATTCCCTCGTAAATCTCATTCTGTCGGAAATGCGGAATCATCTTGTAATTGATTATCCAACTGCACCTTGCGTCGGGAATGAGCGACTCAATGCCATAGCCCGTCTGAATGGTTACGCGCCCCGACTCGTAGTCGGTTTTCGGCTTATAGACAATGACAATGCCGTTGTCGAAGCCGTTCTGACCAACGCCCCAGCCCTCGCCCAGCCGCTGGCCGAAGTCGGCAATGTCGTAGCCGTGCAAGTCGTTTGTGGTGTAAATCAGAATCTGCGTGGAGGTCTCACGGTTGAAGGCTTCAAGTTTTTCGGTCAAGGCCGCGTGCTGCTCGTCGGTGAAGGCGTTGGCGTTGTCAACCACAAGCGCCTGCTCCGCTGGACGAGTGAAGATATCGTCGTCGGCAAAGGAGGTAACCGCTGCCGCTAAAAATGTGAGTATTAATAATATCCGTTTCATCTTTCAATCCTTCAATTAATCAATCCTTGTTTACCAACTGCCTCGTGCTCCGCCGCCACCAAAATGACCGCCGCCGTAACTGTGGCTGCTACTCGAACTGCGAGAACTTCTGCGGCTGCCGCCACCCGACGAACCTCTGCCGTTGCTCACAGTAACACCACTACTGGCGCCAATCCATATCAAAGCCATTAAGGACATAAAAAGAATCGAATATATAACCCGAAAAAGGGGACTCTCGAACCATCTTCTTTCTTTTTTAGCCATATATTCTTGTGCCGCGTTCTCGTCGCTTGCGAACTGCATGCAAAGGTCAACCGCCCTATCGATTCCTGAATAATAATGTTCTTTTTTGAACTCCGGAATCATCTCCTTGTCAATAATTTGTTTGCAGACCACATCAGGCATGAACGGTTCAATGCCGTAGCCCACCTGAATGGTCACCTCTCCGTTTGCGTACATCGTTTTCGGCTTACAGACAATGACAATGCCATTGTCGACTCCCTCCTGCCCAACGCCCCAGCCCTCGCCTAACCGCTGGGCAAAATCAACAATGTCATAACCATACAAATAATAGGTGGTGTAAATCTGTATCTGCACCGTTGTGGCCCGTTCAAACGAGTCCAATTTGGCTGTCAGAGCCGCATACTGTTCTGTGGTAAAAACATCGGCACTGTCAACCACAAGATGCACCTCCGCCGGACGGCGGAAAATATCGTCATCGGCAAAAGTGGCGAAGGTTGTTGATAAAAAGGTGATTATGAATAGAATGCGGCGCATTGTAGTTTCTTAATTATTATCCTCACTTACTTTTTGTTTGTTGCCGTTCTAACTATCCGAGCCCCAATGCCTGGGTCCGATTCAAAGCGCCGTCCATCAGGCCAATTATATTGACGGGCAGTGACGGTACAACGCCCTGCGGCTTCCTCATCTGTATATTCTGAGCCTTCAAACCGATAGCCACCGCCCCTGATAATACGGCCAAGTTTGTTTTCGGGCGCACGGCCATACCAGTAAGCCCAGTCCCAACACCACTCGTAAAAATTGCCTGACATATCGTAAATTCCCAGTTCGTTAGGTTTTTTGGTTTTCACCTCGCGAGGTTCGTGATAATGAACTTGGGCGCCGCTGGACATAACAAAATCTTTTATATAAGCGGTTCCGCTGTACCAAGCCACATCGGCAATGTTGTTACTGCCGCTGTATTTATAGCCCTTACTAAATTTTCCACCTCGCGCCGCATACTCCCATTCAGCCTCGGTGGGCATACGATAGCCGTTGGCCGAGAAATCGCACTGAATCACATCCCAGTTGGTTGGCGTTTTGAGATATTCCAGTACCCGCCTGGGTTCCCAAGTCTTTACGTCGGTACTTCCTTTGTATGAGTAGCAAGGTGTCAGCCCTCTGGCTTCGCTCAATAGGTTGCAGTACAAAACAACCTCGTACCAATTGACCCATACCGGTTTCGTATCGCCGTCGAAAGGGCCGGGATTAACACGCATTATTTCCTTGAATTCGGCTTGGGTTAATTCATGGTCACACATATAGAAACTGCCCACCGTTACGCTGTGCACAGGTCTCTCTTCTTCATCTCCCATAGCGTTTCCCATTTTGAAGGTTCCGCCTTCAACGAACACAAACTTGTCGTCGGTGCGCTGAACACTCTTTTTGGGTGCCGGCGAACTGGCATAACTGACACCCGGAACATTTTTCACCACACGGAAACCAAAGCTATTAGTAGCCTTGTATGGTCTTATAACTGAATTTCTGGCCGAAATGCGTGAACGAAAAGAATCAGATTCGTATGTACCTCCCCTATAAGCTCTTACAATGTAAATGCCCATAAAGTAAAAACCGTCAGAAAAACCTTTTGGGTTGGTTTCGCTTCCGTCAGCATAAGTGGCGAACCAGTCCCAGCACCATTCGGTCACATTGCCGCTCATATCGTACAATCCGAGTTCGTTGGCTTTTTTCTGCTTTACGGCGTGCGGTTTGCTTCCGCTGTTGCCTTTGTGCCAGGCCACCTCGTCAATATTGTTGCTTCCGCTGTAAG
>JAFZKK010000077.1 GCA_017551905.1 Salinivirgaceae bacterium
CTGGTGCACGCCTAACTTCCTGCCTATGGCTGTACTTCCTTTCCCCCGGCGGTACATCTGAACCGCCTTCAGCTTGATTTCTGTCGTGTAGTAATGTGACATTTCCAAAAGTTTTTTGTCCAACTTTTGGGGTTCACATCATGCACATCGTCTCTACGATGGGAAATTTAAACAAAACCTATAAACGAATTGATTTACAAAATTTTAAATCAATTTTTCTGAAAATTTCTGCCCGATAGGGCATAAAAAAACTCGCCACACATTATGTATAGCGAGTTGATTTGCCACAACGAATATCGTAAAATCCTCTATTCTTGCTTGTTATACGTCTCGTGCATCCGTTCAACTATAGCCGCAACTTCGGTGCGAAGTTCAGCAGGTTCAAGCACTTCAACAGTATCGAGATTGTGGAACAGCTCCTGAATGAAATCGAAGGTGGGGCGCAGGCGCAGGGTGAAAATGCTGTATTCGTTGGTGCGCTCCACCTCTTTTTGCGACTGGTGCAGCGGCAGGCTGCGCAAGTAGTTCGACTGCTTGGCCGTCACCTTCAGCTTGATGTTCATAATCTTGGTGCCGTCGCCCCTGATAATGCCAAAATAACCCTTGAAATACTGCTTTGCGTCGGCGTCTTCGGGCATTTCGAACGTCTGTTCGGTCTTGTGCAACTTGTGGATGCGGTCGAGCGAGTAAATCATCGGGGGCATTGACGAATAAGGTGGAACAGTACCTTGCCCAACCAAATACCACCGCTGGCGGAATAGCTTGATAAAGAACGGCTTGACATCAAAATTAGTCTCTTCGGCAGCCTCAAAGTTTTGGTAGGTCATATTCAGCACACGGTTCGCTTTCATCGCCTCCACAATCGTAGGCAGAAACTCCCGCCCCGCCGGCACCGACTCAAGCACAATGCGGTCTTTGATGCTCTGGCAGTTCGACAGCGCATTGCCGATGCTGAACGTTTTGTAAAGCCACTGTCGCAGATTGTCGCCTTCAAGGTCGCCCTCATTTTCAATATAATAGCGATACTTTCCACAGTTCTCGTTGGCGATATCGATGCCGAAAATGTCGGCAATCTCATCCTTCCAGTTGTCGAATGTGCGTTTCGGAAGCTCAACACCGCCACTGATATCGTCTTCTACCCATTTCTCGTTCAATTCTTTAAACGAGATTTTTCTTGCATTATAAATTGTGTCAAGCACCCACGCATACTTGCTGAAGGTGGCTTGGCCGCGGTTGTTACTCATAGTTGTAATTTTTTATTGGTGTAAACATACAAAAAGATGCGCCGAATTGTGGCGGAAGCGTCATCTTTTTATCTCTCAAAGATATAGACCATACTTGAGTATTGTCCGTTTTTGCGGGCGGCTCTGTTCGATTTGAGTCCGGTCAAGACACCTTTCACAAACGCATTGCCGCCACCGATGTAGCCTTCGCTCATCATCGAGATGTAGTAGGCGTCCCATTTAAGCGGACGGACGCCGACAATGTGAAGTTGCGTGTCGGCAAAAACCGATTCAAGCGTCTTTTGGTTGAAGTGGTTCAGATGGCGCGGAACATCGTAAGCCGCCCATTTATCTTTGTAATACTGAGCATCATACGACTGATAGTTAGGCAGAGCGATAACCAGCCGTCCGCCATCGGCAAGTAGCCGGTCGAGCAATTCGGCCTGTTTTTTCAAGTCGCTGATGTGCTCTAGCACGTGCCACATCGTTATAATGTCGAAACTGTTGTCGGGCAGGGCGAAAACCTCATCGGGGCTGATAACGGGCTTGCCAAGTTTCTCCGAAGCGAAACGGCGGGCGTCGGGACTTAAATCGGCACCCGTAACCTCGTAACCTTTTTGTTGCGCGAAATGCAGAAAATCGCCTACACCGCACCCGAAATCGAGCATCCGTCGGCCTTGAGTGCCGGTTGTAGCCATTCGGAACTTGTTGGCGACATTGACGCGCTTCACGCAATTGTAAATGAATGGTATCAAGCCTTTCTTCTTCTCGTTGTGGCTTAGGTAATCGTCTGATTTGTAGTATTTTCCGATAATATCATCGGCAGGGCGCGGCCAAGTGTATAGCAACCCGCAGCTCTGACATTGGTATATTTCAAAGTCTTCTTTCGATAGGAAATAGTCTTTCAACTGCAGATGCAGTGTGGCATTTTGCGATTCGCACAGCGGACATTTTGCAGTCATATCCCAGTTTTTAAAATCCTAAATCCTAACTATTAAATCCTACTTTCTAATTCCTAACTAAACCCTTTCCACCTTCACAAACAAATTAACCCCTTCCTCAATATCCACCGTGATAGCGTTGTCGGCGTTCAAGTCTTTTACAACCTCAATTTCGTTGGCAAGTGTCTGACTTGCAATATATTGTTTGAAGTTGGCGATGGCGTCGTTTGAGTAGGCGTTGTCCGAGATGCGGATGCGGATTTTGTCCGTCACCTCGAAGCCGCTGTCCTTGCGGATGTTCTGAATGCGGTTCACAAGTTCGCGGGCCACACCCTCGTTTTTCAGTTCGTCGGTCAGAGTGATGTCGAGAGCCACGGTGAGCGCGCCTTCGTTGGTCACAAGCCAGCCAGGAATGTCTTCCGACACAATCTCAACGTCGGTGCGGACAAGCGTGATGGTCTCTCCCTCAACCGTAATATCGAACTTCTCGTCGGCTTCAAGTTGGGCAATATCCTCTTGCGACATTTGGGCGATGGCGGCCGAAATCTGTTTCATAATCTTGCCGTACTTCGGTCCCAGAACCTTGAAATCGGGTTTGATGCGCTTAACCAGAATGCCCGTCGTATTTTCCAGAAGTTCAATGTCTTTCACGTTTACTTCGGTCATAATTATCGGCTTCACGGCCTCAATCTGACGGCGCACTTTCTCGCTGTGGATGGGCACCATAATCTTGCTCAACGGCTGACGCACCTTCAGGCTCACTTTTCGGCGAAGACCGAGAACCATTGACGAGATGCGCTGCGCCAGATTCATACGTTCCTCAAGGTCGGTGTCGATGGCCGACGCGTCGGCTTTCGGGAACTGCGCAAGGTGCACCGAACCAGCGGCGCGGCCTGTTGCCGACGTCAAATCGCGGTAGAGCAAATCCATATAGAACGGCGCTATCGGGCTTGCCAGCACAGCCACCGTCTCAAGGCAGGTGTAGAGCGTCTGATAGGCGGCAATCTTGTCCGAGTCGTACTGCCCGCCCCAGAAGCGTTTGCGGTTCAGGCGCACGTACCAGTTGCTCAAATTGTCGATGACGAAATCCTGAATAGCGCGACCCGCGCGGGTTGGCTCGTAGTTGTCCAAAGCGTCTTGAACCTCGTTGATGAGCGAGTTCAAGAGCGACAGAATCCAGCGGTCAATTTCGGGGCGTTCGGCCACAGGAATGTCCTTTTCCTTGTAGGTGAACCCGTCGACATTGGCGTAAAGCGCGAAGAAACTGTATGTGTTATAGAGAGTTCCGAAGAATTTGCGCTTCACCTCGTCGACGCCTTCGATGTCGAATTTCAGGTTGTCCCACGGCTGCGCGTTGGTAATCATATACCAGCGAAGCGGGTCGGAACCGAACTTCTCGATGGTTGCGAACGGGTCAACTGCATTGCCCAGACGTTTCGACATTTTGCTGCCGTTTTTGTCCAGCACAAGGCCGTTCGAGATGATGTTTTTGAAGGCCACCTTGCCGTTAATCATTGTGCTGATGGCGTGCAGCGTGTAGAACCAGCCGCGTGTTTGGTCGACGCCTTCGGCGATGAAGTCGGCGGGGTAGAGTTTGTCGAAATCGTCTTTATGCTCAAACGGCCAGTGGCGCTGCACGAACGGCATTGCGCCCGAATCGAACCAGACGTCAATCAGGTCCTTCTCGCGGAACATTGGCTTGCCGCTGTCCGAAACCAGAACAATGCTGTCGATGTACGGACGGTGAAGGTCGATTTTCTCATAATTTTCGGCCGTGTAAACGCCAGGCACAAAGCCTTTTGCTGTGTACGGATTCTCTTTCATAACGCCTGCGGCGATGGCCTTGTCAATCTCTTTGCAGAGTTCCTCAACCGACCCGATGCACTTTTCGGCCTCGCCGTCTTCGGTGCGCCAGATTGGCAGCGGCGTTCCCCAGTAGCGCGAGCGGCTCAAGTTCCAGTCGTTGATGTTCTCGAGCCATTTGCCGAAGCGGCCCTCGCCCGTGCTTTGCGGCTTCCAGTTGATGGTCTTGTTCAGTTCCACCATTTGGTCTTTGACGGCCGTAACCTTGATAAACCAACTGTCGAGCGGATAGTAGAGCACAGGTTTGTCGGTGCGCCAGCAGTGCGGATAGTTGTGCACGTGTTTCTCGATTTTGAACACCGTGCCGTCGGCCTTCATTTTCATACAGATGAAAATATCCAGATTTTCAGCCTTTTGCGCGGCTTGCTCGTCATATTTTCCGTTCACGGTGAACTGCGGGTCGTAGGCGTTCTTCACCCAGCGGCCCTCATATTCCTTATAAATATCGATGTTGATGAAATCGCGGACAAATGCCTCGTCCAACTCGTTGGTTTTGTAGTATTTACCAGTCAAATCGACCATTGGGCGTGTCTCGCCAGCCTTGTTAATCATAAACAGCGACGGAATGCCAGCGGCTTTGGCCACTTTGGCGTCGTCGGCACCGAAAGTTGGCGCAATGTGGACAATGCCCGTACCGTCTTCGGTGGTAACGTAGTCGCCAGGAATAACGCGGAAAGCGTCGGCTTTTTTATTTATAATTTGCTTGCTGTCAGACAGTTCGCACGGGTCAACCCACGGGAACAATTGCTCGTAGCGGATGCCCAGCAGGTCGGTGCCCTTCATTTCGGCGATGATGTTGCCAGGGTTCTTATCGTTGAAGTAGGCGCTGAAACGCGATTTTGCCACCACCACCGTGCAGGGCTGCTCGGTGTAGGGGTTCTTGGTCTCAACGGCCACGTAGTCGATTTTCGGACCAACGCAGAGCGCGGTGTTCGATGGCAGGGTCCACGGTGTTGTGGTCCAGGCCAGAATGTATAGTTGCTTGTGGTCGGCGTCGGCTTTCGCCAAAATATCCTTAACAAGTTTATTATCAGCGTCAGTAACCTTGAACTGTGCGGTGCAGGTGGTGTCCTTCACGTCGCGGTAGCAACCAGGTTGGTTCAACTCGTGAGTCGAAAGGCCTGTTCCCGCAGCGGGCGAGTACGGCTGAATGGTGTATCCCTTATAGAGCAACCCTTTGTTATAGATGGTTTTAAGCAAATACCAAAGAGTCTCGATGTAGCGGTTGTCGTAGGTGATGTAGGGGTCGTCCATATTCACCCAGTAACCCATACGGGCCGTCAGGTCGCGCCATTGGGCGGTGTATTTCATAACTTCCGAGCGGCAGGCGCGGTTGTAGTCGTCAACGCTGATTTTCTTGCCGATATCCTCTTTGGTGATGCCCAGTTGCTTCTCCACGCCCAACTCAACAGGCAGTCCGTGAGTGTCCCAGCCAGCCTTGCGGTCAACCAGGAAGCCCTGCAGCGTCTTGTAGCGGCAGATGATGTCTTTGATGCTGCGCGCCATAACGTGGTGAATGCCAGGCATTCCGTTGGCCGACGGCGGCCCCTCGAAGAAGATGAATTTGGGGTGCCCCGCACGTGTGTCGATACTTTTTTGGAAGGTGTTCTCGCTGTTCCATTCGGCAAGGATGTCCTTATTGATTTGTGACAGGTCCAATTGCTTGTGTTCAGGAAATTTACCGCTCATATTTTTATGTTTTACATTGATTTTTCGAAAAAAGCACGCAAATATAATGGACAATTTAGAATGAGCAATTCAAAATCGCAAAGCTTCGCTATATGGTTATGTTTTTTGTGTCCATTTCGGATTGATTATAAACCGTTTTCATATTTCCTTGATTCCGGCAGTAAAATTTGGCAAAAACTTTCCTACATTTGACTACCCTTTGCGCTCCGTGTGTGAAGGCTAATTTTTTTGATGTTTCATTTAAAACTGATTTAAACGAGAAAGAAAGAGAATTAAAATAACATATTTATTAACAAGGCATTAGCTATTATTCGCATTCAAAACAAAAGCGTCGGAAACTCTTGATTTGAAAATCGGATAAGAAGCATTTCACGGAAGCGTTCACGCACCGTTGCACCAAAATAATGTTGGTGTCTACACCCGATGGGTGTGGGCAGGACTATTTGGTGCAACGGGGTTCACCGACGCTCCTCGTGAATGCGATAGAAAGGCTCGCACCTTTCTTATTTCCCCGATTAAAGTGATTGATAGTCAATGCGCAAACTATCAATCAATTATGGCTTACAAAAACGTTCAGGAAAAATCCGTTGAAAAGAAGGTTGCCGCCGACTGGTTTGGCAAATTCGACTGCACAGAAACTGTTGGTCGCATCGATTTCGGTGTGAAAACAAAAGGCAGTGAAGATGATTATGTGTATTGGGCAGAAGCGAAACAAAAACCGACCGACATTTACCAAATGTTGGCCCAATTGATTTTAACCATAAAAGCTGACGCCGATAATCATATCCCACCCAAATTTATTGGTTGCTTTGACTGCGAGAAAATTGCCTTTATCGAGTATCACTATGTTCTACCGGTCTATACGTTAAATGATTTTGATTGGACGCAAACGCCCTCATCGGTAAATGATAAAACCATTGAAACAGTGCGTAATACAATCGACGGAAACCGCATTTTTACTTTCTATTTTGATTCTGACCGCACCGAACTCAAAAACTTCATTAAGGAAAATTTTAAACTTGATGAAAATACCAACTTGTTTTCGACGCTTATCGACAAAAACAACTTCATTTTTGTCTATCAAAAATGGCAAAAGATGGTAATGCCATATATTTCAGCCGATTGGGATTTACTCAAAAAGAAATATTCTATCTATGACCGCGATTTCTTTTTGGCTGAACTCAACATCGACGACAATTCGACAACCGACCTACACGATGACCGCATTGTCAATCGTGATTTCTATATCACTTTTGATGCAAAGTCTGAGAAACCATACCAGCTTAAACGCACCGACAATTTTGGAATGGAGTTTATAATTCCTTTTGGATTCAAAAAAGATGGATTGCATCGTTACACCGATTTTTGGAAACGATACAGACGTCCGCCGCAGAACGAATATTGGAATTATATAGTTGAGCGCGTTGATTTACTTGTGCCACAAGATGTCCGTGAACGCAAAGGAGCATTTTTTACACCACAAATATGGGTTGAAAAATCGCAACAATACCTTGCCAAGGTTTTGGGAGAGAACTGGCAAGATGAATACTACATATGGGATTGCTGCGCTGGTACGGGCAATATGGAGGTTGGCTTAACAAATAAATATAATGTTTGGGCCAGCACTATCGACCAGCAAGATGTGGATGTGATGAAAGAACGTATTCGCAATGGAGCAAACCTTCTGGACAACCACGTTTTCCAATTCGATTTTTTGAACGATGATTTCAGTAAATGTCCGCAGGGATTGCAAGATATTATTAACGACCCCGAAAAGCGCAAGAAATTAGTCGTTTACATCAATCCTCCGTATGCGGAAGGGACAACTGCGACAACCGTAACAGGAACTGGCTCTAATAAAGCTGGAGTTGCAACATCACACAAAACATACGAAAAGTACAAAAGCATAATAGGTAAGGCAACCAACGAAGTTTATGCACAATTCTTCATACGTATATACAAAGAACTTCCATCAGCAATGCTTGCAGAGTTTTCTACATTAAAAATTCTGCAATCAATTAGTTTTAAGGATTTTAGAAAAGCATATTTGGCAAAACTTGAGAAGGCGTTTGTTGTTCCGTCGAAAACATTTGACAATGTAAAAGGCGGTTTTCCTATTGGATTTTTAATTTGGGATACGCAAAAGAAAGAATCGTTCAGCGAAATATTTGCTGATGCCTTTGATGCAAAAGGCAACTACATTGGACAACGCAAATTTCAAGTAGACGACGAGAACTCTTTGCCTATAAATAATTGGGTGAAATTATTCTCGGAAACGAAAGAAAAAGCTAAAGGCCTTTTAGATACTCGTGGCAATGATTTCGCAAATCAGCGGTATATTTATTTTACACATCAATCATTTGTCATTACGGCACACAGTATGGGGGTTTATATATCAGAAAACAATTTAGTGCCGATTTCAATTTATCTCGCAGTTAGACAAATAATTCCAGCTACTTGGCTAAATAACCGCGACCAATTCTTGTTTCCAAATGACGGTTGGAAAACGGATAGAGAGTTTCAAACAAATTGTTTGATATATGCCCTGTTCCATGGTCAGAACAAAATTTCCGCAACTCAAGGCGTAAACCATTGGATTCCGTTCAAAGAGTCGGAGGTCAAAGCCAAAGAGCGTTTCGATTCGCATTTTATGAGCGATTTCTTGGCTGGCAAAATCAAGACGGAGAAACCTATGGATTTGTTTTCGGATTCCGTAGAGCCGTTGCGCGCAACGTCTCTACAGATGACACCTGAATCACAGGCCGTTATGGATGCAGGCCGTGAATTATGGCGCTATTATCACGAGCAACCCGATGCCAACCCCAATGCTGGTTTATACGACATAAAAGAGTATTTCCAAGGTCGTAATAGCAAGGGGGATATGAATCCTAAATCTGATGACAAACAATACACCGAATTGCTTGATAATCTGAAAACTGCAATGCAAGCATTAGCCGCACAGATTCGCCCGAAGGTTTATAAGTATGGATTTTTGAAGTGAAAATCAATAAAATGATGAATATCAGCAAGGGGACATTTGTCCCCTTGTTTTTTATGGCGGACGCACCATTGCCGAAAACTGCCAAATGCTCTGCCGCGATTGCAACCGTCGGAAAAGCGGAAAATAATTTAATAATTCGTTGATAATCTGCATTGTAGAGACGCGATTAATCGCGTCTCTACGTGTTTTGTGGAGGTATGTCGCATTGTGTAGAGACGTAGCGCGCTACGTCTCTGCGAAAAACATGGAAATCAAGGGTTTAGACGTTGCACGCAACGTCTCTGCATCCGTCGTTGGTATCATTGTTTTGTGATTTGTTGTGCGTTGTTATATTTGTGTTGAAAATCAACAAAATGGGCAATGCGCGATTTGTTTCAAAACCGTTTCCTTATACCGTCGGCGCGCGCCAATTGGCACGAATATAATGGCGGTGTATATTTTGTTACCATTTGCACGCAGAACCGCGAGCATTATTTTGGTGAAATCGGGAAGAACAATAACGGTGAACCGCTAATGGAATTAACCCCGATAGGCCAATTCGCAGAAGAACAATTACGCAATGTTACCCAACATTATCCGTATGCCGAAATTCCATTGTGGGTTGTGATGCCAAACCACGTGCACGCCATTGTGGTGATTGGTGATGCAAATTGTTGTTGTAGAGACGTAGCGCGCTACGTCTCTGTGAATAATTTGGAAAACAATAATTTAGACGTTGCACGCAACGTCTCTACGGTGGTGGTGGATGATTTTGGGAAAAACGAATATATGGCACAAAAATCGCCCAAATATGGTACGTTGGCGGTGGTAATGCGTGGTATAAAATCCGCTGTCACCAAATTCGCCAACGAAAACAGCATCCCGTTCGCGTGGCAAACACGATTTTTCGACCACATTGTGCGAAACCAAAACGAAATGAACAGTATCGCCGAATACATCGAGAACAATGTTGCGAAATGGGAATCGGATAAATTCTACAACAACGAATAAATGAATTATCTATACCAAAGGCATCAGCGCGGTTTTTATCGCCCAACCGCCAAATATTCAATTATTTATCAAAAAACATCATCTTGATGCCGACAGCGAAAAGCAACACCGCAAAGCATTTTTTGACAATATGCTCGGGCAGGCCAATCGCTATTTTCGACGAGATGTAGCTGCCAACCATAAAGGCGCACATTATAATAAGTGCGGCTTTGACATCGACAAAACCGGCCTTGTAGTAGTTGATTACGGCGAAGATGCTCACCGGCGGCAGCATTATGGCAAGGCTTGTGGCCACCGACTGTTGCTGCGTGAAACCCAAAAGATAAACCATGGCCGGAACCATTATTATTCCGCCGCCAATTCCCAAAATGCCTGATATTGCGCCGGCTATCACTCCGATAGCTATCAGCGCCATAAACATACCTGTTGACATGACAATTATTTTTTCGCCAAAGATATATTTTTGAGCGGTTGCCCGACGTTGTTTTGTGCAGAATACTATTTTCGCAGAATGCTGACACAAGAAAAGAAAATAGGGTTGAAACTGTGGATACAGATAACGCTTCTGGCTCTGGTGATGCCGGTTGCGGGCGCGTTCACAGGCTGGTACTACTCGCTTTTGGTGGCCGAGACGGGCAATCCGCTCTATTCGGCCATATTGGGAGCCGTCATCGGTATTCTTGTCGATGTGGTGTGCTACTACGAGAATCTTTTCAGCCTGGTGTTCTACAAACTGCCGATACCCGTTGTCATGTTTTTTATTTTCAACGAGTTTGCGTCATTTTTCTTCGACAGGCTGACGGCCACGGCCATAGGCATTGGCGGCGCGGCTTTGGGAGTGTTGATTGTTTGGGTGCTGATAATTCCCAACCCGTTCTACACTGTTCGCAAACGAGTGCTGATACTTGTCTATATCTTCCTGTCGCTCATAATGTTAGGATTGATGCAAGGCGTGCCGGTGTCTAATTTTTTACTTGGAATATTGGCCGGCAACTATTTCTCGCTCCGATATGTCGGGTCGGTTATGAGCCGCACTCGCCTGCGCCGCAATCTGAGGGCGGTAACCATAATGGCGGCTACCGTTCTGTTGCTGTCGGAGCTGATTTTCGCATGGCTGATATGGCAAGATTCGGTCAACATCCTGAATTATCTGTACGATGTGTTCGGCGTCAGGTTCCGCAAGCTGCACTTGATGCTGATGATTGACGTTTTTGGAGTGCTGTCGGTGATTATACAACTCTTCATAACCTATTCATCGGCTATAGTAATGTACCGCTATCGCAGCTTTAAAAGCAATATCAATCCGTAAGATATTGACAGACAGTATTGTTGCGTCGTACAAAAATCTTTCATCCCGAAAATCGAAGAAAAAAAACGAACTTGGATTTTTTCATTCGCACCTATTATATTTGCTTTTTCGTAAAACATCAGAAAACCGATGTCTGGAACAAAGAAAAAAGGCAAGCGCCGCATAGTTTGGAAAAGAGTGTTACCGCTGGTAGCCGTGCCTTTGCTGATAATTGTGGCTGTGCGCGAACTGCCGTCGGCTTTTCATAAGCGCAAGACGATTGACGAGGTGCAGGTGCCCGAGCTGACGGTGCTTGAACTGCGTGCGTTGCGCCGCTACAGCAACGAGTATCATTTGGAGTCGGCCCGCGTAAAAGGTCTCGACCGTCCGTTCAAAAGTCATCAGGAGCTTCTCAACGACAAATACGGCTACATTGTGAAATACAATCTCCGCGAGCTGCACGACTGCAAATACTACGAGATTCCGATGCTCACCAATTCGATGCCGTTCCTGAAAAAAGAGGCCAGCGATTTCCTCGACGAGCTTGGCCGCCGTTTCTTCAAATCGCTGAAAGAGATTGATGTTAAGGAATATAGGTTCCAACTATCGTCAATTCTGCGTACCGAGGCCGACCAGCGCGACTTGCGCAAAAACAATGTAAACGCTACGCAGAACAAGTCGTCGCACTTTTTTGCAACATCTTTCGACATAGCGCAGACTTGCTTCTACCCGAAAGGCGAGACGGAGCCTATATATTCGTACCGCCTGCGCAACCTGTTGCTCCGCACTTTGCTCGAGATGCAAGACGAAGGCCGATGCTACGTTTTGCTCGAGTCGCAGACAAAATGTATTCACGTAACTGTCCGATAAAATATTGATTATGAAATCGAAAGAGATTATCCTTCTGAACGTCAATGGCCCCGACAAACCCGGCCAAACCGCCTCATTGACAAACATTTTGATGCAATACGATGTCAACATTCTCGATATCGGACAGTCAGTAATCCACGACGATTTGAACCTTGGAATACTGTTCGAGGTGCCTGAGGAAGCCGGCTCGTCGCCAATTCTGAAAGACATCTTGTTCAAGGCCTATGAGCTTGGTGTTCAGGTGCGTTTCAAGCCCATTCCGGTCGACCAATATTCCGAGTGGGTGGCGCATCAGGGCAAGGCACGCTACATTGTGACGCTCATCTCGCACAAGCTGAGCGCGGCGCATGTGGCCAAAGTTACGGCCGTGATAGCCGAGCAAGGACTTAACATCGACAATATCAGCCGTTTGTCGGGACGTGTGCCGGTTGAGGAGCCCAACACGCAGGCGCAGGCTGTGGTTGAGTTCTCGGTGCGCGGCAATCCGCACGACTTGCAGAAGATGAAATCCGATTTCATGCGTATCTCGGGCGAGTGCGACCTCGACATCGCCATTCAGGAGGACAATGTGTTCCGCCGCAACCGCCGACTGATTTGTTTCGATATGGACTCGACGCTCATCCAAACCGAAGTGATTGACGAGTTGGCTCGTCGCGCCGGTGTTGGCGAGCAAGTGAGCGCCATTACGGCATCGGCCATGCGCGGCGAGATTGATTTCCGCCAGAGTTTCCTGAAACGTATTTCGTTGCTGAAAGGCCTCGACGAGAGCGTGATGAAAGAAATCGCTGAGAATCTGCCTGTTACCGAGGGTGCGGCGCGTTTGTTCAAGACGCTGAAACGCTACGGCTACCGCACGGCGATACTTTCCGGCGGCTTCAGCTACTTTGGCAACTATCTGAAAAGCAAGCTCGACATCGACTATGTTTTTGCCAACGAGCTTGAGATAGAAAACGGCAAACTCACAGGACGCAACGTTGGCGACATTGTCGACGGGGCGCGCAAAGCTGAGTTGCTTAAGTTGCTGGCTTTCAAAGAGGATATTCATCTTGAGCAAGTTATAGCCGTCGGCGACGGAGCCAACGACCTTCCGATGCTGCAGCTTGCCGGCTTGGGCATAGCTTTCCATGCCAAACCAAAAGTTAAAGAGTCGGCGCAGCACGCTATTTCGGCTGGCGGTCTCGACTCAATATTGTATTTCCTCGGCTTCCGCGACAGGGATATAAATCAATAAGAAAAGCCTGTTCTTTAATGCAAATTTGCATAAACGGCATCGTTTTATGCAACATTGCTTTCGTTTTTGCATTGAAAAATGCCAAAAATCCGCATTTTGTGCAATTTTGCATAGCAATGCAAACGTTTTAAATGGCACCCCAAACTCCGCACTATAACTTAATTTGAGCCTTTTTTGAAGAAAAACGGCGAATTTTATGCATATCGTTTGCATAAATGTAAATAATTGTAAATCAGCATATATTTTTCAGCGGCTTGCGGCCAATCGGATTTTATGCAAACGTTGCATTAAAAATTGTCGGTACAACCTAAAAAAAGTACAACATACTTTTGTCGTGGAAAAAGGAATAAAAGAACATTTAAAAGACTAAAAGATGAAACTTTTAAACATTAATGAAGACCGTCTGGTGAAGTCAGACATCTTCGCAGTTTTGGTCAGCTTGCTAACTGCAGCATTCGTTTTACTGCCGTTGTTCATGTCGGCAAAAAGCAAAGACAACGACAATGTGAAAGGACTGAAAATTGAAGACAGCCTGTCGTTCCGTTATCTGACCTGCACACGCGCGGCTGTGGTTTACACATCGCACGAGGCCGGCAACTACTCGCTCAGCATTGAGACGAAAGACGGCAAGGAGGTTCTTTATAATGAGTATGTCCGCGCAATGGGCAAGACAGCCCGCGTGTTCGACTTTATCAACCTCGAAGACGGCGCCTATAAAGTAGTGGCCAAAAAGAACGGCAAACGCATGGAGCGCGCGTTCACAATCAAAGAAGGCGAGCTGCGCTACACCGGTCGCGTAACTATCGACCCGATTTTCAAGGCGAACGGCACACACGCAATCATCGAGCTGCCTAACGAACAAGGCAAAAAAGTGTTTGTCAAGGTTCTTGACTCGAAAGGCGAGGTGCTCTACTCTTCAGTTGAGGAGAACGATGTGCGCAAGAACTTCGAGTTCAGCAAGGTGGATGCAGGCGAGTACACAGTCCTGGTTGACATCGACGGCGATGACTATCACTTTGGATACACCAAAGAATAAGCCAGAGCGCAAATCCTAAACAAAATGAAAAAGAGGCGAACCAATGGGGTTCGCACTCTGCCGACCGACGGGAGAATCGAAAGATGAACTCCTTTTTTTTATGTCCAAAAGTGAACGGATAAACATTATATTTGCGGCGTAATTAAAAACAGAATACGATGAAAGAAATTCTATCAATATCAGGCTACACGGGCCTTTTCAAACTGATTTCGAGCACAAAAAACGGAATCATTGTCGAAGATATCGAGAGTAAGAAACGCATGCCGGTCTATTCGTCATCGAAGGTTAGCTCGCTGCACGACATCGCCATCTTCAAGAGCGACGGCGAGGAAGTTCCTTTGGTCGAAGTGTTTAAAAGCATCCGCAAAAAAGAGTCGGGCAAACAGTCAATCGACCCGAAAACCGCTGACAACGAGGCTCTCAAGAAATTCTTTTCCGAAATCATGCCCGATTACGACCGCGACCGCGTCTATGTATCGCATATAAAAAAGGTGCTTGCATGGTACAACCAGCTGCAGCGCTGCGACATGCTTTCGTTGCTTGACGCTGGCGAGGAGAAAAAAGGCGAGGAAAAAGACGCCGCAAAGAAATAATTCCAAAGCGGAATCCGAAACAGCTTGGTTTTAAGCCGTTAGAAACTATTGACAACCAAATCGGGTTTTTATATAATGGTGTGAATTCTTTTTGAAAAATCCTTTCCCGGAATTTTTGGTATGAATTTTGTTAGGAGAGGGGTGTTTTTTTTGAAAAACCAACGTTCTTATGACTGGTGTTATTGAATTGGAGGATATGGAATTTTACGCTTACCACGGCTGTTACAAAGAGGAACAGGTGGTTGGCAACAAATTCAAAGTCACATTGTCGATGACAGTTGATTGCAGCCTTGCCGCCGCAACCGACAACATTGCCGATGCCGCCAATTATCAGACCGCTTACCAGATTGTGAGCGAACAGATGAACATCAAGTCGCACTTATTGGAAAATGTTGCCGGCCGGATTCTTTCCGCTTTGGGCGAAAAAATGAAAGGAATAAAGTCGGCGCGAATAAAGATTTCGAAAATGAATCCGCCATTGGGAGGAAAAGTGGGCGCTTCGAGTGTAACTATCGAGCGCGCATTTGGCTGATAATCAAGCGGATGAATTTTGTAAATCGAAATATTTGCAAATAAAAAATTTGTATAAATTTGCAGCGCAAAAAACGGTACCGTGACCGAGAGGCTTAGGTGCAGGTCTGCAAAACCTGTTACAGCGGTTCGAATCCGCTCGGTACCTCAAGAAAGAAAAGAGTCTTTCTATATTAAATTTCTAACTAAAAAAGTAAAATTATGTCTGACGTTGCAGCAAGAGTAAAAGCAATAATTGTTGACAAATTGGGTGTTGACGAAAGCGAAGTTACCCCGGAAGCAAGTTTCACTAACGACCTGGGTGCCGATTCTCTCGACACTGTTGAGTTGATTATGGAGTTCGAAAAAGAATTCAACGTTCAAATCCCTGACGATTTGGCCGACAAAATCTCTACAGTAGGTGACGCTATCGCCCACATCGAGAAGAACATGAAATAAATAAATCCGCAGTTGAGTTTTAAATTTTGAGTATGGAATTGAAGCGTGTTGTAGTAACAGGGTTAGGCACCATTAATCCCTTGGGGCACAATCTTGCAGAAACTTGGGAAAACGCAAAAAACGGTGTCAGCGGCTCTGATATGATAACCCGCTTCGATGCGTCAAAATTTAAAACTCAATTCGCTTGTGAAGTAAAAAACTACAATCCAAACGACTATTTCGACAGAAAAGAGGCACGCAAACTCGACTTATTCGCACAGTTTGCAATGATTGCAGCTGACGAGGCTGTTAAAGACGCCAATTTTCCGGATAATGTCGAAAAAGACGAGATAGGAGTTATTTGGGGCTCCGGCATCGGCGGCATCACCACTCTTTACGACGAGGTGATGAGCTATGCGGAAGGCGGTCAGATTCCACGTTTCAACCCCTTCTTCATCCCCAAAATGATTGGCGACATCGCAGCCGGTCAAATCTCAATCAAATATGGTTTCCGCGGTCCTAATTTCGGCACCGTTTCAGCTTGCGCCTCTTCAACAAACGCATTGATTGACGCGTTCAACTACATCCGTTTGGGCAAGGCTGTTGCTATTGTGTCTGGCGGCTCTGAAATGACCATAAACCCTCCGGGCATGGGAGGTTTCAACTCAATGCAGGCACTTTCGACCAACAATGCCGAATACAAGACAGCTTCGCGTCCGTTCTGCAAAACCCGCGACGGATTTGTAATGGGCGAGGGCGGCGCTTCTATCGTGCTTGAGGAGTATGAGCATGCCGTAAAACGTGGAGCAAAAATCTATGCCGAAATGGTAGGTGGCGGTGTCTCGGCCGACGCTCACCACATCACAGCCACTCACCCAGAGGGCTTGGGTGCGATATTGTGTATGCAGCGCGCATTCAAAGACGCCGGCATGCAACCTTCGGAGGTCGATTATGTGAATGTTCACGGCACATCGACACCGGTTGGCGATATTCCGGAACTGATTGCCATTCAGAAGGTTTTTGGCGACGATGCTTACAAAATCAACATCAGCTCGACCAAATCGATGACAGGCCACATGCTTGGCGCTGCAGGAGCTATGGAGGCCACATTCAGCATTATGTCGATTGTTGACGGAATCATTCCGCCGACTATCAACCACCGCGAGTGGGACCCGCAGATTGACAGCCGCCTGAATCTGACTCTCCACAAAGCTCAGAAACGCGAAGTGAGAGCCGCTTTGAGCAACACATTCGGCTTTGGCGGACACAACGCATCTGTCATCTTCAAGAAAATCTAACCGACAGTTTTGAAATTCAACATCTTATCGTTTTACGTAAGGCGTTTGTTCAGTAGCGACAGGGAGTTTTTAGACACCTTGCACCGCATTACGCGCCTCTATCCGAAAAACGTTGAGTTGTATAAATTGGCGTTTGTCCATAGTTCCGCCTCGCTCCGGATGCCCGATGGCACTCATATCAACAATGAGCGGCTCGAGTTTTTAGGCGACGCCATACTTGATGCCATTGTGGCCGAGTATCTCTACCGCAACTTTCCCGACAAACCCGAAGGCTTCCTTAGCCAGACACGCTCGAAGATTGTGAACGGCGAGTCGTTGGCGCATTTGGCCACAGCGCTGGGTATCAACACCTTGATAGTGTCGCACGTGTCGCATTTTGGCACCAACAAGAGCATTTTAGAAGACGCTTTTGAGGCTATGATTGGCGCCCTCTATCTTGACCAAGGCTATCGCGCCACGCGGAAATTTGTTGTCAATAGGCTGATTAACAAATATATCGACATTGACACTGTGCTGAAAACCGAAACCAACTTCAAAAGCCAATTGCTTGAGTGGTCGCAGCATAGTAAGTCGGAGGTGGTGTTCAACACTACAGCTGTTGAGGGGCACGCCTTTCCGCCGCAGTTCTCGTCGGAGGTGGTTGTCGGCACTGAGGTTGCCATGGGGCATGGCAGCACAAAAAAAGAGGCCGAACAAGATGCCGCGCGGCAGATGCTTAAAAAGCTGAATTAGTTATATTTGTAGTTCAAAACAAAGGCCGAAATGGAAATAGCACTATTCGCAATAGTATCGTCGGAGCCGCTATACAGGTTGTCGTGGCTTATAAATCAGCAACTTGGCTGGAATTTGACCGAGGCGCCACAAATTGCGGTGCTGCATCAGGAACGGAAGGAGATGCAACCGTTTTTTGTCTTCAGCTATGTTGACGAGGCGGCCGGTTTGCGATATTCGCTGATTCAGAACAAAGGCTCGAAGGGTGCGTTAGCTGCCACAATGCGGCAGGTTGACTTCTGGTTGCGAATCGAGGGCGATGGTGAAACTGACCTCCAGGCCATGCTTGCTAACATCAAGGGAATAAAACAGATACAATTAATTCAGCAATTCGGCCAGGGCGATTTGAAAAAAGAGAAGAATCTTTTCTCCCCCAATCTGTTAGATGCCTCGAATGATTAAACTGTCTGATTACGATACTATTATCTTCGACTTTGGCGGAGTGATACTTGATATCAACCCTGATTTGTCGCGGCACAAGTTTGCCGTAATGCTGGGTGTTGAAAATGCTCGCCGGCTCGAGGGGGAGCAAGTGCCGCAGCTATACGAGTCGGGCAGAATGACGCGCGGCGAGTTTGTAGCCAAAATCAATCAGATAGGAGGCACAAATTATTCCGAAGAGGAGATTTTGAATGCTTGGAACGCTATGTTGCTTGCCTATCAAAAGCCGCGCATTGAGTGGATTAAGCGGCTTCGCAACACTCATAAGTTATTGATGCTCAGCAATACTAATGAGTCGCATTTTGAGTATTTTCACAACAAACTGATAGCCGAATATGGTGTCACGTTTTATCAGCTGTTCGACCATGTTTATCTGTCGCACGAAATGGGTTTGTTGAAACCGTCGCTTGAGATTTTTCAGAAAGTGATTGACGAACAACAACTTAATCCGCAGAGGACTTTGTTTATCGAAGACACGCAACGTAATGCCGATGCCGCCCGGCAAGTCGGGTTGCAAACGCTTCTTATTCCGCGCAACGGCAATTTCTACGAGTTTTTCGCCTAAAAATCACCCTGCCACCGATTTTGCATCGGGAAAATCGGGCAGAAATACAACCTGTTTGTTTTCAGGATTTATGTGGCAACAGAAATGTTGCAGTCCGTTTGTAACCAACAGATATTCAACATTTAGCTGTAGGTTGTAAACGGCAATCTGGTCGAAAACCTTCTGTGTTATGCTCACCTGCGGAGCCTTGCATTCCACAATCATCCGCGGCTGTGCCTGACGGTTATAGACAACAATGTCGCAGCGTTTTTGCAGTCCGTTGTATGTTATGGGTTGCTCAACGGAAATCAGTCCTTGTGGGAAACCTAATGCCAACAGATGCCGGATGATGTTTTGGCGCACCCATTCTTCCGGCGTCAGCGCCACATATTTCCGGCGCAGCGGGTCGAACACCTGTTTCTGGCTGATGCGTATATCGGCCGAATAGTCGGGAAGGTTCAATTTTTCCATAAGTCAAAAATAGGCATTTTGCGGCGCATAGGCAAAAAACAACCGCACAAATACTAAGATTCATGCGGTTGGGCAAAAGCAGAAAGTTTTTGTTTATATAATGACAATTTCAAAAAATAATACCCTACCAAACAAAATGGCATGCCGCCTATTTTCTTATCTTTGGCCTGCACAATAAAACGACAATATGGCAACATACACTCAGATAATGGCCGATTTGCAAAAGCGGCAGTTCAAACCGGTTTATTTCCTGTCAGGCGAGGAGTCTTACTATATCGATTCTATCAGCGACTATATTGAAAAAAATCTTCTTAAAGAGGAAGAAAAAGCTTTCAATCAGTCCGTTATGTATGGTGCCGATGTCCAGATGTCGCAGATAATAGATGCTGCCAAGCGTTACCCGATGATGTCGGAATATACGTTGGTTATTGTCAAAGAGGCGCAGGAAGTTGACGGCATGGACGGCTCGCCCGAGGAGAAAGCCGCAATGCTGGCGGCATACATTGAGCATCCGCAACCGCAGACAGTGTTGGTTATCTGCATGAAAGGCGGAAAGCTTGACTCGCGCCGAAAATTCACGAAACTGGTGTCGCAGAAGACCGAATATTTTGTGTCGGACCCGTTGAAGGAGGAGAAGGTTGGAGAGTGGATTGTGGGTTATCTGCGCGAGCAGAATCTAACCATTGACCAGCGGGCTGCCGAGCTTATGGCGGCTAACATGGGCGCCAAACTGTCGAATATAGTAAGCGAACTCGATAAGCTGAAAGCCAATGTTGCGCCTGGCGGAAAGATAACTTCCGACGATATTGAACGGCACGTCGGCATAAGCAAGGAGTTCAATGTTTTTGAGTTGCAAAAGGCGATAGGAATGCGCGATGTTTATCGTTCAGCGCTGATAGCCAAGCATATGGGCGCGATGGCTAAATTCAGCGTTATTCCGGTCGTGGCAAGTTTGTATGGTTATTTCACCAAGGTGATGATTACCAACAGTTTGCCTAACAAGACTCCGCAAAATGTGGCGGCAGCGATAGGCATACCGCCATTTTTCGCCAACGAATACATTACCGTCGCCCGCAATTATGGCGACAGATGTCCGCAGATAATCAGCATCTTGCGCGATTACGACGCCTATTCGAAAGGCATAGACGCACCTTCGATTGACGATGCCGAATTGCTCCGCGAATTAGTCTTTAAGATTCTAAACGCCTGATAGAAGATGAGTGAACTTGTAATATGCAAAGCGTCAGCCGGTTCGGGCAAAACCCACAAACTGACGGGTGAGTATCTGAAACTGATTTTTAAATCCGGAGGCAGTTTCCGCAATGTTTTGGCGGTAACGTTCACCAACAAGGCCACGGCCGAGATGCGCAGCCGCATTTTGCAGGCAATCCACGACCTTGCGCAAGGCAACAAATCGGACTATGAGGAGGAGCTTTGCCAACTCTGCAAATGCAACAAAATCACGCTGCAAGACAAAGCGAAAAAAATGCTGAAAAGTATGCTAAATCAATACAGCTATTTCAGAATCAGCACAATAGACAGTTTTTTTCAGCATATAATAAAATCGTTCACTTACGAAATGGGGCTCAACAGCGGCTTCACTGTCGAGCTCGATTCAAAAAGTGTGGTTGATGATGCCGTGGCGCGGCTTATGGAGGACTACGGCAGCGACAGTGATGAGCAGTCGTGGATTATGGACGGCATCGACGCAAATATTGAGAATGGCAAAAAGTGGAATGTGCAGGAGTCTATTTCGGAATTCGCCAATCTGGCTTTCGATGTTATCAGTTTGGAAAACAATGATAAAGAGACGGATGCCGACCATTTGAAAAAAATAGCCGATTACAAGAAAGAGTTGAACGGTGTCATTGCCGGATTTAGGAAAAAACTGAGCGAGCTTGGCGAAAAAGCTGTCGGACAGATGCGAAAATTCGGCTTGACAAATGACGATTTTTATCAGAAAGGCAAAGGTGCCGGAACTTTTTTTGAAAAATGTGCCGATTTTGGAAAAAACAAGAACGGTGACAATATACCAGGCGTAAACAGCTATGTGCAAAAGGGCATCGACGAAGGCGTTGAGGGATTGTCGAAAGACCGAGATAGCCAGCAGAAGATAGTTGCGGCAGGACTGCACGA
>JAFZKK010000078.1 GCA_017551905.1 Salinivirgaceae bacterium
AGCCTTGGTCGTGGTTTGAATATGAAACTCGGACTCATCTATTGGCTGAACGAAAACGTGCGTTTTGGCGCCGCTTTCCATACCCCGACAATCATCGATATGAGCGACGATTATTCAACACGTGTCGAGTCGGCTGTTTGGTACACAACCAATGGTTCGACCTACGAATTGCAGCAGCAGAGCGCCAAGACAAGAGGCGGCTTTGACTGGAATCTGACTTTGCCGGGCAAATTTGTGGGCAGTGCGGCGTTTGTATTCCCAAATGTCGGTCTTGTAGATGTCGATTGCGAAGTGATTGACTATTCGGCAACTTCGATGGAAAGCGATGACGGCGATGATGATAATATGGATTTGGTAAATAACGCAATATCTGATATTTACCATACCACAGTCAATCTCAGAATAGGAGGAGAGTTGTCGCTTAACGCTTTGGCTTTACGTGCAGGTTTCGGCTATTACGGCAGTCCTTATGTAAGCAGCGAGGCCAATAAGTCGGCAAGCCAGCAGGTGTACAGTCTTGGTCTTGGTTGGCGCGGTCCTAACGCCTACTTTGATTTCGGCTATAACCTTGCCGCTAAAAAAGAGAAGCATTTCTTGTACGACGATGTCTCGACGATGGCCAGCCTGAACTCGAAGCAAAGCAATGTGGTATTCACCATTGGATTCAAATTTTGATTTGCAAGGTACACATATAAAAAAGAGGATTCATTTGAATCCTCTTTTTTTGTTGCTATTTGTCAGATTATGTGACTATTTGCGGTTCAAATACCATTCCACCGTTTTCAGAATTCCGCTTTCGAAATTTTCGTCGGCACGCCAGCCGAGTTCGCGCTCGATTTTGGTGGCATCGATGGCATAGCGGCGGTCGTGACCTGCACGGTCTTTCACAAAGGTAATCAACTCTTTATACGACTTGCCGTCTTTGCGCGGACGTTGGTCGTCAAGGATGGTGCAGATGGTATCAACAATCTGCAGATTGGTGCGCTCGTTGCGGCCACCAATATTATATGTCTCGCCAGCCTTGCCGCGGTGGTAGATAAGGTCGATGCCAGCGCAGTGGTCAATCACATACAACCAGTCGCGGATGTTCTTGCCGTCGCCGTAAATCGGGATGTTTTCGCCCGCCAAAGCCTTGCGGATGATGGTCGGAATCAGTTTCTCGTTATGCTGTTTCGGACCGTAATTGTTTGAGCAGTTGCTTGTTGTGACGTTCATTCCGTAGGTGTGGTGATAGGCGCGCACAATCAAATCGGAACTTGCCTTGGCAGCCGAATACGGACTGTTTGGTGCATACGGCGTGGTTTCGGTGAAGAAACCTGTCTCACCCAAAGTGCCGTAAACCTCGTCGGTCGAAATGTGGTGGAAACGGCAGCCTTCGTACTCTTTTTTGTACTTGAAAGGCGCGTCCATCCAATATTTGCGGGCCACGTCGAGCAATGTGAATGTGCCGTT
Organism: Salinivirgaceae bacterium; assembly: GCA_017551905.1. GTDB lineage: Bacteria > Bacteroidota > Bacteroidia > Bacteroidales > SZUA-534 > RUG13583. The sequence continues at coordinate 1,453 of JAFZKK010000078.1, forward strand.
GATGTTCGTCTTGATAAAGATTTCAGGACCATTTATCGAGTTGTCGACGTGCGACTCGGCAGCAAAGTGAATCACACCGCGGATGTCGTACTGACGGAACAGATACTCAACAAGTTCGCGGTTGCAGATGTCGCCCTGAACAAACGTGTAGCGGTCGCTGTCCTCAACTTCCGACAAGTTGGCCAGATTGCCAGCGTATGTCAGTTTGTCAAGGTTAATGATATGATATTCAGAATGTTTCTCGATGAAATACGGAACAAAATTCGACCCGATGAAACCCGCGCCGCCCGTAACCAATATTGACTCACTCATATAATTTATCTGTAAAGTTAAACAAATCAGCGTTTTGCAGATTGGCCGCAGTCAAATCCTTGTCCGACAAATTTAATTCAAAATTCACTTTCGGCCATTGAATATTTAAGTCGGGGTCGTCGAAGCGGATGCCACGCTCGCTCGCCTTGTTGTAGTAATTGTCACATTTATAGACAAATGTGGCGTGCTCGCTCAACACCAAAAATCCGTGGGCAAAACCGCGCGGAATGAAGAACTGCCGTTTGTTTTCGGCGCTCAAAACCACGCCAACGTACTTGCCGAACGTGGGCGAGCCTTTGCGAATATCAACCGCCACGTCGAAAACCTCGCCCTCGGTCACGCGCACCAGTTTCGACTGCGAGTATGGGTGCATTTGGTAGTGCAGGCCGCGCAGCACACCGCCCGTCGATGATGACTCGTTGTCCTGAATAAACCGCGTATTGCACACATTTTCAATAAATTGATTCTCGCGGAACGTCTCACAAAAATAGCCTCGGCGGTCGCCGAAAATCTGCGGCTCAAGAATCACCACGTCGGGTATCTCGGTCTTTATAAATTCCATTATATCTTGTTGTTAACTAATTTCATAAGATATTGGCCGTAGTCGTTTTTCATTAACGGCTTGGCCAGTTCGGCAAGTTGTTCGCGACCGATGAATCCGCGTTTGAAGGCGATTTCCTCGGGGCAGCTGACCATAAGGCCAGTGCGTTTCTGCAGCGTCTCGACAAAGTTGCTCGCCTCAATCAGACTGCTGTAGGTGCCAGTGTCGAGCCACGCGAAACCGCGGCCCATAATCTCAACTTGCAGGTCGCCTTTGGCCAGATATTCCTGATTTACAGTGGTTATTTCCAACTCGCCACGAGCCGATGGTTTGATGTGTTTGGCAATCTCGACCACGTTGTTCGGATAGAAATAGAGTCCCACAACGGCGTAATTCGACTTCGGCTCTTTGGGTTTTTCTTCGATTGAAATCACCTTGCCAGTGCTGTCGAATTCGGCCACACCATAGCGCTCGGGGTCGTTCACATAGTAGCCGAAAACCGTCGCTTTGCCTTGCTGCTCAACGTTTTTGCGAGCGTCAGCCAGATGGTTCGGTAAGCCGTGGCCGTAGAAGATGTTGTCGCCCAAAACAAGGCAGACCGAATCGTTACCGATGAACTTCTCGCCAATGATGAACGCCTGTGCCAGTCCGTCGGGCGAAGGCTGCTCGGCATACTCAATGTTGATGCCCCAATCGTTGCCGCTGCCCAAAAGACGCTTGAATCCAGGCAGGTCGTGCGGTGTCGAAATGACCAGAATATCTTTGATTCCAGCCAACATTAGCACCGTTAACGGATAGTAAATCATTGGTTTATCGTAAATCGGCAGCAACTGCTTCGATACGCCTTTCGTAATCGGGAACAACCGCGTTCCGCTACCGCCTGCAAGAACTATACCTTTCATATTTATTGATGTTTAATAGTTTAACTGTTTAATCGTTGAATCGAACCGCAGTAGAGACGTGGCGTGCCGCGTCTCCACAATTGTTCGAAATTCAAAATACAAAAATAGAAAATTCCGCATTATTCTAAATCATTTCCGCCGTTTCAACAAATCGGGATGGAAATCGCCAACCAACCCCACGGGCTCGGCGTTACGGATTTGGTGCGCGATGATGATTGACGGCAGCGCGTCGTCCAAACCGAAACCATTACCTGCCAGAATGTTACGATATGTTTCGGTGTGCAGTTCGGTGAATCCGCTGCTGAACTCAAATTCCTCGCCGTCAATCAAAATTGTGCGGAATGTGCGTTTGCCTTCGGCCTTCACGCTGTCGGGAATATCGTTGTAGTCGATGCTCAAGAACCAGCGCACGCGGGCATTCCGCAAGCGCAGGAAACCAGCGGCGTGATAGGCGTCGCGCTCGTGAACAATGTTTTCCTGAACGGGTCCGAAAATCCACGTCAGCATATCGAAAAAGTGAATGCCGATGTTGGTGGCCACGCCGCCCGACTTGCTCTCGTCGCCTTTCCACGAATAGTGATACCACTTGCCGCGACTTGTAAAATAGCGCAAATCAATATCATACACCTTATTAGGGTCGCCAGCATCAACCTTCTTCTTTAAATCGACAATCGACTGATGCAGCCTCAACTGTAGGATGTTGTAGATTTTCTTGCCAGTCTCTTTCTCATAATCTTTCAGCGCCTCAACGTTCCACGGGTTCAGCACCAGCGGCTTCTCGCAGATGGCGTCGGCACCTTGGCGCAAGGCAAAACGAATGTGAGAATCGTGTAAATAATTTGGTGTACAGATACTTACATAATCAATCGGCGTTCCTTGACGTTTGAGTTTGTAAATGTGACGGTCGAACCGCTCAAACTCTGTAAAGAAGTCGGCGTCAGGG
>JAFZKK010000079.1 GCA_017551905.1 Salinivirgaceae bacterium
ATTCTTGCGTATAAAACAATTGCTCTCCCCGACTATTGCTCACCGAAAAAATCTTACTTGCCGATTTCTTTTTCTGCTTGTTTTTCAATTGATAAGCAACTATTGTATCGCCTTTGGGCGTCGTTTTTACTTCCGCATTGCTGACAATCAAGCGTTTGCCACTCATAAGCATTATCGTGTCTTGTGCATTGGCCTTAGCCGTAAATAGCAATACAAATGCTAACAAACTGATAATCTGGTATTTCATATTGATATCCCGATTTATTTTACAAAGTTCAAATCTACAAAAAAAGCGATTGAAGATTTGAAAGTCAATAACACAAAGTATTTTTCAATTTTTCGGTTTATTTTTAACAAAAAAGAAACGCAACAAATAATGGAGTATAAACAGTTCGTTTTCAATCCGATACAGGAAAACACCTACGTTGTTTATGACGAGACGCGTGAGGCGGTGATTATCGATGCCGGAAATTTCAACGAGCACGAGAATGCTGCCTTAACAGATTTTATCAGCGGCAAAAACCTGATTGTCAAGGCGGTATTATGCACTCACTGTCATTGGGACCATATTTTCGGACTCGAATGGGTGGCGCAACAGTACAAGCCGGAAATCTACTGCCACGCTGAAGACCTGCCGTGGATTGAGAATTTCAGCCACATCTGTATGAGTTACGGCTTTGGAGAACGCACTGTGGCTTATCCCACACAATTTTGCACCAATGGCGAGACCATCAAATTTGGCAACACCGAGCTGACTGTGCTTCACACGCCCGGACACTCGGCTGGCGGTGTTTGTTTTTACTGCGAAGCCGACAATGTGCTTTTCAGCGGCGACACTCTGTTTTTCAATAGCATAGGCCGTGCCGACCTGCCTGGTGGCAACGAGCCGCAACTCATCAGTTCAATACGCGACAAACTGCTCGCCCTGCCCGACAACACCGCTGTGCTACCCGGCCACGGGCTGCAAACATCAATCGGTTTTGAACGAACTAATAATCCTTATCTTCAGTAAGTTATGGAACAACACCCGACAAATCTGCTGACCGACCGTATGCTGGCCACCATTGGCCGAATGACTGCCGAAGCCGCACAGTTCGACAACCGCAACTCGATGCTGCAATATATCGCCAACACGGTGGCCGAAGGCTTCGACTCGCCCGAAGGCATATTCGTTACAATTGTCTATAAAGGAACAAGTTACACAAACGGATTGCCCGCCGATTCGGCTGAACGCGAGTCGGTGCCGGTGATGGTTGCCGGCGAGGTGAAAGGCTCAATCAATGTGTCGTGGCCGATGGCTCGCCCAACTACCGACGCAGCTGACAACCAATATATTGAATGTGTAGCGGAAGTTATTGCAACGCAGACTGTACGATTGAAATACACAGAACTGAAATGGCAAAACCGCGAGCGTCTGAAAGAGTTGGACGCCATCAACTATACCACGCAGATTATCAAGCACGGACTGCCTATCGACGAGACTCTGCAAAGCATTTGCAGTATGCTGCCGCGCGCGTGGCTGAATTCCGACTGGGCTGTGGCGCGCATCAAATTTCAGGACAAACAGTACACGAGCCTGAACTTTGCGGTGACGCAATGGGGTATGAATGAGCAATTTGCGACCATCGACAACAAAAAAGGCAGCATCGAGATTTACTATTTACGCGATTTTGAACAAGACGGCAAACCTGTTTTTCTGCCCGAGGAGCGCAACCTGCTCGGCAACATTGCGCGGCTCATCACGGGTTACCTTAACAGCTTCAAAGGCAGCGAGATAATCTTGCAAAAGGCCGTCATCGACGTGCAACAGCACCGCACCGAGCAACTGCGGCGGTCGCTATCGAAAGAGCACAAACCGCTGCAACAGTACTTCAACCAACAAATGATGGACAAGTACGTCTATCTCGATATGATGAAGTACAAAATCAAGCATATACTCTTTGTATCAACACTTTACGACGCTTTTCTGCTCGAAAACGACGACACCTTCTTCGAGAAGTTTATGGGCGAAATCTATCAATACAGCCTGTTCTCGCTGCCGCGAATCACGGGCGTTTCGTCGGAGGAGGACGCGCTCGAAATTATGGAAACCACGCCCATCGACCTTGTGATTCTAATGGTGGGCATCGACCGCGAGTCGCCCATCGCCTTGAGCGCAAAAATCAAGGCAATGAACGATTCGGTGCCCGTCTATCTGCTTGTAAACAAGAAGGATGACGAGAAATACTTCGATGCGCTGATACCCACCATCACATCGGTCGACAAAATGTTTGTTTGGACGGGCGACACGTCGATTATCTTCGCCATTGTCAAGTCGATAGAGGACAGCGTGAACGTTTCGAACGACACCAAAGTGGGCCTGGTGCGCGTGATTCTGCTCATCGAGGACTCGCCGTCGTATTACTCTCGTTATCTGCAAATTCTGTACTCGATTGTGTTCGACCAGGTGCAGAAACTGCTGCCCGAAGTGGAGAAAAACGAGCTGAACAAAATCACAAAAATACGGTCGAGGCCGAAGATTCTGCACGCGCGAAACTACGAGGAGGCCATCGCTATCTTCAACAAATACAAGGACTTCCTGCTGTGCGTGGTGTCCGACGTGGAGTTCGATTGGGGCGGCAAACCCGACAAGGAGGCTGGCCTGAAGTTTGTGAAATATATGCGCGAACAGGTGTTCAGCGTGCCCGTTATTCTGCAATCGTCTGAAAATGTTGAACTTGAGAACGCATCGGCGAACAAAATCTTCTTCATCAACAAAAACAGCGCCACGTTGTTCGACGACCTTCGCCGCCATCTTATTAAGTATCTGGGATATGGCGATTTTCTGTTCCGCACCAAAGACGGCAAGGACATTGGGGTGGCCCACTCGCTGCGTGAGTTCGAAATGCTGATTCACGACGTTCCGCAGGACTCGTTTGTGCGCCACGCCATTAAAAATCAATACTCTATCTGGCTTATGGCGCGGGGCGAGATTCAACTTGCGCGCACCATCAACGCTATGCGGCTGGAGGACCGCAACGACATTGAACAGTCGCGGCAGGACGTGCTGAACGCCATCCGCGTCTACCGCGAACAGAAGAAGAAGGGCAAGGTGCTGTCGTACGACGAGACTTCGACCATCGACGAGCACAACATTGTGCGCTTTGCGGGCGGCACAATGGGCGGCAAGGGGCGCGGACTGGCCTTCATCGACGTGCTCATCTACAATCTCGACCTTGGCGATTTGGCCAAACGCATCAACCTTTTGACGCCAACCACGGTGATTATCGGCACCGACGAGTTCGATACCTTTATGGAGCGTAACAAACTGTATGTCAAGGTTATCGACCCCGAAGTTTCATATCAGCGCCTGCGCGAATTGTTCTATTACAGCAATTTGAGTCTGGAGTTGGAGCGCCGCGTTCGCGATTTTGTGAACCATATCGACAAACCGCTTGTGGTGCGGTCGTCGAGTACATCGGAAGATTCTATCAATCAGCCGTTTGCAGGCGTTTTCGACACCTACATTGTGCCAAACAGTTCGAACAAGGAAAAGACGTTCCAACTGGTTTGCGACGCCATAAAACTGGTTTATGCGTCGGTTTATTCCGACCAGGCGCGGGGCTATTTCAACGCCATCAACCACAAGATTGAGGGCGAAAAAATGGCCGTCATTCTGCAGGAACTTGTTGGTAGTCAGTTCGGTGACTACTACTATCCGCACATCAGCGGCGTGGCGCAGTCGTACAACTTCTACCCCATTGCCGATATGAAACCCGAAGAGGGATACGCCGTAATTGCAATGGGATTAGGTAGTTACGTGGTCGACGGGTGGCAGGCTTACCGTTTCTCGCCGCGCTACCCGAAGGTGTCGATGTACACCACGCAGTCGTTGTTGCACACCACGCAGACGCAGTTCTACGCGCTCGACTTGACCAACACCAACCCCGATTTTCTGGCCAACGGCGAATTGGCGGCGGTGAAAATGGTTGACATCTACGACGCCGAACCGCACGGCTCGCTGAAGCATCTCGCGTCGGTGTATAATCCTGATAACGATACGGTTAGACCTGGACTCGACGGCGCAGGCCCGCGCATCCTGAACTTTGCCGACATCTTGCAATACAACTATTTCCCACTGGCCGAAACCATCGACGTTATCTTAAACGCTGTGCGTGAGGCATTTGGCTCGCCTGTCGAGATTGAGTACGCCGTGAACCTGAACCCTGGTCTCGACGGCAAACCGTCGTTCTATCTACTTCAGATTAAGCCACTTGTGGGCGCCAACACAATTAAAACCGACACAAGCGTCTTTGAACAGAAAGAACGGCTGTGGCTCTACACGCAGCAAAGCCTTGGCAACGGCGTTGTTGACGACATTGAGGACGTGATTTTTATTGATAATGAAACGTTTAACAAGTTGGAAACCATTGAAATGGTGGGCGAAATCAGCCGCCTGAACGCAATGATGGTCGAAGAGGGCCGCAAGTACATTCTGATTGGCCCTGGCCGCTGGGGCTCGAGCGACCGATTCCTTGGCGTGCCCGTCGACTGGTCGCAGATTTCGAATGCGCGCGTGATTGTGGAGCTCGGCCTGACCGACTATCCGCTCGATTTCTCGCTTGGCTCGCACTTCTTCCACAACGTCACGTCGATGAACATTGGCTATTTTGCCGTTCAGAACCACTCGGCAAAAAGTTTTATCCGTTGGGAAGTACTTGACAATCAGACGCTGATTCAAAAAACAAAGCACTTCCGCCACGTGCGCTTCAGCAAACCCGTTAAGGTTTATATGGACGGCAAAGACAAGCGGGCGGCGATTAGTTTGGAGTGAGATTTGGGTGAATCGGTCAATTGGTTAATCGGTGAATCGATAGGCAAAAACGCTTATTTTGCACTTTGCGAAGTACAATTTGTATAAGATATTGCACTTTCGGAAGTGAAATTTTGCTAAAAACTTGCACTTTCGGAAGTGAAGTTTTATCTTTGCAAAAAAGATAAACGTATGGAGTCATTGATTACAACCTACCGATTGAGCCTTGATATGGCACCCGATGCTTTTGTCCGCAGTTTCCACGACAAAATCAACTGGAACAACCGCTTGCTGGGGCTTGTGGGGCAGAAAGGCGTCGGCAAATCGACGCTTATTCTTCAGCATATCAAGCGCCACGACGATGTGAGCAAATCGCTCTACGTGCAGGCTGACGATTTCTATTTTGCAGGCCACACGCTTGTTGATATGGCTCGCGATTTTATGAAGAACGGCGGCCAACGGCTGTATATCGACGAAATCCACAAATACAAAGGCTGGTCGACCGAAATCAAGATGATTTACGACCAATTGCCGATGCTCAACGTTGTTTATTCGGGCAGTTCGATTTTGGATATCAAGAAGGGCTCGAAGGCCGATTTGAGCCGCCGCGCCGTTGAGTACACCATTCCTGGACTGTCGTTCCGCGAGTATCTGAATCTGACTCAAGGCTGGAACCTTGCGGAGGCCACGCTGGACGATATTCTGGCAGGGAAGGTTGATTTTCCTTTCGGCAAACACCGCCCGCTGGTTTACTACAAGCAGTATCTGCAGGCTGGCTACTACCCCTATTTTGCGGAGCCCGACTTCAGAATAAAACTAAATCAGGCAGTTACGGCAACGGTTGAGGATGACATTCCGAAATATGCCGATATGCCCGTGGCTTCGGCGGTCAAACTCAAGCGGCTGATGTACGTTTTGGCCAAAAGCGTACCGTTCAAGCCGAACTACTCGAACCTGTCGCGCGACCTTGAAATAGGCCGCAACCAACTGCCCGACTACATTTCGTACCTTGAGAAATCGGGGTTGTTCAACGCCCTTCCTGCAAAGGGCAGCGGCGATGCCATTCTCAATAAAATCGAGAAGATATATCTGAACAACAGCAACATAGCCTACGCCGTTGCCGACAGCAATCCCGACGAGGGAACTATCCGCGAGACAATGTTCCTGACGTGGATGCGCGAGAAATTCCGTGTCACGGCTTCCGATATTTCTGATTTTGAGGTAGATGGCCGCACATTCGAGGTTGGTGGGAAAAGCAAAGGCAAAAAGCAGATTTTGGCCGCCGACGAGGGCTACATCGTGGCCGACAATATGGAGTACGCCGTTGGAAACAAGATTCCAATTTGGATGTTTGGGTTTTTGTATTGAGATGGTTGCTTGCCGCCAATGCGATAATGACAAACGGGCAGCGATTAGTTTGGAGTGAAATTGGGTGAATCGGAGAATTGGTTAATCGGTGAATCGAAAAGGGAAAAGAAAAAAGATTTCTATATATTTGTATCAAATTGAATGTCAAACAACAATTCAGGAGGGTCTGAAATGCAATTGAGTACGATGAACAAGGCGCAAATGAAAGTATTAGAGTCGTTTGCAAGTGTCAAGTCGGATGACGAACTTGATGGGCTTATGGATGTCTTAAAAAACTATTACGCAAGTTTGCTTGACAAGGAACTTGAACGACTGTGGGACAATGGTACATTGGACCAAAAAAGGCTCGATGAACTGCGGAACGTACATTTGCGCACACCATACAGAGATTTATAATGAAATCTGTAGTAATTGATACAAATTGCATTATTCAGATACTCGGCATAAAAAGTCCATATCGAAATATATGGAAAGCGTTTATGAATGAGGAATATACGCTTTGTGTATCGACAGAAATCATTTTTGAATACGAGGAAATATTAAGAACGTTGGCTTCGCCCATTGTGGCTGATATGTTTTTGAAAGTGATAGACCAAGCCACAAATGTTATCCACAAAGACCCCTATTTCCGCCTTGGAATAATTACACACGATAACGATGACAACAAATTTGTTGATTGCGCATTCGCCTGCCAGGCCGATTACATTGTAACCGACGACAAACATTTTGGCGAGGCGGCAAATTCGTCGTTTCCACAATTCAAAATCATAAGTCTTGACGATTTTTACGATTTGATGACAGAAAACGATTGATTTTGAAGACATATTAAAGAACCCGACAATCAATCGGGATTGGCTTTATTTTATCGAACAAACAATTCCGTTAGCAAATATTTCACAATTAATATCTTTGCAAAAAACGTTTAAAACACATAATGTAAACAGAGACAATATTTTGACATATTAAATAGCGATTAGAGGCTATTCTTGATACCCAAAATTCCACAATTGTCGTTAGACACATTCTCAAGAATAAGTTTCCAGTGCGCCATTGCAGGATGGCGTGGAAAAACTTGTTGAGAATGTGGGTCGTGGAAAACCTGGGTGTCTGCAAGTTATGATTTCCACGCTTTTTTTATTGTCATTGTAAAATGATAAGCAATATGGCCACGCAGCAGAATATTCACATAGGGCAACTCATTAAATCCGTCTTCGACGAGAGCGGTTTGAGTGTGGCCGAATTTGCGCGGCGTATCAATTGCGGACGTTCCAATATCTACTTCATTTTTGAGCGAAGCAGTATCGATGTGAAGCAACTCATTGACATTTGCAACGCCCTGAATCACAACTTTTTTGACGACATTGAACTTCAATGCGGCATAAAATCGAACCTTTGCCCGCGACAAATTAACCTAAACTTAAATATCAGCGATTTAGACAACGGCAAAGCCACAAGGATTGCCCGTTTCCTTGAAGAATTACACGGAACTGACTGTCAGCAATATTGACGCAACCGTCTGTAATAATGGCGGTTGAGCGCTAAATGTATGGCAGAGTGGTGTGTAATTTTATGGGGTGATTTGTAATTATTTAAAAACGAAAATGATTAAAGCTATGAAGCGTTTATTTACGGTTTTATTTGCCTCACTACTTGCCGTGCAAGTGTGGGCATACAATTTTCAAAGTGGTAATTTGTGTTACAACATCACAAGTAGCAACAATCCTTACGCTGTAGAGGTAACGTATGAAGGAGCATGGCCTCCAAGTAATTATTCAGGTTTAACCACTGCCACCATTCCTGAAAAAGTAACTTATAATGGTATTGAGTATTCTGTAACAAGCATCGGGGACTATGCGTTCAATCACTGCAGCAGCTTAACCTCGGTAACCATTCCAAATTCTGTAACAAACATTGGTGAAGCTGCGTTCGCTTTCACAGGATTAACTTCAATAACCATTCCAAATTCTGTAACATGTATTGGTAGTAGCGCGTTCCAAAATTGCAGCACATTGTCGACAGTAACCATTCCAAATTCTGTAACAAACATTGGTGACTATGCGTTCGCTCACACAGGATTAACTTCAGTAACCATTCCAAATTCAGTTGTAAGTATCGACCGCGGGACGTTCTCTGAATGTGGAGACCTTAAAACAGTGACCATCCCCGAATCGGTAGCAAGTATTGGTGACTATGCGTTCTCAGGTTGCAGCAGCTTAACCTCGGTAACCATTCCAAATTCTGTAACAAGCATGGGTTATGGGGCGTTCAATGATTGCAGCAGTTTAACTTATAATGGATATGATAATGCTTATTATTTAGGAAATAGTGAGAATCCGTATTTATGTCTTATAAAAGCAAAGTCAGAATATATAACCTCATGTGAGATTAACGGAAAATGTAAGTTTATTTGTAATAATGCGTTCGAAGTAAATGCGTTCTTATATGGTTACAGCAGTTTAACCTCAGTAACCATTCCAAATTCTGTAACAACTATTGGTGCCGCGGCGTTCAATGATTGCCGCAACCTTACGTCTATCTGTTACGAAGGTAATAGTGAACCAACATATCTACCCTATGCATTTACCAATGTTAACGAGACAATACCGGTGTGTGTGCCGGCGGACTATGCTTCTACTTCATGGTGCGGTTTTTCAAACTTAATTAAAGGGCACAACAAAGTTACAGACGCTGCCGTGCTTGCCACCTGCACCGAGTCTGGCAAAACCGAGGGTTCGCATTGCTCGGTTTGTGGAAAGGTTTTTGTTGCGCAAGAAGTTATCCCCGCTTTTGGCCACGAGTTTGTAAACTATGTTTATAACAACGATGCCACCACCGAAGCCAATGGCACAGAAACCGCTGTTTGTGAGCGTGGTTGCGGTGCAACAGACACACGTGTTAAAGAAGGCACAAAACTTGCAACTTCCGTTTCAGAATCTGCCGCCAACACCATAAATATTTATGCCATAGGCAACACAATTGTTGTTGAGAACGCAACAGAAGAAATCCGCGTTTACAACGCAATGGGCGCATTGGTGGGTAGAGACGTTGCGCGCAACGCCTGTACAATAAAAATCAATAATCCAGGTGTTTACATCGTAAAAACTGGTGGTGCGGTGAAACGGGTTGTAGTGGATTGAGAATTTGGTAAATAATTGATAATGTGTGTGTAGAGACGCGATTAATCGCGTCTCTACGTGTTTTATGGCGTAAAATGTTGCCATTCAAATGCGGATGCCACAATGTGACATCCCTACGGTGTTCAATTCGGATTTAAATCGGCAAAAATCGGTTAGCGACATCAAAAACACCTCGGAAATGTGAAATTTTTATTGATTGAAGTGTTCGAAAATGTGAAATTTTAATATATATTTGCCTTCGGAAATGTGAAACCATAGTTATGAAACGCAAGATTTACAACAATTTAATCAATTGGAAAAATGAATCGCAAGGAAAGTCGGTTTTATTGCTTGAAGGAGCACGACGGATTGGCAAGAGTTACATTGTTGAGCAATTCGCCCGAAACGAGTACAAATCGTGCATCATAATCGATTTCAACCACCTGAAAGACGAAGAACTCGATATTTTTGAGCATTATCTGAATGATACTGAACGTTTTCTGCATCTTTTGCAGATTCATTACGGAGTGACGCTTTACGAGCGCAACTCGGTGATTGTGTTCGACGAGGTGCAGCAATATCCGAAGGCGCGGGCGGCACTGAAATACCTTGTGGCCGACGGGCGCTACGATTACATCGAGACGGGTTCGCTTATCAGCATCAAGAAGAATGTTAAGGAGATAATGATTCCGTCGGAGGAATATGCGTTGCAGATGTATCCGATGGATTTTGAAGAGTTTATGTGGGCTTTGGGCGAAGAACGGCTTATGGATTACATCCGCGAGCAATTTGACACACGGCAGCCAATGGGACCAATTCACCGCAAGGCGATGGAGTTTTTGCGGCTATATATGCTTGTGGGCGGTATGCCGCTGGCTGTTGAGGCGTATGCTAAAACAAAGAATTTCAAGAATGTAGAACGAGAAAAGCGCCAGATTCTAACTCTTTACCGCAACGACATCAAGAAATACGCCACTGGAGCCGAGACCAAAGCGGGGGTCATCTTTGAGGATATTCCAGGACAGTTGCAACGGCACGAACGCAATTTCCAACTGACTGATTTGGAGCCGAATGCGCGCTACACCAACTACGAAAGCGCTTTCTTCTGGCTCTACGATTCGCGGATAGTGAACATCTGCTACGCCACAACCGAACCGACTATCGGCCTGCGTATGAACACCGACCGCACACGCCTGAAATGCTTTATGGCCGACACGGGTTTGCTCATCAGTATGGCTTTCGACGAGAAGGGCACTGTGCCGCCGCAAGTGTATGAGCGGATTATGCTTGGCAAACTTGAAGCAAATCTCGGCTATGTGACCGAAAATCTTGTGGCACAAATGCTTAAGGCAAATGGACACCAACTATATTTCTATAGCAACACATCGAAAATCGCCGACGAGCGAATGGAGATTGATTTTCTGATTTCGAAACCGACCCCGACAAACCGCCACAACATTATGCCCATCGAGGTGAAGTCGGGCAAGGGATATCGGTTTGTGTCGCTCGCAAAGTTCAGACGCAAATTTGCCGAGCAACTTGCCGAGCCGTTCATCTTCCATACCGATGATGTGCAGACGCGCGAAAACGTGCTATGCCTGCCGTTGTATATGGCGGCGGTGTTGTAGAACTGGCTGAAAACCAGACTGACACTATCCGTTACACATTCAGCAACTTCCGCACCTCATCTTCTGCCAGACCGCGGCGTTTTGCGTAGTCTGCAATTTGCTCGTCATCTATTTGGCCGACAGCAAAATATTGTGCTTGCTCGTGGGCGATAAGAAGGCCGCAAATGCTTGTGGTGGGCACAATGGCGTACGACTCGGTGAGTGATACACCCAACTTTTCTCGTGCACCGATAGCGTTGAAAACCAACTCTTTAATCGAATGGTCGGGGCAAGACGGGTAGCCAAAGGCGGGACGAATCATCGGCACAGAGCCTGAAACCGCGCGCTGCATCATTTCGGCGGCGGCTTCGGCCAAACGGGCGCAGAGCGACTGCCGCAAAAGGCACTCGAACGACTTGCAATCGTGGTGGTGGTGACGGTCCTCGACCTTGATACAGAACAGCCCCACAGGCGTTTTGCGGTCGGGCGTTGAGAAGAAATCGGCCAACGAAAGGAAGTTGCTGCCAAAGTTCTGACTGCGCAACATCGGCAGGTGCGAGCCGTTGTCTAACACAATGTCGTTCTGCTCTTTATGGGCGTCGAAGAAGTTCAGAACCATCGACACCTCAATGCTGCCATCGGCCTCGACCGCTTTGAGAAGCGCCCGCGCCGAATCGTAGGTCTTGCGAGCCTCGTCGTTTTCGAGCAATTTTTCGAGCGTAGCACCCTTAAATCCCCAAAAATAGAGCAAATGCGGCCAATCAATCAGGTCGGCGAGTTCGGCCACTGGAATGGCTGTGCGCTCAATGTTTTGCGTGCTGCCGAAGCCGTTTGTGAACGTCGAGAGCGCAAACTGCGGCGCCTTTTCGTTGGCGGTGGCGTACGGCTCAATGTCGGTTTTGCGCTTGTCGTAACTGTCGCGGACGGCCTGTTGGGCGCGTTTCACCTCGGCAATGGTGGCCTCGCGGTCGCTCAAAAGGCGCTTGGCAAGCACCGCCGACGCCGACGCGTCGTTGCCGTGAGCCACAAAATAACTGTAGCGCGTGGCAAGTTTCACGGCCGTATGCACCACCGAAGTGGTTGCGCCGCCCACCAAAACGGGTATCTCAATGTGCTCTTTTTCAAGCATTTCGCACAATTGTTCCATCTCCTTGAGCGACGGCGTAATCAGTCCGCTCACGGCGATAATGTCGGCCTTTTCGCGCACAGCGGTATCGATAATGGTGCGGTTGTCAACCATCACACCTAAATCAATGACATCCAAATTGTTGCAAGCAAAAACAATGCCCACAATATTCTTGCCGATATCGTGCACATCACCCTTGACGGTGGCCAAAACCACCTTTGCGCGGCGGCCCGTGTCGCCCGAAGCGCTGTTGTGGCGCTCGATTTCGGGTTGCAGAATGGTGACGGCCTGTTTCATCACTTTGGCCGACTTAACTACCTGTGGCAGAAACATTTTACCCTCGCCGAAAAGTTTGCCCACGCGGTCCATTCCGTTCATCAGCGGGCCCTCGATAATATCGACAGGATTGCCCAACTGCTGCATCGCCTCGGCCAAATCGGGCTCAAGGAAATCGGCGTTGCCCTTCACAAGCGCGTACGCAAGTCGCTCATCGACAGACTGTTCGCGCCACGCCTCCTGCTTTGTGGCCGTCTGCCCGCCCGTGTCGGCA
Source organism: Salinivirgaceae bacterium (assembly GCA_017551905.1). GTDB lineage: Bacteria > Bacteroidota > Bacteroidia > Bacteroidales > SZUA-534 > RUG13583. The sequence goes on from JAFZKK010000079.1 coordinate 12,560, forward strand.
CTCTCCTTCATCCGCGACGCAAGTTCGATAAGCGCCTCGGTGGCTTCGGCGTTGCGGTTCAGAATCACATCCTCGCAGAGTTTCAGTAAGTTAGGCTCAATTTCATCGTAAACCTGAAGCATTGCGGGGTTGACAATTCCCATATCGAGTCCGACGGCGGTGGCGTGGTAAAGGAAGACCGAATGCATCGCCTCGCGCACGGGATTGTTGCCGCGGAAAGCGAACGAAAGGTTTGATATTCCGCCACTTGTGCGTGCGCCTGGCAAGTTTTTCTTCACCCATTCAACGGCGCGGATAAAATCGATTCCGTAGTTTGCGTGCTCCTCGATTCCTGTTCCGACCGACAGCACGTTGACGTCGAAAATTATCTCGTAAGGCTTGTATCCCGCCTTGCTAATCAACAAGTTATAAGCGCGTTCGCAGATTTCAATCTTGCGCTCGAAAGTTGTTGCCTGCCCCACCTCGTCGAAGGCCATCACAATCACAGCGGCGCCTAACCGCCTGATTTCACGCGCTTTATGCAAGAATTTCTCCTCGCCTTCCTTCAGGCTTATCGAGTTGACAATGCAACGGCCCTGCGCGTTTTTCAGCCCCGCCAAAATGGTGTTCCAATCCGACGAATCGACCATCAGCGCGGCCTTCACAATCTCGGGGTCGTTGCTGATATAACGAATGAAATTCTGCATCTCGGCAGCGCTGTCGAGCATCGCGTCGTCCATATTTATGTCGATAATGTCGGCGCCGTCCTCAATCTGCTTGCGGGCAATGTTGGCGGCCTCCTCGTAGTTCTTCTCGGCAATCAGGCGGGCGAATTTGCGCGAGCCTGCCACATTGGTGCGCTCGCCGACGTTGGTGAAATTTCGCTCGTTTTTATCGACCGTAACCACCTCCAAACCACTGACAATCAGTCGTTCATCGGTTTTGGCAGGAATGCGCGGCGCAATGCCACGAACGGCCTCGGCAATGGCCTTGATATGCGCTGGCGACGTTCCGCAGCAACCTCCTGCAATGTTTATCAGTCCGTCGGTGGCCATCTGCTTGATAATCTGTGCAGTAGTTGACGGCAATTCATCGTACTCGCCCATCTCGTTGGGCAGGCCTGCATTGGGGTAAAGACTTAAAAAACAGGGCAATTTGGCCGAAAGCTGCTCGACAAACGGCCGCAATTCCGACGCTCCGAACGAACAGTTCAGGCCGAACGAGAGCACTGGATAGTGGCTTATGCTGACGAAAAACGCCTCAATCGACTGGCCTGTCAGGGTGCGGCCGCTGCGGTCGTTCAATGTGGCCGAAATCATTACGGGAATGTTGCTATTGCGCTGTTCCTGAACATTTTGGATAGCATAGAGCGCGGCTTTGGTGTTGAGCGCGTCGAAGCAAGTTTCGATTAACAGCAAATCGACACCGCCCTCAATCAGCCCCTCGACCTGCTCGGTGTAAGCCTCGGCCATTGTGTCGAAATCGGTGGCGCGGAACTCGGGGTGGTTGATATCGGGCGACAACGACAGCGTTTTCGACGTCGGGCCCATACTGCCCGCCACCCACACCTTGCGGCTTTTGCAGCCGTCGGCCACGCGCCGTGCGTTCTGCGCCGCCGCCACGTTGAGCCGCCGCGCAAGGTGCTCACATTGATATTCGTGTTGCGATATCTTATTGCTGCTGAATGTGTTAGTCTCGATAATGTCGGCACCCGCATCAACATACATCTGGTGCACTTCGGCAATCACTTGCGGCGCTGTCAGGTTCAGAATGTCGTTGTTGCCCTTGAGCATCACGGGGTGGTTGGCAAACTCGCTACCACGGAAATCGGCCTCGGTCAAGCCGAATTTCTGAATGCACGTGCCCATTGCGCCGTCGAGAATCAAAATGCGTTCTGCAAGTGCTTGTTTGATTGTCATTTTATCGCTATGAATTTCAATATTAAACGCTATAAATCAATCGGTAATGTTCGCCCGATATTTTTTGCAAATATAAAAGCGTTTTGATTTATCAACAATTGATGGCGATAGAACGGTTAAGTGCTGTGCTTATAACTTTTCCCTTTCATCTTTTGCCACAGAAATTATATTTGCAACCTATTCTAAAATTTGAAAAAATGGCAAAACAAACTTGGCAACCTGGAACAATGATTTATCCGTTGCCGGCGGTGCTGGTGAGTAGCGGGCGTATGGACGGCGAGCGCAATGTTTTCACCGCGTCGTGGACGGGCACCATCTGTTCCGACCCGGCAATGTGCTACGTGTCAATCCGCAAAAGCCGCCACTCGTACAATATTATTAAAGAGACGGGCGAGTTTGTTATCAATTTGACAAACAGCCAATTAGCCAAAGCCACCGATTGGTGCGGCGTGAAATCGGGACGCGAGGTTGACAAATTTGAGGCAATGGGCCTGACACCCGTGAAAGGCACCGTGGTTGACGCGCCAATGATTGATGAATCGCCTGTCAGCATTGAGTGCAAAGTGGTTGAGATTAAGGAACTTGGCTCGCACGATATGTTCATTGCCAACGTGGTGGCCGTGAACGCCGATACGAAATATATGAACCCCGAAACTGGCGCCTTCGACCTTGGCGCGGCCGATATGATTGCCTATATGCACGGCCAATATTACAAACTTGGCGAGCGGATTGGCAAATTCGGGTGGACGGTTGAAAAGAAACGCAAATAATATTTGTTAATAGTTGAAATTCAGCGTTTTTCGATAGGACAATGATTGGCAGCATCAAATCGATTTTCAAATTCCGCATTAAGATTCCGTTTGTTGAGCGGCTTCACATCTGGCGCGGCATACACCTGACTGAAAATCAGTTTATTCTGATTTTGAGTTTCGTTGTCGGCCTGTTGAGCGGACTGGCTGCAGTGGTTCTGAAAAACACCATCCATTGGACCTATCAGTTTGTGCTTAAAGCAATTAACTCTGGCTTTGGCAGTTACATCTACCTTGCGCTGCCCGCCGTGGGCATTCTGCTCACCACACTTTGGATTAAATTTCACGTCAAAGACAACATCTCGCACGGAATTACCCGCGTATTGTTCTGTATATCACGCAAAAACGGCATCATCAAGGCTCACAACACCTACACCGGCATTGTGGGCAGCTCGCTCACCATCGGGTTTGGCGGTTCGGTGGGAGCCGAGGCCCCGATTGTGCTCACCGGCGCGGCCATCGGCAGTAATCTGGCACGGCTGTTCAAGCTTAATTATAAGCAAGTTATACTAATGATTGGCTGCGGCGCGGCGGGCGCTGTTGCCGGCATTTTCAAGGCGCCGATAGCCGGTTTGGTCTTCACCCTTGAAGTGCTAATGCTCGATATGACAATGGCTTCGTTGGCGCCGCTATTGATTTCGGCCGTCACCGCCACGCTTATGTCGTACTTCTTTTTGGGCAGCGAGGCCACACTCTGTACGCTTCCGCAACCACCGACCTTCGAACTGCACAATATTCCTCTGTATCTGATACTTGGCGTTGCCGCTGGACTCATCGGCTGGTACTTCACGGCCACCGCAATGCGAATGGAAAAATGGTTCGGCAAGATTCTGAACCCGTGGAAGAAAATCGCTATTGGCGGCCTGATTCTGGGCGTGCTCATCTGGCTTTTCCCGCCGCTCTTTGGCGAGGGCTACGACGCTCTGCGCGAGATACTTACGGGCAACGGCCTTCGTATTCTCGACCACTCAATGTTCGGCCAATTTGGCGGTGGCGTGTGGGTGGTTGTCGGATACTGCGCTCTAATGTTGATTTTCAAAGTGATAGCCACATCGGCCACCACGGGCGCGGGCGGCATTGGCGGTGTGTTCGCGCCATCGCTCTTTATGGGCGGAATATTGGGCTATATGATGGCACATCTACTTAATTGTCTGGATTTTATCAGCGTCAGCGAGGTGAATTTCGCCCTTGTGGGAATGGCGGCCTTTATGTCGGCACTAATGCACGCACCACTGACCGGAATCTTCTTGATTGCCGAAATCACTGGCGGCTACAACCTGTTTGTTCCGCTAATGGTGGCTTCGGTAAGTGCTTATGTTACAATCTATTACTTTGAACCGCACAGCATCTACACCAAACGTCTGGCGCAAAGCGGCGACCTGATTACCCACAACAAAGACCGCGCCGCCCTGACACTTATGCGCCTTGAGAAAGAGGTTGAGCACGACCTTACCGAGGTAGGCCCCGACCAAACCCTGCGCGACCTTGTGAACGCAATCTCGCACTCGCGCCGCAACATTTTCCCCGTTGTCGACGAGGAAGGCAAACTGATGGGAATTGTCCTGCTCGACGACATCCGGCAGATAATGTTCAACACCGAGATGTACGACAACACATATATTTATGAGTTGATGGTAATGCCGCCCGACACCGTAAAAACCACCGACACAATGGACGTGGTAATGGAAAAATTCGAGAAATCGGGTGCGTGGAACCTGCCCGTTATCAAAAACGGACTTTATATGGGATATATCTCGAAATCAAAGATTTACACCGCTTATCGCAAGGTGTTGCTGAATTTTGCGGAGGAGTAGGAATTTGGCTCTAAAAAATAATACACTATTTTCGATATCCTCAAGAAAAGTCACTTCTTTAATTCTTCATTTATCTTATTGATTCAATAATATTTACATTCATAATCAGCCAACATCATCAATCGAAACTTTCTATTAAAACAATAGAAATATATAATCAAAATCGGTAGATAATTGCGATGGCAAACACTACTTTTGCGGCAAAATAAGCAATGGTAATTAGGGGTATCGATTATGTTTAATGTCATGATTTTAGTGTTCGTTTTGGGCTATGTGGCCATAGCTCTCGAGCACCCGTTCAGAATTAACAAGACAGCACCTGCATTGTTCATCGGCACAGCGTTGTGGGCAATCTACATGTTGGGAGCGCCCGGCATCCTGGCCAAAGGCTACAGCACATCGTGGGCCGAGTTTGCGAAAGACATTGCAGAGGGTATAACCACTGAGCACATTCACGAGTTTTTCGCTTCGGAACTGGTACATCATTTAGGCGAAACATCGGAAATTCTTTTCTTCCTGCTTGGCGCCATGACAATTGTCGAGATTGTTGACCGCCACCATGGATTCCGCGTTATCACTGAAAAGATACAGACCAAAAACAAGGTCAAACTGATGTGGATATTGTGCTTGCTGACATTCTTCATGAGTGCCATACTCGACAACCTCACCACTACCATTGTAATGGTGACGCTGCTAAGCAAGATTGTCGGCGACCAGAAGACACGCTGGTTCTATGCCAGCATGATTGTGATTGCAGCCAACGCCGGCGGCACCTGGTCACCCATTGGCGACGTAACAACCATTATGCTTTGGATTGGCGGACAGGTGACAACCGGCAAGATTGTGACCGAAGTGTTCCTGCCAAGTATCGTCTGCCTGTGCGTGCCTCTTACAATTGTCAGTTTCATGCTGAAAGGCGAAATTGAGCGCCCCGAAGCCGAGGCCTGCAGCGACAGCGAGAGCTGGACAACACCACGCACACAGCGCGCCATGCTCTTCATCGGTGTCAGCGGCTTGATTTTTGTGCCAATCTTCAAGACGATAACCCACCTGCCGCCTTACATCGGCATGTTGCTCAGCTTGTCGATTGTGTGGGCAATAACCGAGTTTATTCACAAGAACCACGCGCCTGCGGTCAAGAACCGACTTTGCCCGACGGCTATCATCAACCGTATCGACACACCGACAATATTGTTCTTCTTAGGCATACTGATGGCAGTGGCCGCGCTCCAGTCAGCCGGACACCTTGCTGTGTTGTCGCACACCTTGGACCACTCGTTCAAAGACATGGCTGGCGGCGTTTACATCATCGATTTGATTATCGGTATTCTGTCGTCGGTTGTCGACAATGTGCCGTTAGTTGCAGGCGCAATGGGCATGTATCCTATTGAGGCGGCCGGAGCCGTCGATTATGCGGCCAACTTTGTTCAAGACGGCATCTTCTGGGAATTTTTAGCCTACACAGCCGGCACGGGCGGCAGCATGCTCATCATCGGGTCGGCAGCCGGAGTGGCCGCCATGGGCTTGGAGAAAATCGATTTCGTCTGGTATCTGAAACACATCAGTCTGCTCGCACTGCTGGGCTACCTTGCCGGCGCGGCGGTTTACATCATCCAAATATCGATTTAGAACACACTAAAATTCAATATTATACAGAGACATCGCCACAAGCGGTGTCTCTTTTTTGTTTTAGCAAAGCAAATTCAACCTTATCCCCACCCATCTGTTCAAAACTCTCATAAACAAACCGCAACAGCGCACAATAGTTTTTTATCTTCGCCTCAACAAATTCAAACACTAAAAGAATGATTCTTTCAACATTATTACAGATTCAGATGAACGGCGCCGCCGTAGACGCAGCTGCCGAAGCCGCACCAGAGACAATGTCGCTTTTGAGCCTGACAATGAAAGGCGGCGTGATTATGATTCCGTTGGCAATATTGCTTGTCATCGCTGTTTACATCTTCATTGAGCGCCTGTTGGTGCTGAACAAGGCATCGAAGCTCGACGAGAACTTCATGAACAAGATTAAGGACTTTATCCACGACGGCAAGATTGAGTCGGCCACAGCGCTGTGCCAGGCAATCGATAACCCTAGAGTGCGTATGATTGAGAAGGGCATCAGCAGGCTTGGCCGCCCGTTGAACGACATCAACACCGCAATTGAGAACGTGGGCAACATCGAGATTGCGAAACTCGAAAAAGGCATTCCTTGGCTTGCAACCACAGCTGGCGGCGGCCCGATGATTGGCTTCCTCGGCACCGTAATCGGTATGATTCAGGCATTCTACAACATGTCGCAGGCTGGCAACAACATCGACATTTCGATGCTGGCAGGCGGCATCTACGTTGCAATGGTGACAACCGTTGCCGGACTTATTGTCGGCGTTGTGGCCTACTTTGCGCACAACTTCATATCGACACGCGTCGAGAAGGTTGTGAACGAAATGGAAGCCCGCACCACCGAGTTTATGGACCTGTTGAACGAACCTGTAAGCTAAACCGAAAATGGCACTCAAACGACATTCGAAAGTCAGCGGCGAATTCTCGTCGTCGTCAATGAGCGACCTTGTGTTCCTGTTGCTGATTTTCTTTATGATGACATCGACGCTGATTGCGCCCAACGCCTTGAAGCTGCTGTTGCCGCAAAGCAACAACCAAACTATCGCCTCAAAACCGATAACGACAGTGTCGATAACCAAAGACCTGCGCTATGCCATTGAAGGGCAATACGTTAGCTTCGACCAGCTTGAGCAATCGCTTGTAAACCGCGTTGGTCCGGCCGAGAACTATCCCGAGCCGCCAACCATTTCGCTCCATGCCGACCAAAGTGTTGCTGTTGAGCACGTTGTAAAGGTGATGAACATTGCCAAAGACCACAAATACAAACTCATTCTGGCCACCCGCCCGATTAAGAAATGATAGCTACCAAAGAACAACGGATTGCGACATTGGGCACTGCGGCTTTCAGCGTACTGCTGATGCTTTTGCTGCTTTTTGTGACCTTCATCAACGAGCCGAATGCGGAGGAAGAAGGCATACTAATCAACTTTGGCGACTCGGAACAAGGCATGGGCGAGGTTGAACCGCGTCCGGCTGTGGCACAAAACATTCCAACACCGCCGCCCACTCCCACTCCGCCAGCACCAACTCCTACGCAGACTGGCGAAGAAGAAGTTATCAATCAAGACTTTGAGGAGTCGGCAGTAATTGAACAGAAAAAGAAAGCCGAACAGAAAAAGCGTCAGGAAGATGAATTGAAACGCCAGCAAGAGCTTGAGCAACAACGCATTGCCGAAGAACAACGCCGCCAGGAGGAAGAACGCAAACGGCAAGAGGAGTTGCAACGCCAGCAACAACAGCAAATGGAAGCCACCCAGAATAAAGCTAAAAATGCATTTGCCGGTCGTAACACCAATGGCGGCAATACTGGCGAGGGCAACACCGGGCAACCGGGTAATCAAGGCTCGCTCAACGGCGACCCGAACTCGACCAACCGCGCTGGCGGAGGTGCTGGCAACGGCATCAATTTCAATTTGGCTGGCCGCTCATTTGGTTCAACTCCTCCAAAACCCGAATACAATAGCAAAGCTGAAGGCAAGGTGGTGGTTGAAATCCGCGTTGACCGCAGTGGCACTGTGGTGAGCGCATCGCCCGGAAAGGCCGGAACCACAACTAACGACCCTGTTCTTCGTGAGGCCGCCAAAGCCGCCGCACTCAAGGCCAAATTCAATTCCGACCCCAACGCCACCGAAATTCAGGTTGGCACAATCACCTACACATTTATTCAGCAATAAATAGAATTCCACAAAAATAGAGCATTAAACAAAAATGCTCTATTTTTTCTCTATTTTTTGCATTTCAATCTAAAATGATTCTAATTATATCATGCTCGGTAATATCCACGCTATCATATACAAACTTTTCAAGACTTTTAGCACAACTTGGCCCTGAATATTCAGTATGAATGGTATGTATATTGTTTTCCATTTTTAAATAATAGTCAGAGCAATACATCCTTTTGCCATTTCTTTTAATAGTGTAATCATTATCCAAATTAAAAACAATGGTGTTAATGTACACATTTATATTTTTCTCAATTGTCAATGCGGAATCTTTATATATA
>JAFZKK010000080.1 GCA_017551905.1 Salinivirgaceae bacterium
GTTGAAAGTCTCGTTGCCACGAATCGACACGCAACTACCAATGACTGAGAGACTTGTAAAATTCTCGCTCAACAACTCATACATATCGGTGTAGCGGCAATAGTCTTTGCCCTTCGGAAGGCGCGACACAGCGGTTGTGCGGTCTTTCTCTTTGATGTAGCCGTAACCAATGGCCACATCGATGTTCTCTTCCGACAGAGGGAAGGTCATAATGGCGATAATGCTGTCGTTAACACCAGCCTTGATTTTTTTCTTTTCGGTTTTGAACAGATTGCCGGAGAAAATAAGCACATCTTTATCAGCGCAAGCTATTGAGAAACAACCGTTATCGTCGGTCGAGACTTTGCTGCCAAGAGTTTTTGAAGCAACCGTTAAGCCGCGGACAGGCATGTCGCCAAGAGTAAGCGCGCGTCCCGATACAATTTTGGTTACAGGTTCCTGTGCGTTAGCCAGCATCAATCCCATTGACACTATTGCTGTTAGAAGTAGTTTAGTCATACATGTAAGATTTTATTGCCGCTAATTTAGCATAAATCAGATAATTTGCATCTGATTTGAAAAAAGCTTGTTTTTCGATAAATATAGCGCCTCTATTCAACAGTAACTGATTTGGCCAGATTTCGTGGCTGGTCGACATTGCAGCCGCGCATAATGGCTATGTAGTAGCTCAAGAGTTGCAGCGGCACAACAGTTATCATGGCGCCCACAGCGTTCTCAACTGCTGGAACCTCGATAACATGGTCGGCCATAGCCGCAATGGTGGTATCGCCTTCGGTAATCACCGCAATCACAATGCCTTTGCGTGCTTTCACTTCCTGAATGTTGTTCACAATCTTCTCGTAGCCTTTGTCTTTGGTGGCAATAACAATCACCGGCATCTTGTCGTCAATCAAGGCGATAGGACCGTGTTTCATTTCGGCGGCAGGATAACCTTCGGCATGAATATACGATATCTCCTTGAGTTTCAGTGCGCCTTCAAGTGCGACAGGGTAGTAGCAACCGCGTCCGAGATAGAGGGCGTTGCTGCTGTCTTTGTATTTTTCAGCTATCTCTTTAATATGGTCGGCCGATTTCAAAATATGTTAGATTTTTTCGGGAATTGACATTAGCTCACGTATAAGCTGATGATAGTCAGCCGATTTGATATTGTATTTAGCGCGACCAATCATAAGTGCCATCATAGCCAGAACTGACACTTGCGCGGTAAAAGCTTTGGTCGATGCTACGCCAATCTCGACACCGGCGTGAGTATAAACACCTGCGTCAGTCTCACGTGCAATGCTTGAGCCAACCACATTGCAGATGCCCAAAACGCAAGCGCCGTATTTCTTGGCAAGCTGAATGGCAGCAAGCGTGTCGGCCGTCTCGCCACTTTGCGATATGGCAATCACCACATCTTCTTGATTTATAATAGGATTGCGATAGCGGAACTCACTTGCATATTCAACTTCGACAGGTATCCGCGCATATTCCTCGAACAGGTATTCGCCCATAAGTCCAGCGTGCCACGATGTGCCGCAACCCACAATAATAATGCGACGGGCGTTCATCAGGCGTGGCATAACGTCAATCAAGCCACCGAGCGTTATCTTATCTACCTCCGACAAAACACGACCACGCATTGTGTCGGTTATGCTGCGAGGCTGCTCATAAATCTCCTTCAGCATGAAATGGCTGAAACCGCCTTTCTCAATCTCATCAAAATCGATATCCACTTTCTTGATTTCCGGAGTTACCACAGCATTGTTTATCGACTTGATATTCAATCCTTCACGGCTTATAACGGCTATTTGGTCGTTGTCAAGATAAACAACCTGGTCGGTATATTCGACAAACGGCGAGGCATCGGAACCGATGAAATATTCCTTGTCGCCGATACCGATTACGAGCGGACTACTCTTGCGTGCGGCAATGAGGCGGTCGGGGTGGTCGGTGCACATAACGACAATGCCGTAAGCGCCCTGAACCTTGCGCAAAGCCAGCTGCACAGCGTCGTCGGGGCTTATGGGCGACAACTCGTAGATGTACTCGATAAGGTCGGCCAACACCTCAGAGTCGGTTTCGCTTTTGAAAGTGTAGCCGCGTGTTGTCAGGCGTTTCTTAAGGTTGCTGTAGTTTTCGATTATGCCGTTGTGCACAATCACAAACTTGCCGTGCATACTCATGTGCGGGTGGGCGTTCTTGTCGTTAGGCTCGCCGTGAGTTGCCCAGCGCGTGTGACCAATGCCAAGGCAACCGCTGGTATCGAGCCCGGCAACCGAGTTCTCAAGGTCGCTCACCTTGCCGTATTTCTTATACACCGATGTCGATTTGCCGTTGTACAGAGCGATGCCGGCGCTATCGTAACCGCGGTATTCAAGTCTTTTCAGGCCGTTTATGATTATTGGGTAAGCATTTTGTCCGCCAATATATCCTACAATTCCACACATAGTTCTACAATTTTATGATGCGAAATTAGATATTGTGCGGCTTATGGGTTGTAAGCGTAGCTCTTAATTTTGGGATAATAAAAC
>JAFZKK010000081.1 GCA_017551905.1 Salinivirgaceae bacterium
ATCAGTCATAATACACAATGGAGTAGCAAGTATCGGGAAGAATGCTTTTACAGCTTGTGGTATGGCATCTGTCAACATTCCTAAATCTGTTACGAGCATTGGTCACGATGCATTCTTTGGTTGCTCTGCAACAATAAATTGTTATGCCACCCAAAAGCCAATAGGTTGGGATGCTAATTGGAATAATAGAAATAGAGGAACCGTCAATTGGGGGTATGCTTATGTTAATTCATTTTCTCTTTTTGCAAAAGATTATGTCGAATCAAAACTGAACGAATGGCAGAAAAAAGGAGAATTTGAAAAAGTTGCCGATTGGCAAAAAAGAGTAACAGTTGAAACACGTAATACAAAAATCAAGGAATTAACGAAGAAAGCGGAAAAAGAATACATCGAAAAATATCAAGACAAAAACCTGAAGTTTGAATTGGGAAGTTATGATGCAGAAAACGAGGTGTTTATGGTATACAACCAAAAGTACGGCAACCTTTTAGTTCCTGTTCCGATTGCTAATGCTCAACAATTTAAACAACAATGGTCGTCAATAAAAATCAGTCAGAAATGTTTTATCGAGAACGACAAAATTAGTATTGCTGAAATCATATTTACTATGTCAAATGGCAAGCAATTCAAATATAGCAATCAGGCATCACTTAACTACGAAATAGCCCAAATTGATTATAATTTTGAGCCAATCGATTTGAATTTGCAAACATCATCCAACGCTGCACCACAAAAGGGGAAACAAACCATTACAACTACCCAAAGAACGGTGGGCACGTCAGACATAGATGTAAATATTCCTGTATCTAACACAAAGCAAAACAACACTTTCGCAGTGATAATCGCCAACGAGAACTATCAAAAAGAGGCCCAAGTACCATTTGCGGCTAACGACGGACGTTCTTTTGCCAATTATTGTAAGAAAACACTGGGCATCCCCGATAATAACGTTCACATTGTTACCAATGCAACTCTCAACAATATGAAATACGAAGTCAACTGGCTCAAAAAAGTCATCGAAGCATACGGCGGCAATACTCGCATTATCTTTTACTATGCAGGTCACGGTATCCCTGACGAATCGAAGAGAACAGCCTATTTGCTACCAATTGATGGATATGGAACCGATGTGTCAACTGGCTATAAATTAGATGATTTGTACAGCACTTTGGGCAACTTGCCAAGCAAGTCGGTAACAGTATTTTTGGATGCCTGCTTCAGTGGCGCTAACCGCGACGGGCAGATGTTAGCAAGCGCTCGCGGTGTGGCAATCAAGGCCAAGAGCAGCGCGCCCGTGGGCAATATGGTTGTCTTTTCGGCCGCACAGGGCGACGAGACCGCCTACCCAAACAACGAGCAGCAGCACGGAATGTTCACCTACTATCTGTTGAAGAAAATCAAAGAGACATCGGGCAATGTAACATACAAAGAGTTAGGTGATTACGTTACCGACAACGTCCGCAAGCAGTCGATTGTGGTGAACGGCAAGAGTCAGACACCGACAGTTGTGCCGTCGGCTACTGTTGGCGGAAATTGGGAATCGTGGAAATTGAAATAGTATGCGCGCACTGTTGCTCACATTGATTTTGTTGGCCACACTAACGGCTGTGGCGCAAGAGCCAAAGCAGGTTTGCGGCACCTACAAATATTATGTGCAGACCAACGAAACACTTGAGGCTGCGCGGCATACAGCCATTCAGCGTGCAAGGATTTCGGCGCTTGCGCGAGAGTTTGGCGAACGGCTGTCGCAGACCGAGACGCTGATTTCGAAAGAGGACGGCAGCGGTTTCAGCGATGCGCTCTACACATCGGGCGAGGATTTTGTCAACGGCGAGTGGCTTTCCGATACGCAAGAGCCCAAGATTGAGCAAGGTTTTGAAGGCAATGCACTCTACATCGAGGCTACAGTGTGCGGTTTGGCACAAGCCCGAAACGAATCGCGAATCGACCTTAAATACAGCGTTTTACGCAACGGCACGCGGCAGCAGTTCGCTTCAACAGAGTTCAAATCGGGCGACCAACTCTACTTGTCGTTGCAGTCACCCGTGAATGGCTTTGTGGCTGTCTATCTGATAGATGAGACAAAAACCGCCTATTGTTTGCTGCCCTACCGCACCGACACTCGCGGCAGTTATTTCGTTAAGGCTGGCACGCCGTACGTCTTTTTCGATGCCGCCAACGATGCCACGGGCACAATCGATGAATATGAATTGAATTGTGACGACGGCACAGGTCAGATTTTCAACGATTTGTACATCATTTTCTCGGAAAACGATTTTGCAAAGGCGGTCGATTACGCATCATCGGCCACAAGCAACGCAGGTCTTGACCTTCCGCGTTCACTGCCGCTGACAGATTTCCTTGCGTGGCTGAACAAGAAACGTGCAGCCGATAGTAAAATGCAGGTAGAGAAAGAGACGTTGACGGTTAAGAAATGATGTGGCACATACGTGTGTAATTCGATTACTCAATAAAAAAGTGCCGAATCAATGCTGTTGCGCACAATTCGGCACTTTGTATGTTAATCTGGATGTCGGTTTAATTCACCACAATCACCAAATATTTCGAGCTGCCCCAGAAGTTGTAGTAGTTGTTTACAACAAGGCTGTCAACCGGTTTTTGACCGTAAATGGTGTGTGAATCAAGCGGATGTGCAGAAATAACCGTCAACGGCACAGGCATTTACGTGGTAAAGGTTGGCAACACGATTAAACGGGTTGCGGTGGAATAGGGAATTTGACAAATAATTGATTATTTGCATTGTAGAGGCGCGATTAATCGCGTCTCTACGTGGTCATTACGCCAATTAAGCATAAAAAATATTCGATTTATTCTTATTTAGGTACAAAATGACAAAATAAGCACAATTTTTATTGCTTATTTAAACCTAAATATCTATTTTAGCGTCAAAATCTTGTGCTTATATGGAATATACAGAGATTCTTGAAAAACAAATTATCGGCCGTCTTCATATCGACAATCCGTGGTGGAATGAGAATGAAATACCAGCGTTTTAC
>JAFZKK010000082.1 GCA_017551905.1 Salinivirgaceae bacterium
ACCAGGGACACAAGGATTTTCAGTCCTTTGCTCTACCAACTGAGCTATGGCACCCCGTTTGCTTAAGAGCGGTGCAAAAGTACAAAAAAAATGAAACCGCCAAAATTTTGGCATAAAAAAAGCGGAAGAGTTGCTACATTTGTAATATGTACACTATTATTTACATATCGGCAGCTGTTGTTTTGTGCTATACTGCGCTGATAATCTGTTTGTTCGGCGGATTCATAAAGATAGCCAGACGGCAACCGGCCAATGCCTCGGTTGTTCCGGTGAGCGTTGTTCTGCCGTTCCGCAACGAGGAGCGTAGCATCGTTTCGACAATAAAAACTTTGCTGGCGCAAAAATCAGATGCCGACTTTGAGATTATTGCCGTTAACGACCATAGTACCGACAACTCGTGGCAACTGTTGAACGATATGGCCGCCTCCGAGCCTCGGTTGCGGCTTTTGAAAGCCAATGGCAGCGGCAAGAAAAACGCGCTGGCGGAGGGAATGGCAGCGGCGCGCTTCGGGTGCATAGCCACCGCCGATGCCGACTGCCGCTACCCCGAACGGTGGCTTGCCGCAATGGCTTCGGAATTTGCCGGTGGCGGTTGCACGTTGCTTTGCGCGCCAGTAAAGATAAGTGATATGCGCGGTTGGTTCAGCCGGTTTCAGTTTGTCGATTTTGCAAGTCTGGTTGGCAGCGGCATTGGTGCGGCAGGCTGCGGCAGACCAATAATGTGCAATGGCGCCAATATGATGTTCGACAAAGACGCTGTGATGCAAATGGATGACCCGTTCAACGCTGCGGTTCGTTCGGGCGACGATGTTTTTCTACTGCACGCGGTCAAGCGCCTCGACAGGCGGAAAATCCGTTTCACCTGCCTGCCCGAGACCATAGTCGAAACCGATGCCGCGCCTACGTTTGCCGCCTTTCTGCGTCAACGGATGCGCTGGGGCGGAAAAACCACCTCATACACCGATACAGACAGCATAGCGGTGGCGGCGATAGTGGCAGCAACGGCCGTTTGCGCCGTGGCAAGTCTCTTGTTGTTGCCATGGTCGTGGATTCCGGCGGCGGTGGTTCTTGTTCCAAAAACAATAATCGACACCATTATGCTCTACGCTGTCTGCAAGGTGTTCGGTAACCGCCGTTTGCTTTGGCAAATGCCTATGTATGAAATTGTTGTCGCGGCATACACTGTTTTGGTAATCGCAGGAACAGCCATCGGTATCAATAAAAAATGGAAATGAATTTCGCCGCTCGCACATGTCGATAATTAAAAAACACTACATTTAGACTTTTATTACGAAAATGAAACTGACAAAACTAAAACTGGCAGCCGGGCTAATTGCTTGCCTGGCCTTGAGCTTCGCCTCGTGTCATAAGAACGACGACATCGAGGAAATCATCATCGTCAACGATACCACCTTTGTTATCAACGAGATAATAACCGATGCCGACACAACGCCGCTCAACTGCATTGCGCCGGCATTCTTGAAGAAAGGCGACAAGGTTGCGCTCATTTCTCCATCGTACTCAACGCCGATGGAAAACATCGAAAAAGCCGCCGATGTGTTGCGCGACTGGGGCTTGGAGCCAGTCATCGGGCCGAATGTCGAAAAGCTCGACGCCAACAAGTATGCCGGAACAGCCGCCGAGCGCGCCGCCGACATCCGTTGGGCTCTCCGCGACCCTGAAATCAAGGCGATAATATGCAACCGTGGCGGCTACGGCTCCATCCAAGTGGTTGACCAGTTGGCACTTCAGGAGTTCACCGAGCATCCTAAATGGATTGTCGGTTTTAGCGATATCACAACTCTCCACGGCATGATGTCATGTGCCGGAGTGATGAGCATCCACGGCACAATGAGCACTTTCTTGGCATCGTCGGGCGGAACCGACCTAACGAGCACTCTTGTGCGTGACTTGCTTATGGGCAACGTGCCGCAATACAACGTTCCGTCTCATTCACAGAATATTACAGGCAAGGCAAGCGGAACACTTGTGGGCGGCAACATCTGCACTTTTGTGCCGCTTTTGGGCACCAAGGCCGATGCGTCGGCTCACGGCGACATCATCTTGTTCATTGAGGAGATTGGCGAGACAATGCACAACATCGACCGCCTGTTCAACATGCTGCGCCTCAACGGTGTGCTGTCGCGATGCAAGGGTGTGATTTTGGGCGAGTTTGTCAGCTGCACGGCCGATTTGGGATACAGTAGCGTCGAGTCTATGCTTCACCAATATCTTGTGAAATACGACATTCCGGTGCTGTGCGGATTCCCGGCAGGACACGACAACAAAAACCTGCCGCTTGTGATGGGCGCCCCCGTAACAATCGATGTCCGCGCCGACGGTTCCACGCTTACCTTCAACATCGACGGTGAGCAAACGCCTGTCAACACCAACAGCTCAACACCGCTGGCATTCAGCGTTAAGCAACTGATGGAGATGGCCGGCAAAATCAAAATTGAGAACCAATAGTGGCAATTTTCGATACATATAAAATTCTATATTTGCGGCTCAAATAAACCGACTAAATGGAGCGTAGGGTTGTAATAACCGGAATGGGCATCTACTCTTGCATTGGCAAGAATCTCGACGAAGTGAAGGACTCGCTATGGAACGGGCGTTCGGGCATTGGCCTTGACCCTGGGCGCAAAGAGATGGGCTTTCAGTCGTCGCTGACCGGCATTTTGGAACGTCCCAATATGAAAGAGTTGCTCGACCGCCGCAGCCGACGAGGTTTGGCCGAACAAGGCGAATACGCCTATATGTCATCGGCTGAAGCTTTCCGTAACGCCAAAATTGATGCCGATTTTCTGGCTGCCAACGAGGTGGGAATTCTGTTCGGCAACGACACAAGCGCCGTTCCAATCATCAACGCCGTCGATACAGTTCGCGAGAAGAAAAACACAGTGCTGGTGGGCGCCGAGTCGGTGTTCCAGTCGCTTACTTCAACAGTATCGATGAACCTGTCGGTGATTTTCAAACTGAAAGGAATCAACTTCACAATAGCCGGTGCTTGCGCAAGTAGCTCGCACGCTATCGGTATTGCATATCTTCTTATCAAACAAGGACTTCAGGATATTGTTCTCTGCGGAGGAGCGCAAGAGGTGAACCCGTATGCTGTAAGTAGTTTCGACGGCTTAAGCGCCTTCTCGACACAGGAGGCCGACCCAACCAAGGCCTCGAAACCATTCGACCGCCGTCGCGACGGATTAGTTCCAAGTGGTGGCGCGGCAAGTGTGGTTGTGGAGAGCTACGAGAGCGCCGTAAAACGCGGTGCACCCATTGTGGCCGAGATTGTGGGCTACGGCTTCTCGTCGAACGGCGACCACCTGTCGGTGCCGAACGTCGAAGGGCCCCGACGCTCGCTGCAACGCGCCCTTGACAGCGCAGGACTTGCGGCTGCCGACATTCCGTATATCAACGCCCACGCCACTTCAACACCCGCCGGCGACCTGAACGAGGCCCGCGCCATTGCCGAGGTGTTCGGCGCAAGCCGCCCCTACGTGGCTTCGACCAAATCGATGACCGGCCACGAGATGTGGATGGCAGGCGCAAGCGAGGTTATCTACTCGACACTGATGATGAACAACGGCTTTATCGCACCCAATATCAACTTTGAGGAGCCCGACGAGGCTTCGTGCCAATTAAATATCCCCAAAACGCGGATTGATACGGATTTTGATTTATTTTTGACGAATTCGTTCGGGTTTGGAGGCACAAATTCGACATTGATAATTAAGAAATTCAAATAGCATATTATGACCAACGAGGAGATTATCGAAAAGATTAACAATACTTTAGCCGAAGAGTTTGAAGTTGACAAGAACATTATCAAACCCGATGCGCCGCTGATGGAGACGCTGGAGCTCGACAGCCTTGACCTGGTTGACGTGGTGGTGCTGGTGGAGCAGAACTTCGGCTTCAACGTTACGGGCGAGGATTTCGCCAAAATCCGCACTTTTCAGGATTTCTACGACCTTGTGATTGAGCGCACGCAAAAATAGCCCCGCCAATGGCTGACTGGCAAGGAAAAACGCGCGGCGGAAGTTTCGGTTACTTCTTCTTTATCAAGCTGATACAGTATATCGGCATTCGTGCGGCCTACGTTTTTCTGGCGTTCGTGGTTGTCTATTTTATTCCGTTTGCCCCGAAGGCCACCGCCTGCACGTGGCGCTACGCTCGCAAAACATTGCATTTGAGCCGTTTGCGCTCTGTGGCGATGCTTTTCCGCAACTATTATCGTTTGGGACAGATTCTGATTGACAAGATTGCAATCGGCAGCGGAATGACCAAAAAATACCATTTCAAATTCGAACATTATCAGCAGTTTCTCGATGTGCTGAACTCGCAGCAGGGCGTGATAATGATTGGCGGCCACATTGGCAATTGGGAGATTGGCGCACCTTTCTTTGGCGACTACGGCAAGAGTATCAACATTGTGATGTACGACGCCGAGCACCAAAAAATCAAGGAGATGCTCGAAAAGAACGGCACCGCCCACGACTACAAAATCATTCCCGTGAACAACGACACGCTGACGCACGTCTTCCAAATCACCGAGGCGCTGAACCGCCACGAATATGTCTGTTTCCAAGGCGACCGCTATGTAAACGCCGACAAGTTGCTGACAATCAATTTTATGGACCGTGAATCTGATTTTCCGGCTGGTCCGTTCCTATTGGCGTCTCGGCTGAAAGTACCGGTGGTGTTCTATTTTGCAATGCGCGAAAAGCCGATGACCTACCACTACCGCTTCACCATTGCCGAGCCCGTTGCCCGCACCCGCGACCGCAAACCCGAGCAAGCCTTGCTTGAGCAGTATGTTGCCAATTTTGAGAAGATTCTGAAGGAATATCCTGAGCAGTGGTTTAATTATTATGAGTTCTGGAAGGATTGACACAGAGGGCACGGAGAAAACAAAGAGTACAGAGAAATGATGCACGATGACACGGATTTGCACAGATATTAGAAAGATAATAAGCAATATAAGTCGCCTGAAAGGCTGATAAAAAAACAGTGAATAAACGAAGAACCGCCTGAAAGGCGACAACAATCATAACCGCAAGCAAGCGAAGCGCGGCTTACGGCAAAGCAATAAATAAAAAATCCGCCTGAAAGGCGGTACTATGTAAAAGCCGCAATACATTAAGTGCCTGATTCACAATAAATCTTTAGGTTCTATTCCCAAGGCGCTGCTAATTATACAAAGCGTTTTAACGGTGATGTTCACACGCCCCGACTCAATGCGGCTTATGCTTGAACGTTCCATATTGCAGAGATACGCTAAATCCTGTACCGACATATTCCTCTCTATGCGGTAAGACTTTATTTTTGAAGAGATTAACTGAATTTCCTGCTGGAACTCCATTTTTAGCGTAACATTTTTGTTACGTAAATATTTTTATTTACTTTTGAACTGTGCGTAACATATATGTTACACGCAAGCTATATTCGCTTACAGAAATCAAATGGAAACATTATAGTTTTATTAAAAAACTCAAGCCACTACCGCGATATGGGAGTGGTTGAAATTTTATTTGCGGGAAAAAGAAACGGAGATGCCGATAGCCGCAAAGTGGAGGCAACAAAAAAAATTAAAACATTATGTATCAGTTAAATTTTCCAAACGGCAACGTTCAAACGTACAATTCATTCGGTGACTTGCAACGTGCGGCAAATCTTTTAGGCGGCGAAGCAAAGCAGATTAGCGGCAACACCTATGCCTTTGTGCCGAAAAAGTAAGTTGGATTGAGGCTGGCACACGTTGTCAGCCTCTTTTAAAATTGAAGAATTATGACAGACAAAAAGCTATACATATTCGGCACAATTCTTTTGGCTGGTTTCGTGCTACTGGCCTGGCTCTGCGGGGCTTGGCTCGGATTAGAAATTGCCTCGCAACTTTTCGCAGCCATAGCGGGAGCCATTATCGCCGCCATAATCACAATGCTGCTTCTGAAAGGACAATCGGGAACCGAAGAACTGAAAGAGCGCAATATGGCTATCTTCAACCAAAAGCAGGAAGTTTATCATAGGTTCTTGGAAGAACTACATAAAATTGTACAAGACGGTCAGATAACTATCGGCAGTCGCGACTCGAAAGGCAACATTAACTCAAGCGTTGACGAACTAAAGGACTTGATATTTCAGCTGGGTTTTTTACAACTGCACACGTCGGAGGAAACCATTAAAAATGTGCTCGACGAGTTGGTGAATTTGATTCAAGCGTTGAACGATTTCGACTCTTGCAACGAAGAAACTCGTCAGACGGATGCACCGAAATTCTATTCGCGTATGTCGAACTCGTTGTTTTCAGTTGTGGCGATTTTGCGGAAAGACTTATACGGCAAGGAGAGCCGCCCGATTGACAAGGAGCAGATTCTTTCGGTTTTGCAGGAATGCGATTTGTACGTGGAGCGTGCCGACTTCAATCGCACCGAAATGCAGAAATATTTCTGGAACGAACTGCGGAAATGTTTGACAAATCAAGGATATACAATACAAAATCCTGATTATGACTTCACAAACGATGTGAATCTGTATTACAGTCGCAGCCGGGGACGGTACAGATATTTCGGACTGAAATTCACAAAAGGCGGTTGCCCTGCAACATTTAAAATCGAACTTGACAATTTGTATTATTACGGTATTGTGCGGAACAGCGAGTGGGAGCAAAACGAGAAAATCGCAAAAGCTCTTTCCACCATAGGAGGCTTCAAGGAGTCGGCGTGGTGGTATGGCTGGCGAAATTCCGCAAATTACAATCTTAATTTCTGGAATCTCAATTCCGCAGGATTCGAGGAACTGAAAAATCCAAAGACAGCAGGTATTTACATAAAGCATATCGCAGACGAAATCGACAGTTTTGTTCAGTCTTTCATTAAGGAATACAACAAGTTATAAAATGGAACCGAACCGATATTCAAATATTGGGAAGGGTGGCATTGTCAAAGAAGGCATTTTTAACCGTTTTCCCGACCTGATACCCGCTTTTTCCGATAATTATTGGAGCAACGCAAGACATAAAAAGCTGATTATTGTTGGCGAGAGCAACTACTTTGATGACAACGCCGACAGTGTGTTTAAGAATCCGGAAAAGTGGTACAAAGGCGATGACCTGCAACATTTAATTCCGGAAACCAAAAAGACCGATGTGAATAATTGGAAAGCGTACCGCAGTTTCGACAGATTATGCAAAACAATAAATAACGTACTGGATTCCAACTGTGAACACGTTTACGACGAAGCTGCGTTCTACAACTATTTTCTGCGTCCCGCGACAGTCCGGGGAAAGAACAGGTCTTTTAAGAAAGACTGCACCCAAATGGACCGCGAAGTGGCAGAAATCGCACTATGCGGCATTATTGATATTGACAAGCCCGATATTGTGATATTTGTAAGCAAATACGCCTATATGGAATTTATGAAATATAGCTCGGCAAATGGATATAATTCTAACACTCTAATTGATTATGTCAATCACCCTGCCCACCCTGCGTCGTGGCACCATAAAAATGGAAACGGAATACATAAATTCGAGAAGCTGCTGAAAGAGCACTGGATATAAAGAATCTGACAACTCACCAAAAGGCTATACTTTCTATTTAGTTCCGCCTTTCAGGCGGAGGCGTTACGATGGCATACAGCCGGAGGTTTCGCTATGCTCAACCACCGGTTATGATTGCAGCCGCCTTTCAGGCGAACAGAAATCAGATAAGTTTGGCAAGTTACTTTGTTGAGAATGACCATTTTTATAATTAAAGGCGCCATAATTCTAATTTTGGAAACAAAAATAGCCGCCTGAAAGGCGATAACAATCATAACCGCAAGCAAACGAAGCACGGACTCACCCTAATGTTTTCGCCTGAAAGGCGATACTTTATATATTACATTTTTTAGAAAAATAATAACACACTACGGCGGAAAGCATAAGAATTCTAATTTTGGAAACACAAATAGTTGCCTGAAAGGCGACGACAATCATAACCGTAAGCTGCGCTTCGCTTGCTTACGGCAAAGCAATAAATAAAAAATCCGCCTGAAGGGCGGTACTATAAAAATGAGTTACACAAGATTATTGCACCACATAGTATTTAGGACAAAGCGCAGCGGAAACACAATCTGTGAGGAACACGAGCGCGATTTGTACGCATATCTATTCGGAATAGCAAAAATCAAGAATGTTTATGTTTATCGAATAGGCGGAATGCCCAATCATATTCATTTGCTTGTCGACATTCACCCTTCGTTAGCTCTTGCCGATTTTATGAGAGAATTGAAAGAAAAATCGAGCAAGTGGCTGAAAACGAATACAAATTTTCCAAATTTTGATGGTTGGGGCGAAAGTTATGCCGCCTTTTCATATAATATCAACGAGCGTGAAACAATATCGAATTATATTAAAAATCAGAAGGAGCACCACAAAAAGATAACCTTTGAACAAGAATACCGATTATTTTTGGAGGAAAATGGAATTGAAATAGACGAAAAATATTTTTTGAAGGATTGAGAAGTATCGCCTTTCAGGCGAAGGTTTTGTGCGCATATTAGCCGTATGTTGCGCTGCGCTTACATACGGTTATGATTGTGACGGCTTTTCAAGCCTTTTTTGCAAACGAATAGGACAATGATTTTAAATAACATATCAAGAAATCGCCTGAAAGGCGTAGATTATCATAACCGAAGGTGGAGTGAAACGAAACCTACGGAAGAAACACCACTTACCAAACCGTCTGGAAGACGGAACTATTTTTAGAAACAATATAAATAACATATCTATGAAACTTTTCCCTTCTCTTGAGAAGCAATACACCAAAGAGCACCAATCAGCTCTTGAGGCGCAGCGTTTGGCGCATTTCATTGCCGGGGCGCCGGTGGTTTTTCAGGTATCGCGCCTGATGGTTAAATTTGGAATTCTGAAGGCTTTGGCCGACAGCAAAAATGGCTTGACGCAGAGCGAGATAGCCAAACAGTGCAAACTGTCGGAATATGCCGCGCAGGTGCTGTTGGAGGCGTCGCTTTCAATCGGCACGGTCATTTTTGCCGATGAGCGCTATCAGATTACCAAAGCCGGCTGGTTCTTGCTCAACGATACAATGGTGAACGCCAATATGAACTTCAACCACGATGTCAACTATTTAGGATTGTTTAAGTTAGAAGAATCGCTCTTGAACGGCAAACCCGAAGGTCTGAAAGTGTTCGGCAGCTGGCCGACAATCTACGAGGGACTGTCGCAACTGCCGCCCGAGGTGCAGAAAAGCTGGTTCGGGTTCGACCATTTCTACAGCGACAACTCGTTTGCCGAGGCGCTCGACATTGTGTTCGGGACGCACCCGCGCACGTTGCTCGATGTGGGCGGCAACACCGGCCGCTGGGCTATGCAGTGCGTGAGCCACAACGCCGATGTCGAGGTAACCATTATGGACCTTCCACAACAGCTTGAGATGATGAAAAAGCAGACCGCCGGACAGCCCGGAGCCGACCGTATTCACGGCCACGGCGCCAACTTGCTCGACCCTGCAGTGCCGTTCCCCACTGGCTTCGATGCCATTTGGATGAGCCAATTCCTTGATTGCTTCTCGGAGTCCGAAGTAACAAGCATTCTGACGCGCGCCGCCCGCTCGATGACGAAAGACGCAACCGTCTTCATTATGGAGACCTTCTGGGACCGTCAACGTTTCGAGACCGCCGCCTTCGACCTGACAATGACGAGCGTCTATTTCACCGCCCTTGCCAACGGCAACAGCAAGATGTACCATTCCGACGATATGACGCGCTGCGTTGAGGCCGCCGGCCTGAAAGTCACCAAAATACACGACGGCGTTGGTCTGGGGCACTCGATTATGGAGTGTAAATTGAAGGATTGAAGGAAGAAGGATTGAATGTTTACGTTTTTAGTTTACGTTTAAGTTATAGTCATCGTTAGCGTTAGTGTTTAAGTATACGTTTTAGTTATCGTTATAGTTATAGTCATAGTCATAGTCATAGTCATCGTTAGTGTTTTGTGTTAGCGTTTAAATTATGGATTGCACTGAATTATTTGAGAAAGTCCGCCAGGCGAGCCGCAGTTTGGTTTTCCTGAGCGAGGATAAGATTAACAATATTTTGCGCGATGTGGCCGATGCCATTGTGGCGCGCACCAGCGAGATTTTGGCCGCCAACAACAAGGATTTGGCGCGTATGGACAAGGCCAACCCCGTTTACGACCGCTTGCAACTCACCGAGCAGCGCATTGCCGACATTGCCGGCGATATGCGAAACGTGGCATCGTTGCCCTATCCGGTTGGCCGCACACTCGAAGAACGTGAACTGCCCAACGGACTGAAACTCAAAAAAGTAACCGTGCCAATAGGCGTCATTGGAATGATTTACGAGGCGCGTCCGAACGTCACTTACGATGTTTTCTCGCTCTGCCTCAAATCGGGCAACGCTTGCATTCTGAAGGGCGGTTCCGATGCCTACGACTCGAACGTTGTGGGCGTTGGCATAATAAAAGATGTGTTGCGCCAACACGGTGTTGATGAGAACGTTATCGCACTTCTGCCCGCTGGTCACGCCGAAACCGAGCAGTTGCTCAAGGCCACCGATTACGTCGATTTGATTATCCCGCGCGGTAGCAAACGGCTCATCGATTTTGTGCGCCAGAATTCCATTGTGCCCGTCATTGAGACCGGCGCGGGCATTTGCCACACTTATTTCGATGAGTTCGGCAATCTTGAGTGGGGCAAGCGCATAATCTTCAACGCCAAAACGCGCCGCGTGAGCGTCTGCAATGCACTTGACTGCGTGATAATCAATCAGAAACGCCTTGCCGACCTTCCGGCTTTGGTTGCCGATTGCGCCACCAAAAACGTTATTGTCTATGCCGATGAGCAGGCCTACGCCGCATTGGACGGGAAATATCCTGCCAATCTTCTCCAACACGCTGACGACCAATCGTTTGGCACCGAGTTTATGGATTACAAAATGGCCATTAAAACCGTTGGCTCGATTGACGAGGCACTGGCGCACATTGCCCGTTACAGTTCACGGCACAGCGAGTGCATTGTAACTGACAATCAGGCAAATGCCGATTTGTTCCGTAAGGCTGTCGATGCGGCTGTGGTGTACGTGAACGCCCCAACCGCTTTCACCGACGGCGCACAATTCGGATTGGGTGCCGAGATTGGTATCTCAACGCAAAAACTCCACGCCCGCGGCCCGATGGCTCTGCGTGAGCTCAACTCGTACAAGTGGCTCGTGACGGGCGAGGGACAAACGCGTAAATAGTTAGGATTTAATATTTAGGAATTAGGATTTTAATTATTTCCACAGGTAGAGACGTGATATTATCGCGTCTCTACAAACAATTCACTGATTAACAGAAAAACAATGAGCATTTCCGAAAATCTGAACAAAATAAAATCGACCTTGCCAGCGGGCGTGCGGCTTGTGGCGGTATCGAAAACCAAGCCCGAATCCGACATTATGGAAGCCTACAATGCCGGACATCGCATTTTTGGCGAGAATCACGCGCAGGAAATGAAGCAGAAGCACGCCGACCTTCCGGCCGATATCGAATGGCACTTCATTGGCCACCTGCAGACCAACAAGATAAAGTACATTGTCGATTACGTCAAACTGATACACAGTATCGACAGCGCCAGCTTGCTGCAAGCCGTGAACAAAGAAGCAGCCAAGCACGGTGTTGTGGTAGATTGCCTGCTGCAGTTTTTCATCGCCACTGAGGAAACCAAATTCGGGATGAACATTGACGAAGCCCGACAATTGCTTGAGTCGGATGAGTTTAAGGCAATGCAGAACGTTCGTATCTGCGGAGTGATGGGCATTGGCAGCCTAACTGACGACAAGGACCAGACCAATCGCGAATTTGCTAATCTGAAGCAAATATTCGATACTCTCAAAGCCGATTATTTCTCTGCAAACGAGGAGTTTAAAGAACTCTCAATGGGAATGTCGGGCGACTACCAATTGGCAATTGCCCACGGCTCGACAATGGTTCGCGTCGGCTCATCGATTTTTGGGCAGAGGTATTATCCGAATAAGCAATAGGGTTCATTTTTCTGCGCAGACAGCCGCTTCTAATCAGCACAGTTGGTAGCAGCCGAAACACAATTTTTGTAGTCTTGCCAATATATTGTTGATTATCAGCCGATATGGTTGATAATTGGCATTTATATTTGGAAATAAGAATTATGTTTCATACCTTTAAACTCCATTTTCTAAAAAATGCGGGTTTAAAAGCTGATTTACTGTGGGTTATTGTGCCGGCATATCGACAATTGACTTCAATATGGATTACTATCGCCATTGCAATAGTGAGGTGACAACTATGTGCAAAGTTGGCTTGAGAAATTTGAGTCGTGCATATCTGTTTGAT